>CAYMTM010000206.1:0-7830 GCA_964393375.1 uncultured Rhodospirillaceae bacterium
GGCGTTCTGCTTGATCTGCATGATGTCGGCGAAGGACTGGTCGCCCGGACGGTGGCGCAGCAGCAGAAGGTCGCAGAACCCGATCATCGCCGTCAGCAGGTTGTTGAAGTCGTGGGCGATGCCGCCGGCAAGCTGGCCCACGGCCTGCATCTTCTGCGACTGGGCGAACTGAAGCTCCAGGCTCTTCTGCTCGGTGGTGTCGACAAAGCTCGCCATCAGCCCGGCGGCGCCGGCGGCGTCGACCTGGCGGCTCAGATACAGCGAGGCGATGCGGTTGCGCCCGTCGGCGAGCCTGACCTCGCGCGCGCCGCTGGGCGCGCGGCCGGCCAGCGTGGCGCGGATGCGCGCCTCGGCCTCCTTGCGGTCGCGCGGATCGATCAGCTCGACCAGCGGCCTTCCCACCGGGTCCTGCCCGGGGCCGAGTAACTGGCGCAGCGCCGGGTTGCAGTCGAGGATGCGGCCATGGTTGTCGAGCGAGGCGATGACCACCGGCGCGTTCTCGAACAGTTGCTGATAGCGATGCTCGGACCGACGTAGCGCCTCGGCCATCGCATGCTCGGGCGTCAGGTCGCGCACGACCGATCGGGTGCGCAGCGGCCCGGCCACCCCGCCGCCGACGATGGTCTGGCTGATCGCCGCCTGAAACAGCCGTCCGCGCCGGCCGCGCATCGTCACCTCGTTCGACTTGCCGGCGGACTCCGGCCCGAACGGATCGTAGGGCGCAGTGCCCGGCCTGGGCGGGCTGGCCAGAAACTGGTGCAGGCGGGCACCGCCGATGACCAGTTCCTCCGGCGTCGCCTCCAGCCAGGCGGCGAGCGTCTGGTTGACGAACTCGAACCGCCCTTCCGCGTCGACCGAGTAGAAGCCGATGGGCGCGTTCTCCAGGAAGTCGACCAGCTTGGCCTGCTCCTCGCGCACCACCGATTCGATCTCGCGGCGCGCGGTCACGTCGCTGATCGTCCAGAGGTTGTAGCCCGAGAGCGCCGGAACCGGGTGGGCCGAGATCTCCCACCACGCGGTCTTGCCGGTGGGCGAGGTGACGCTGACCTCCTCCTGCGCCACCTGGCCGAGGGCCGCGGCGGCGGCCAGGCGCTCGAAGCGCATGCGGGTGGGCTCGTCCTGGGTCAGCCGGGTGGCGAGCGCGTTGATCGGGAACTCGTCGATCTGGCCGACCATGATCTGGAACACGGCGTTGGCGTGGACCAGCCGCCCTTCGGCGTCGATCACCACCGCCCCGCCGGGCAGCGCGTCGGCCGCGTGCGACATCACCTCGGCATGGCGCTTGGCGGTCTGGGCCGCCTTCTCGGTGCGGGCAAGAGTCAAGAGAGCGATCCCCGCCAGCGCCGCCAGCGCAATGCCTGCCGCCGCCGGCCCCGCCGGGTCGACGCCGATGATCATGGTCGCCAACAGCACCATCATGGTGACGACCAGGATCACCGCGAGCCCCACGCGCAACAGCCAGGGGTCGCCCTGCTCCGCCAGGATCCGAAGTCGCCGCGCTAAGCCGGTCATGGGCGGCGATTATATACGGTGGGACGGGAAAGTGAGGGACATCGAGGCCCTCAACGATAGGCGTACGTCATCCCGCCCGCGCGGGAAACGTCACCCGCACGGTCGTCCCCCTGCCCTTGGCGCTGTCGATGGCAAGGCTGCCGCCATGCAGCTCCGCGAGGCGGACGGAGATCGGCAGGCCAAGCCCAGTGCCCGGTTCGCGGCCGCGGGCGATCTCGCGTACCTGGCCATAGGGTTCGAGCGCCACACGGATTTCCTCGGCGTCCATGCCGCAGCCGGTGTCGGCGACCTCCAATACGGTCGTGCCGTCGATGGCGTGGGTCAGGCGGATCGTGACGTGCCCGTCGCGGGCGGTGAACTTGACGGCGTTGGAGAGCAGGTTCAGCAGGATCTGACGGAACGCCATGTCGTCGGCATAGACCCCGACCGAGGGGTCGGCGGTCGCGTCGATCTGGATGTTCTTGGCCTGGGCCTTGGGCCCTACCATGAACAGGCAGGAATCGACGATCCGCCGCCAGTCGAGCTCCTCGAGCTGCATCTCGCGCCGTCCCGCCTCGATCTTCGACAGGTCGAGAATGTCGTTCATCAGGCCAAGCAGCATCAGGCCGCTTTCGTGGATGTGGTCGACATACTGGCGATAGCGCGGGTTGTCGATCGGCCCGAAGGTCTCGGTGCGGATCATGTCGGCAAAGCCGATGATGGCGTTGAGCGGCGTGCGTAGGTCGTGGCTCATATTGGCCAGGAACTGCGACTTGACACTGCTGGTTTCCTCGGCGGCGCGGCGCTCGTTCAGGAGCGCCACGATCGTCAGCACGTTGAGCGCCAGGATCACGACCAGTAGGCCCGCGAGCTGCAGCGGATTGCCGGCGCCCGGCACGCGGAACGGTCCATAGCCCGCGACCGTGCCGACACAGGCGACTACCGCGACCAGCGAGATCAGCGAATAGGCTGCGCGCAGCGACATGCGCAGCGCCACCCAGGAAACGGGCAGCACCAGGAGGAACGGCAGCGCCCAGTGGATCGACCCCTGATGCGGCAGAGGCGCGAACAGCGCGACCGAGATGACGGCGATCGCGGTCCACACCGCGGCGTCCCCGCGCTCGCCCACCTGTGGCTCGCGGCCGACCAGCGCCACCGGCGCCTTCTCGACCCCCAGCCAAAGCAGCAGCGCCGGGGCGAAGAACAGCGTGCCGCCGCTGTCCGACAGCCACCAGCTCAGCCAGATCGAATAGAGCGCGACGGCGTCAAGCGGCTTGTCCGCAAGCAATCCGGCCAGGCCGATGGCGAAGGTGCCGCCGCTGGCCGTCAGGGCCGGGTGCAGCACCACGTTGCAGGCGATGAAGGCGACGACGCCGCGGAACCGAACGAACAGCCCGGAGGACGGTTGCAGGCGCCGGTTCAGTGTCGCCCCCGCGATCGGCCCCAGCGCATTGGTCAGCGAGATGATGATCGCCTCGTATAGGGGCGGGTCGAAAACAAGGTAGTTGACGAAAAGCGAGCCCAGGAACAAGCCCGGCATGACGCGCAGGCCGCCGACCATCGCGGCAACGACCGCTACGCTGGACGGCAGCCAGATCGGCGCGGGGAACAGGCTGTAGGCGGCGAAGAACCAGCTCACCGCCAGGCCGAAGACGCCGTAGGCGACGGCGGTGACGAGGTTGATCCCTATCCAGCCGCCCGGTCCGGCTCCCGCGGTTGCGAGGTTGCGCCGGGGCGCGTCGGCGCGCAGGCCGATCGCCTGGATGACGGCAGTGTCCGGGGTGCCAGTCATGGCGCCGCTGAAAACCTTTCAGGTCCGGGCTTGGCCGCCATCCGGCATTCCTTGCGATGATCCGACGGAGCGGCAGGGAAAATCCTTAACCGCCATGCGGATAAGACGAGCAATTCCTGAAGATATGGTTAACGCTGGCCCGCTGCGGCCGGCAGTCCGCGGCCCCTGAGCTTCATGACGTAGCTGATGATCTGCGCCACGGCGCGGTAATGCTCCTCGGGGATTTCCTGGTCGAGTTCCACGCCGGCATAGAGCGCGCGGGCAAGCGGAGGGTTCTCCATCACCGTCACGTCGTGCTCCTCGGCGATCTGGCGGATCCGCAACGCCACCTGATCCACGCCCTTGGCCACGAGCCGCGGCGCGTTCATGCGTTCTGGCTCGTATTTCAGCGCGACGGCGTAGTGCGTGGGGTTGGTCACCACCACGTCGGCCTTGGGCACCTGCTGCATCATGCGTCGGCGGGCGCGCTCGACGCGCAAGGCGCGGATCTTGCTCTTGATGTGCGGATCGCCTTCCTGCTGCTTGCCCTCGTCGCGCACCTCCTGCTTGGTCATGCGCATCTGGCGGTGGTGTTCCCACCAGGCATAGCCGTAGTCCAGCGCCGCTATCAGCAACATCGCCGACACCACGCCGGCCAGCATGCGCAGGGTAAGGCCGATCGTTGTCGCCAGCACATCCTCGATGCCGAGCCCGACCCACTGCTCGACCCCGCTCATCCACGGCATCGCGGCCAGCACCGCGGCCGCCGCGACGATCGAGACCTTGAACAGGCTCTTGACCAGTTCGACCAAGCCGCGAGTTGAGAACATCCGCTTCAGGCCCGCCGCCGGCGACAACTTCGACCACTTGGGCTTCAAGGCCTCGGCCGAGACGACGAAGCCGTGCTGGACGATGGTGGCGCCCACCCCCACGATCAGCAGCAGGGCGAATATCGGCAGCACCGCCCAGCCGATTTCGCCGGAAACGGCCCACATCAGGACCATCGCCGCGTCGGCGTCCATCGGAAAGCTGTGCGGCCGTTCGATGAAGCTGCGAAGGGTCCAGTATATCTTCGCCGCCGAGTCGGCGCCGATCGCCAGGATGGCGACCGTGCCCGCCAGGAGCATTGCCGCGTTGGCGACCTCGCGCGATTGCGCGACCTGGCCTTTGTCCCGCGCCTCCTGCAGGCGCTTGGAAGTCGGCTCCTCGGTCTTGCTGTCGTCGTCGCGTTCGCCCTGCTCGGCCATCGCCTCAGCGTCCCAGCATGATCTGGTCGAACAGCCCGGCGTAGTGACGCAGGAACCACCCCATGCCGGCGGCCAAGGTGACCGCCAGCGCCGCCAGCGCGCCCAGGATCTGCAGCGGGATGCCGACGAAAAACACCTGCATCTGCGGCACCATGCGCGCCAGCAGGCCGAGGCCGACGTTGAAGACGAAGCTCAGAACCAGGAACGGCGCGGCGATCTGGACCGCCAGGCGGAAGCTCTCGGACACCACGCGGCTCAGCGCCCCAGTCATGAGCTGACCGTCAGGGACCGCGCCGGGAGCGAGCAGGCGGTAGCTGTCCACCAGCCCGGCGATCGCCTGGTGGTCGATGTCGGCGCTGAAGATCAGCACCACCGCGAGGCTCGCCAGCAGCGAGCCGAAGGGCGAGCTTTCCTGGGCCAGCATCGGGTTGAAGATCGTGGCCGAGGCAAGGTTCGACTGGAACGCCATCACCATGCCGGCGATCTGGAGCGCCGAGGCCAGGATGTTCGCCAGCGTGCCGACGAACAGCCCTATCACGATCTCGCCCAGGATCATCACCGCCATCACCAGCGCGCTTTCCGGCAGGCGCGGCAACAGCGGCCCGACCGCCGGCGCAGCGGCCACCGAGACGGCCAGCGCCAATACCAGGCGGATGCGCATCGGCACGGTCTGCTGGCCGATGCCCGGCAGGACCATCATCGCCGACCCGAAGCGGGCGAAGACCAGCATCACAGCGAAAAGATCTGCCTGGATCAGTCGGTCGAGCACAACGGGGGCTCCGGCGCCCTAGCCCATGCCGACGATACGGTCGAAGAGTTCGAGGGTGAAGCCGCGCAAGGTCGCCAGCATGAAGGGCAGAAACAGAAGCATGCTGACGAACAGCACGAGGATCTTCGGCACGAAGGTGAGCGTCGCCTCTTGAATCTGCGTCAGTGCCTGGAAGACCGAGATGATCAGACCGACCACCAGCGCCACGATCATCAGCGGCCCGGCGGCCTTGATCATCACCCAGATCGCCTCGCGGCCGATATCGAGTACTTCGGTTTCGTTCAATGTTCCCTCGTGGCGGCGTACGGCCGCCCGGTCCCGGCAGCCCTCGGGTTACATCGGCATCCGCAGAATTTCCTGGTAGGCGTTGACCATGCGGTCGCGCACGGCCAGCGCGGTCTGCAACGCCACGTCGGCGTTGTTGACCGCGTTGACGACCTCCGCTAGTCCGGACTTGCCGGCGATCCCGGCGACGGTCGCTTTCTCGCTCTCGCGCACGCTGTCGACCACCGCGCCCATCGCGCTTTTCAGCGCACCTGCAAATCCGCCGCCATCGCCGGCCGGCGGCTCCATGCCCGGCGCGTCCGATTTCGCGAGCGCTGAGGCGTAAGCGGCGGTCGCGCTGGTAATCGGTGCGGCCATGATCGGTCTCCGTCGTTTCTTGCTCTAATGTCCTAGTCGCGCAGCAGGTCCACCGTGCTGGACATCATGCCGCGCGACGCGCGCACGACTTGCAGGTTGGCCTCGTACGTGGTCTGCGCCTCGCGCAGATCCATCGCCTCGGACAGCGCATTGACGTTGGGCGTCTTGACATAGCCCTGCGCATCGGCGGCGGGATGCGAAGGGTCGTGCCGCCGCCCGAACTCCGCCTTGGTGTCCTGCTTGATCTTGTCCACCTTCACGCGCTGCACGCCGCTTGCGCGGTCCAGCTCGTTGCGGAAAGTGATGGTCTTGCGCTTGTAGGGCTCGCCGTCGGGCGAGCGCGCCGTCGTATTCGCGTTGGCGAGGTTCTCCGCCGTCACGCGCATGCGCTTGGCCTGGACGTTCAGCCCAGAGGTGGCGACCGAAACCGAGTCCTTGAGATCCATCTTGCGTGCTCCAGACGGCTAGCGCCGCACCACCGACTTGATCATCGCCAGGTGCTTGCGATAGAGGTTCGCCGTCAACTGGTAGTCCATCTGCGTCTCCGTGACCTTGGAGACTTGGTCCTCGACGCTGACATCGTTGCCGGCGGGCGAACGCTCGGCGCCGCCCTTGGCGCCGATGGGCGTCACGCGCCCTTCGGGCATGGGCGGGCGGATATGCCCGGGATTGGTCGCCGCCAGCTTGACCGGGCCGCCGGCCGTCGCACCGGCACGCGCCGCCGCCAGTCCAGCCGCGGGCTTCCTGGTGCCGATGCCATAGGCCTCCAGCACCCGCTTGAAGTCGGGTTCCGACAGGTCCTTCGCCGCATAGTTCGGCGTGTCCGCATTGGCTAGGTTCTGGGCCAGGACCGTCTGGCGGTCCGTAAGCCAGCCCATGCGCTTGCGGATCAAGCCGAAGACGGCGAAATTGCTCAGGTCCATCGCGGCTCTATTGTCCCCGCGGCGCGGCACGGTGCCGACGCCTTTCCGGGGCCAGGACCTGCATTGTTAGGCCAACAAATTAAGACAGTCTTAAAGCGCATTTTACTAAATTGCTGTTCTACAGTAATGTTCTGTATGCGGTTTCACAGGCCCGGGTATAAGGGACGGACCGCGGTGCAGGGAGGGGCTGCATGCTGTTCTTGACGCGCAAGGTAGGCGAGTCCGTCATCATTAACGGCGAGATCGAGATCACGGTCGTCGAAGTCCGCGGGAAATCGGTCAAGTTGGGCTGTACGTTTCCGCCGCACGCCAGCGTGCTCCGGCGCGAACTCTACGAGCGCATCAAGGCCGAGCGCGAACTGGTGGGGGCGCCTGCCGACCAGCCGATCACGACGCCGAACCAAGCCGCCCGCCGCCAGACCTGACCCGCGCGGTCAGATGATGGCGTGCCGCACCTTGGCCGAGACCCATTCGCTGAGCAGCACCGTCGCCAGGATCACCAGCAGGATCACGCTGACCTGCGGCCAGGCGAGGATGTTCAGGGACGCCTCGAGCTGCAGGCCGATGCCCCCCGCGCCGACCAGCCCGACCACCGAGGACTCGCGGATGTTGATGTCCCAGCGGAACACGCTGATCCCCGCGAAGGCCGGCATGATCTGCGGCACGATCGCGTAGTCCATCACCTGTGCCGGCGCCGCACCGGTGGCGGTCACTGCCTCGACCTGGGAGCGGTCGATCTCCTCGATCGCCTCGTAGAGCAGCTTGCCGATGAAGCCGATCGACCGCAGCGCGATGGCGAGGATGCCCGCCAGCACCCCCGGCCCCACGATCGTCACCAGCAGCAACGCCCAGATCAGCGCGTTGATCGAGCGCGACGACACGATGATCAGCAGCGCGACGGGGCGCACGAAGGTGGTGCTGGGCGTGGTATTGCGCGCCGCCAGGAAGGCGACCGGCACCGCCATCACGATCGCCAGCAGCGTGCCC
>CAYMTM010000207.1:0-7793 GCA_964393375.1 uncultured Rhodospirillaceae bacterium
ATCGGCGCGCTGTCGGGAAAGGCGGTCCGCATCGCACACATGGGTCATGTCAACGCGCCGATGGTGCTTGGCACGCTGGGAGTGGTCGAGACGGCGCTCAACGCGCTTGGGATCCCGCACGGCAAGGGCGGCGTGCAGGCGGCGATCGACTGGCTGGGCGAGGCAGTCCCGGCCTGAGGCCCCTTGTGGCGCAGGGCCGCGGCCGTCATATTGGCGATGGGTTCAACAATTCGGAAAGGAGGTGATCCAGTGTCTCATTGTCGCATCCGGTTGGCAGCCGAGGCCTGGGTCGTCACCGCCGCGAAAGAAGGCGCGAACTGACCTGAGCTTCGATCCTCGGCACCGACCGAGGTCGGACAATGGAAGGGCCGTCCGCAAGGGCGGCCCTTCTTGCTTCACCGTCTTCATCGCGGGTCAATGGTGAGCCGATCAACGCGCTCCGGGTAGAAGGCAAGGCGGTCCCGGATCAGCCCCACCTCGGGCATCGGCTCGGCATAACTCCAGGCGATGTCCTTGATCTCCTGGCCGTCGATCATGGCGCTCCAGTAGCTGGCCACGCCCTTGTAGGGGCAGACCGTGCGCGTCGCCGAGGGACGCAGCAGGTCCATCGCCACGTCGGACCTGGCGATATAGGGGCGCATCGGATGGCCGGTTTCGTAAAGCAGGATCGCCCCCCGCGTCTCGACCAGCACCTTGCCCCCTGCTTTCACCGTCACCAGACGCGAGCTGGCCAGCGTGTCGATGCGCGTAAAGGGGTTGCGCGCATGGCCGAGCAGCGGCGAATCCTCCTCCATCCAACGGTCCATCTTGTTCCAGTAAAAGGCGACATGGCCGGCAATTGCGGCCGCCTCGGGCTTCGGCGATGCGTATGACCATGCCGCGTTCTCCGCGGTCTTGCCGCCGGCGCTGACCGACCAGTACCGCGCCTCGCCCTTATGCGGACATTGCGAGGCATGCGCGCTCGGCGTCAGCAGCTCCATCGCCACGTCGCCCGGCGGGAAATAGATCACCGGCTGGTGACCGGCCTCGAACAAGAGCTTGCAGGTCACGCTGTCGGCCACCGCCCGGTCGCCCAGGAAAACGCGAAAGCGCTTTGCCGAGGGCTCGACGGCCAGGGCCTGGGCCGGGCCAAGGGGCGGGCGCATCCGTGGTCTCCCGGTTCGCCGAAGACTTGGGCAACCGTAGCATCCAACCGTGACGGGCCACAACCGACCGGCGCCTCGGCGCCGGACGCCGATGGTTAAGAACCGTCATCGAATCGCCCTGCCGGCCGGGATTGCGCTATTATCGCTTCCGCGCGTCGGCAGGATCGCCGGCACGCCTACTTGGCCGGGGGATGCTGCATGGTTGTCTGTTTCTACTTGTGCGCCGCCAGGGCGGCGGCCGTCGCCCTGTCGCTGTCGGTCATCGTGCCGGGGGCCGCGGCCTGGGCCCAGCAATCCAAGGCGCCGGCAAAGCCGCCGGCATCGGCGATCACGCCGGACGAGGCCAAGAAGTTCATCACCGAGATGGGCAACCGCACCGTGGCCGTGCTGTCCAACCAGAAGGACGCCAAAGCGCGCAACGACGCGTTTACGGCGGTCATGCTCGAGGCGATCGACTTCGACGCCCTGGCCATCCAGACGCTGGGGCGGATGGCGCGCACCGTCAGTCCTGCCGACAAAAAGGAGTTCACGCAGCTTTTTGCGGCCTACGTCATCGACGTGGCGATCGAGAAGTTCGGCACCACTCAGGTCAGCGACTTCAGCATCGGTGCGCTGAAAACCCAGCCCAACGGCGACATCAAGGTCAACACGCTGGTCAACACCTCCGACAAGCCGCTCAACGTGGACTGGCGCGTACACAACAAGTCGAGCAAGCCCGGGATCAACGACATCGAAGTCGAAGGGTACAGTCTGGTGATCCACTATCGCGGCGAGTTCGAGCGCGCCGGCGTCAGCACGGTGAAGGGACTGATCGACAAGCTGCGCGGACTGACCCAGGCGTCGGCCGCGCTTCCGGTCGTCCGCAAAGCGCTGCAATAGTCCCTGGCGAACGGCCGGTTCCGGCGCCCGGCTGTCGGCGCATCTTCGCTTCCGTCCGCCGCATCGCTGGCGACGGGCATGCGCTTGCCATGCAATCGCTTTCAGCTAACATACCTGCCAGCGGCCAAGAGGGGTCGCCACGCCATTGCCGGCCGGATCACATGTATTGCGTCGTGGCGAATGCCAATACGCCACCGCGCGTGGTCCGGCGCGACACTCGCAACTAGGCCCGCAGCGAAGAGGAGTTCACCGCCATGCGCCCGATCGACCGGTTCCGTGCGCTTGCAATCGCGGCCGCGTTCGCCGCGCTCGCCGCCCCGGCCCTTGCCGACAACACCCAGGGTATAACCGACAAGACGATCAAGATCGGCAACCTGGGTCCGTTCACGGGCGAGGCGGCGGTGTTCAATCCGCTGAACTACGGCCCCGAAGCCTATCTCCGCTACATCAACGACAAGGGCGGGATCCACGGCCGCAAGTTCGAAACGGTCTTCGCCGACGACGCGTGCAACGAGGCCAAGGGCATCGCGGCCGCCAAGAAGCTGATCTACGAGGACAAGGTCTTCATGATCATGGCCCACCCCTGCAGCGGCGTGGCCATGGCGATCAAGCCGATCGTCGAGCAGGAAGGCATTCCCTGGATGGGCGCGTCGGCCAATCCCAAGCTGACGCGGCCGACCTCGAAGTCGATGTTCCATGCGACCTATACCGGCATCGAGTCCGGCCAGGCCATGGCAGGCTTCGCCATGAGCAACCCGGCGATCAAGAAGCTGGCGATCGTCGAGCACAGCAACGACTGGGCGCACGGCTACTGCAACCCGGCCGCCGACTACATCAAGGCCAACGGCGGCGAGCTGATCCTGCGCACGGCGATGGAACGCGGCTCGACCGACGCAACGGCCCAGGTGCTGCAGATCAAGCAGTCGGGCGCGCAGGCCGTGATGGGTTGCCTGTACCAGCACGAGCTGATCATCCTGCTGCGCGACATGCAGAAGTTCGGGGTCGCCGCCCCGGTCGTGGGCGCGCTGGGCGCCGACTTCGACCAGACCGTGCAGCAGGTCAACAACCCCGCCGCGGTGCGCGAGAAGTTCTTCCAGCCCTATCAGTTCAAGGCCAAGATCGGCAGCCCGGCGCTGAAGGAATTCCACGACATCTTCGTCAAGTACCTGACCAAGGACGAGCTGCCCAAGGCCGGTCCGCCGACCAACTTCTACTATTTCGGCGTTCCGATCGCGATCGTCACGGTCGAGGCATTCCGTCGCGCCGGGCCCAACCCGACCCGCGAGAAGTGGATCGCAGCGATGGAATCGATCCAGAACTTCGACACCGGCGTGCTGGCCGATACCGTGAGCTACAGCAAGGACAAGCATGTCGGCGTGACCAAGATGTTCGCGGTCGGGCTCGACAAGGACGGCAAGCAGACCGTCTACACCTCCTGGGGCAAGGCGCTGCCCGAGTAAGCGCGCTTCCCGCGTATCCGTTCGCGCCGGGGGTCCTGAGTTCGATCCTCGCGGACACCCGGCTTCTTGGCTCGTTTCCGAGGGGGCCAGCGCCGTGCTAGCTCTGTTCGCCCAACTGGTGGCCAGCGGCATTGCCACGGGCATGCTGTATGCCCTCATCGCGCTGTCGATGACCGTCGGCTACCGCGCGACCACCGTTGTCAATTTCGGCCATGGCGACATGGTGATGGCCGGGGCCTACGCAGTCTTCGTCTTCATCGGCTCCGGCCTGCCCTTCGTGCCGGCGATGGCGCTGGGCCTCCTCGGCCTGTTCCTGTTCGGTCTTCTGACCCAGCGCGTGTTCATGCAGCCGATCATCGCGGCGCCGCATTTGTCGTTGGCGATGATGGCGTTGGCGATCGGCTATGCGGTGCGTGGCGCGGCGCGCCTGCGCTGGGGCAGTGAGGTCACCACGCTGCAGCGCCCCTATCCACAGGATGTGTTCATGGTCGGGCCGGTGGTCTTCACCATGGACGACCTGATGATCGGCGGTTTCGTGATTCTGCTGCTGGTCGTCCTGTTCGTTGTGTTCTACGTCACGCCGATCGGCCGGCTGATCCAGGCGGTGTTCCAGTCCCAGCGCGGCGCGGCGCTCGTGGGCATCAACGTGCACGCCTTCCACGGCGTGATGTGGGGCGCAGGCGCGGCGCTTGGCGCGGCCGGCGGCGTGCTGCTGGCGCTGATCGTGCCGCTGTCGCCCGACATGGGCGTCTGGACGCTGCTGCGCGGCTTCGCCGCGATGACGCTGGGCGGCTTCGGGTCGCTGCACGGGGCGGTTGTCGGCGGCCTGCTGCTGGGGATCATGGAAAAGCTGCTGGGGTTCTACGTGTCGACCGTGTTCATCGACATCACGGCCTATATCACGACGATCCTGGTGCTGCTGATCAGGCCAAGCGGGCTGTTCGGCCAGCAGGCGACCTTGCGGATCTGAGCGACCGTCGTGGCGCAACCTGCCGGCACGCAAGCCGCATCCGCCGCGGCCCGACGCTCCCAGGCCGCCCGCAGGCTGTTCTGGCTGCTGCCGGCCGCGCTGTTTCCGTTGCCGTTCTACCTCGACCAGTACCGGATGTACGTGGTCAACCTGGTCCTGGTCTACGTGCCCGTGGGCATCGGCTTCAATATCGTGGTCGGCAACCTGGGGCTGCTGGCCTTCTCCAACGTGGCCTTTTTCGGCGTTGGCGCCTACACCTCGGGCGTGCTGGCCCTGAAACTTGGCGTACCTTGGTGGGCGACGATCCTGCCCGCCGGGCTGATGGGCGCGCTGGCGGGCTGTGCGGCGGGCGTACCCGCGCTGCGCGGCGTGCGGCTGTTCTACCTGGCGATCATGACCCTCGCCTTCGGCGAGCTGCTGCGCTGGGTCTATATCCGATGGGTGCCGGTGACCGGCGGATCTTTCGGGATGTCGGTGCCCAAGCCGAGCGTCTTCGGCTGGATGCTCGCGACCGAGGGGCACAAATTCTATGCCTTCCTGTTCCTGGCCGTGCTGATGGTCGTGCTGACCGACCGCCTGCTGCGCTCGCGCTTCGGGCGCGCCTTCATGGCGATCCGCGGCAACGAGCAGGCCGCCGCCGCCATGGGTATCCCGACCGACCGCTACATCCTGCTGGCCTTCGCCTGGGGCGGGTTCGTGGTGGGGATCGGCGGGTCGATGTACGCCGCATTGGTCGGCCACGTGACGCCGATCGCCTTCGACCTGACCGAGCTGATCCTGGAATTCGCCGTCATCATGGTGGGCGGGCTGGGCAGCCTGACGGGCTCGGTGATCGGCGCCGCGGTGATTACCTCGGCGCCGGAATTCTTCCGCAATTGGCTGGGCTTCCAGGAATTGCTGTTCGGCGTGCTGATCGTGCTGGTGATCCTGTTCCTGCCCAAGGGCCTCGCCAGCCTGCTGGCGCGGGTCCACCCGATCTTCGTCGACCGCTATTACCGGGACTGACGTGGCGGCGCTGCTGGAGCTCGACGACGTGACGGTCCGCTTCGGCGGCCTGACCGCCGTGGACCATGTCGCGCTGAACGTCGCGCCGGGCGAGATTTGCGCGCTGATCGGCCCGAACGGCGCCGGCAAGACCACGCTGTTCAACGCGGTCGCCGGCAACGCGCCGATCAGCGGCGGCGCCATCCTGTTCAAGGGGGAGCCGATCCACCGCCTGCTGCCGCACCAGATCTCCGCCAAAGGCATCCGGCGCACCTTCCAGAACGGTGGGCTGTTCCACCACCTGACCGCGCTGGAGAACGTGCTGGTGGGGCTCCATACGCGCGTGGATAGCGGCCTTCTCGGCCTCCTGCTCGGCCGGTCATCGGCCAGGCGCGCCGAGGCCGCCGCGACACGACGTGCGCGGGAGTTGCTTGAGCTGATGGATATCGGCCACGTCGCGGACAACTTGGCGTCGGACCTTTCGGGCGGACAGCAGCGTATGGTCGAGATCGTGCGCGCGCTGGCGACCGAGCCGCCGCTGCTGCTGCTCGACGAGCCGGCGGTCGGGCTGGCCCCGCACATGCGCGAGCAGCTCGGCCGGATCATCCGCCGGCTGGCCTCCGAGCGGGGCATCGGCATCCTTTTGATCGAACATGCGATCGAGCTGGTCATGAACATCTCCGACCGGGTCGTGGTGCTGAATTACGGCCGCAAGGTTGCCGATGCGCCCCCGGCCGAAGTGCGTGCAGACAAGACGGTCCTGGAGGCCTATCTGGGCCATGCCTGACGACATCCTGGTCGCCCGCGGCATCGAGGCCGGCTACCCGAACAAGCAGATCCTGTTCGGCGTGGACTTCGCGATCGGACGATCGGAGTGCGTGGCCTTGCTGGGCGCCAACGGCAGCGGCAAGTCGACCGCGCTCAACACCATCAGCGGCTTCGTGCGCCCGCTGGCGGGCTCGATCCTGTTCGAGGGCCGGGAGATCGCCGGCCATCCGCCGCACCAGATCTTCCGGCGCGGCGTCATTCAGGTCTCGCAGGCCCGCGACCTGTTCCCCGACATGTCGGTCGAGGACAATCTGCGCCTGGGGGCCTGGGTGCGCGGCGGGGCGACCGACGCGCGGATCGAGGACGTGTTCCGCTCGTTTCCGCGGCTGGCCGAGCGCCGCCGCCAGGCGGTGCGGCTGATGTCGGGCGGCGAGCAGCAAATGGTGGCGATCGGGCGCGCCCTGATGGGCGAGCCCAGGCTCCTTCTGCTGGACGAGCCGTCGGGCGGCCTTGCGCCCGCCTTCGTCAACGAGATCGCCGCGATCATCGCTGCCTTGAAGAAACGCGGCATAGCGATGGTCATCATCGAGCAGAACATCAAGCTGGCACTGTCGGTCGCGGACCGGTTCCTGATCCTGCGCGACGGCCGGGTGTCGCAGCGCCACGATATAGGCCCGCGCGCGGCCGACGAGGCCGAGATCGTCCGCAGCATCTACCTGTAGCGACCGGGCTTCCGGCGAAGCGAAATGCCTACCCGCCGGCGATGCGCGGCAGCAGGAACACCTCGCTGCCCGGCGGAATCGCGCGAAACCAGTCGTCGCGGTAGATCTGGCCGTCGATCGACACGGCAACGCCGCGCTCGATCAGGGGCTGCAGCTTGGGATGGTCCTGACCGAGCCGCGTCAGGAGTTGGTGGATGGTGGCCGCCTCGACCTCCAGCGCAGCCTTGCCGCCGACGGCCGTTCTCAGCGGGCCCGACAGCCTGACCTGCACCATCACCGACGCTCCGCCGGGGCCGCATGCGCGTCGATCTCCTTCAGCACCCGTGGCGGCGACATCGGCAGTTCCGCGAGCCGGACGCCGGTCGCATTGGACACGGCGTTGGCGACCGCCGCCAGCGGCGGCACGATCGAGGTCTCGCCGACGCCGCGCACACCGTAGGGATGGCCCGGATTCGGCACCTCGACGATCACCGTGTCGATCATCGGCAGGTCCGAGGCGACGGGGATGCGGTAGTCGAGGAAGCCCGGGTTTTGCAGCCGCCCGTCCTTGCCGTAGACGTATTCCTCGTTGAGCGCCCAACCGATACCCTGGGCCGCGCCGCCCTGGAACTGGCCCTCGACGTAGCTGGGATGGATCGCCTTGCCGGCGTCCTGGACCACGGTATAGCGCTTGATCTGGACGCGGCCGGTTTCGCGGTCGACCTCGGCGTCGGCGAGGTGGACCGCGAAGCTGACGCCCGCGCCGTCGGCGTTGACCTCGTGGTGGCCTGCGATGGGACCGCCGGTCTTGGCGGCCTTGCGTGCGATCTCCGCCAGCGACAGCGGCGCAAAGCTGCCCGCATTTGCGCCGGCCGGCTTGGCGTGG
>CAYMTM010000208.1:0-7691 GCA_964393375.1 uncultured Rhodospirillaceae bacterium
ATCGGCCTCGTCCACGGCCTGCGCCGCCGCCGCGCTCTTGACGACCGGCGCGGGCGGGCGGCGCGACGCGGCCTGGTCGCCGGCACAGCGATCGCCGTCGCCGCTCGGCGTCGCTGCGACCGCCGCTATCGGCACGGTCACCGGTGCAACCGGCACCGTGCTGGGCGCCTTGGGCGCGACAGGTGCCGTCACAGCTGGCGTTGTCGGCGCGGCGGGCGCGTCCTCCTCTTCGCCCGCGGAACTGTCGGCGTTGCCGACCCCAGCGAAGGCCGCGGGCGCCGCCAGCGCCAAGCCCAGCGCGAGGACGAGGCTAGAAGCCGTGCTGCGGGTACAGGTCATGCGCCGGCCAGTCCGTGACGGCCCGCAGGGCGACCCAAAGATCGCGATCAAGCGCGGTCAACCCCTGGAGGTTCAGGGCGGGACGGATCGCCCATACCATCGAGATGGTCGGGCCGTGCGTGGCGAAAGTGACGAGCTGCTGTTCCTGCGGCCCGAACTGGTTGCGTCCGGTATGGAACCAGATATGGCTGCCCGGACGGAATTCCTGAATGCAGATGCCGTAAGTGTAGTAGCTGCGGCGCTGCTCATTGATGAAGGCGGGCGTCGGGGCGAAGATCTGCTGGCGCATCTGCGGCGTCAGAACGCGCGTGTCGCCGGGCTCGTAGACCGCCCACATCTTCATCACCTCGGCCGGCGTCATCTGCCAGCCCGACACGCTGTCGACGTAGCGCCGGTCCGGTTCGACCGTCGGCAGCGGCAGCCCGGCCGGCTTGAAGACGGCCTCGCGGCAATAGTCCTCGTAGCCCACGCCGCTTGCCGCCTCGACGATCAGGCCCAGGATCACGTAGCCGGCGTTGGAGTAGATGTACTGGGTGCCGGGCGCCGCATCGAGGGTGCGCTTGAGTATTCCCGGCAGCACGTCTTCCTTGCGCCAGGAGCGCGGGTCGCGCTCACGCCCCTTTGGCGGCACGAACCGGTCCTTGCCAAGAATTGTCGGGTCGTCCTCGCGCTCGTTGCTGGCGAAGCCCGCCATGTGGATCATCGTCTGGCGCACGGTGACGTCGGCCACACGGCTGTCGGCCGGCGGGCCGTATTTCTTCAAGGCCGCTCCGATATAGCGGGCAATCGGCTGGTCGAGATCGAGCTTGCCGGCGGCCGCGAGCTTCGCGATCGCCAAGCCGGTAATGGATTTCGACAGGCTGAAGACGCGGTAGCGGTCCTTGGGGTTCATGCCGCCGAAGCCGGCGGTGTGCACCAAGCGACGGTCCTTGACCACGGCAATCATGCCCGAGCCGCCGAGCTTGGCCACCTGCGCGGCGACCACGGCGTCGACCTGGGCGAAGGCTCCCTGTGCCTGGGCCTGCAGCCCCAGCGGCGCTGCCGACAAGGCGGCGGCCGAACCGACGAGAAAGCGGCGGCGGGTGGTCATGGCTAAAGTCCGAACTCGGGGTAAAGGTTTCGATCGGGCCAGGTCTTGATTTCGCGCAGGGGCCTCCAAACCGCGCGGTCGAAGTCGTAGTATTTGTCGCGTTCCAGCCGCGGCGCAACCATCCATACGGCGGAGACGCCACCCGATCCGCGCGAGGCGAGGGTGGAGATCGACGTGCCGAGGCCCGCGCCCTGGCCCAAGCCGTTGTTCCACCAGGCAAGTGAACCGGAGGCGCCGCGGCGCGCGAACACGCCGAGCGAATAGAATGAGGTCTTCTGCTCGTTGATCCAGGAATCGTGCGGCGTGCCGGCGAATTCGTGCATCGCCGGGCCCAGCACGCGCGCATCGTTCTCCTCGTAGGCCTCGAGCAGCCGCAACACCTCGGGGGCGGTCATGCGCCGGCCCAGGTAGGAATCGCCATAGCGCAGATCGGGATCGATCGCCGGGCGCGTCAGCCCCAGCGGCTTCAGCACGCGGGCGCGGCAATAGTCCTCGTAGGGCTGGCCGGCGGCGGCCTCGACCACCGCGCCCAGCACCAGGTAGCCCATGTTGCTGTAGGCATAGCTTTCGCCCGGTGCGCGCGGCAGCTTCTGCTTCAGGATCAGCGCCAGCACGTCCTCGCGCCGGACGCTGCGGCGGTCGCCTTTGATGCGGGCAATTTCGCGGCGGCTCATCAGCGCGTCGTCCTCGGTGCTCGACAGCAGGCCCGCGGTGTGGGTGACGACCTGGCGGATCGCGATCCCGGCGAACCGCGGATCAACGGGCGGGCCAAGCCTCTTCATGAGCGCACCCAGGTGCCGCTCCAGCGTGTCGTCGAACGACAGGCGGCCGTCCTGCGCCAAGGTCGCCAGCGCCAAGCCCGTCACCGACTTCGAGATGCTGAAGATCGGATAGTCGCTTGTGCGATCCATGCCAAAGCCGGCGACGTGCACCAGGCGTCTGCGATGCGCGATCGCCAGCAGGCCGCGACCCTTGGTGTGCCTGATGCGCGCGTCGAGCACGGCGTCGACCGCGGCGAACGGATTGTCGTCCGCCAGGGCGCCGGCACCGGGCAGGACCAAGGCGGCGCCCGCGCCGAGGATGCCGGAACAGAGGTCGCGGCGCGACATCGTCCATCGCATGGGCGCATCATCCTTCCCGGGCGGGCGGGACGGCAATGATTGCATCGCCCCGCCGCAAGTCAATTCAAGAGTTGGCCTGCGCGGCGATTGAGGCTTGGCGGCCTGTCTCGGTCGGTCGATAGTGGCGATGTGAAACCGATCCGCCAGCCGACAAGCGGGCAAGCGTGACCGCCGTCCACCAGTCCCCAGCGATCGGCCGATTTCGCGTCGATCCCGCCGCCTTGCGCCATGCGCGCATGATCAGCGGCTCGATCCTGTTCGTCTACGTGGCGCTGCATCTTGTCAATCACAGCCTGGGTCTGATCTCGCTGCAGGCGGCAGCCGACGCGCTGCTGTGGCTGCGGGCAATCTGGCGCAGCATCCCAGGCACCATCGCGCTATACGGCGCGCTCGCGGTCCACGGCGTGCTCGCTCTATGGGCGATCTACCAGCGCCGGCGGCTGCGCATGCCGGCCGGCGAATGGGCGCGGCTGATCCTGGGACTGGCGATCGTCCCGCTGATGGCGTTGCACGTCACGGCCATGCGCCTTGGCCCTGCGCTGTTCGACGTCGGCTCCGGCTACATCTCGGTGCTGTTGGCAAGCTGGGTCGCCAGCCCCTGGCTTGGGTTTCGCCAGAGCGTGGGCCTGCTGGCCGCCTGGACCCATGGCTGCCTGGGGCTGCACCTGATCTGGCGGTTGAAGCCGTGGTACGCGCGCTGGTCGCAGCCGCTTTTCGCGATCGCCGTGCTGGTGCCTGTGCTGGCGCTGCTGGGATTCGTCGATGCGGGACGCGAGGTCGAGCGGCTGATGGCCGATCCCGACTGGCTGCGGTCCGTCGCAGCGCGCATGAGATTTCCTGACCAGGCCCAGGTCGCGGCGATCTACCGCATCGCCGGTTGGATCACGTGGGGCTTCGCGGTGCTGGTGGCGGGCGCATTCGCCGCGCGCGCGGTACGCAGCGCGGTCCGGCGGCGGCAAGGGATCGTGCGCATCACGTTTCCGGATCGTCGTATCGTGGAAATCTCTCCCGGCGCCTCGATCCTGGACGCCAGCCGGCAGGGCGGCATCCCGCACGCCGAGGTCTGCGGCGGGCGCGGCCGGTGCTCGACCTGCCGCGTGCGCGTCAGCCGCGGGATGGACCGGTTGCCGCCGGCAAGCGACGCCGAGCGCAAGGTGCTGGAGCGGATTGCGGCGGCGCCCAATGTGCGGCTTGCCTGCCAGACGCGGCCGGTGGCCGACGTGACCGTGATGCCCCTGCTGCCGCCCACGGCGACCGCGCGCGACGGCTTCGCCAAGCCGGCGCATATGCCGGGCCAGGAGCGCGAGGTTGCGATCCTGTTCGCCGACCTGCGCGCCTTCACGCAATTGTCCGAACGCAAGTTGCCCTACGACATCGTCTTCCTGCTCAACCGCTACTTCAGCGCGATGGGCGGCGCGGTGGAGCAGGCCGGTGGACGCGTCGACAAGTTCATCGGCGACGGCGTCATGGCGCTGTTCGGCGTCGGCGGCGCGCCGGACGAGGCCTGCCGCCAGGCCCTGGCGGCCGCGCGCGCGATGGCAGCGCAGCTCGACCAGTTGAACCAGAGCCTGGCGCACGATCTCGACCAGCCGCTCAAGATCGGCATCGGCCTGCATGTCGGTCCCGCGATCGTCGGCGAGATGGGCTATGGCAGCGCCGTCGGCGTGACGGCGATCGGCGATGCGGTCAATACCGCCAGCCGCCTGGAAGGGCTGACCAAGGAATACCGCGCCCAGCTCGTTCTGTCGGAGGCGGTCGCCGAGCGCGCCGGGGTCGACCTCACGCGCTTCGACCGCCACGAGATCGCCGTGCGCGGCCGGCGCGAGACGCTTTCGATCCGCGTGGTGCCGGAAGCGAAGGAGCTGCCGGCGGCTTAAAGGGCGGGCCTCAGCTTATCCCCTTTGCCTTCTTGTAGCTGGCGATCGCTTTCTCGAGATCCTTCTTTTCGGAGCAATTGCCGCAGATCTCGCCCAGCTTCTTCAGGTGCTCCTCGGCCTTGGGCAGCTTGTCGGTCTGCAGGTACAGCTCGCCGATGTATTCGTGCGCCCCCCTGTGCTTGGGGTCGATGTCCAGCGCGCGGGTGTAGGACTTCAGCGCGTCGTCGTATTTGCCGGTCTTGCGCTGGCTGTAGCCGAGATAGTTCCAGGCGTCGGCCTTGCCCGGCTCCTTCAGAACGACCTTCTCCAAGAGTTCGATCGCATCCTTGTATTTCTCGGCCTTCACGGCCTTGACCGCCTTGTCGTAGTCGCTCTCGCTGCGGACCGGTTCCACGATGCTGCCGGCGGCCATGCTCGGCGTCGGCGGCTCGGCGAATGCCAGCAGCGCGGCTATGGGCAGGGCGAGGGCGAACCTGGAAAGCGGCGACATCGGATACCTCCAATGATGGTGCGGCCCTACGATATGACGCCTGTACGCGGCAGGCTATTCCCCGGATCGAGCCCCGAGCGCCTCGTCGATCGCCGCGGCCAGTTCCTTGGACTCAGGTGCCACGGAGGACGGCCAGGCGCCAGCGAGCTGCCCGTCCCGCCCGATCAAATACTTGTGAAAGTTCCAGCGCGGCGCACCGGCCTCGCCCAGTTCCTCGGCAATCCAGCGGTAGAAAGGGTGCGCTCGGCCGCCGACTACCGCCTGCTTGGCGGTCATCGGGAAGTCGACGTGGTAGCGCAAGGAGCAGAACCGGGCGATCTGGGCCTCGTCGCCCGGCTCCTGCGCGCCAAAGTCGTTGGATGGCACGCCGAGGACGACCAGCCCGTCGCCCTTGCGCGCCTGCCAGAGTTTCTGCAGCCCCGCATATTGCGGCGTGTAGCCGCATTCCGAGGCGGTATTGACCACCAGCACCGCCTTGCCGGCGAAGGATTTCATCGGCAGCGGCGAGCCGTCGAGGGCGACGAAGGCGAAATCGTGCGCGGATGCGGCCATGGCGGAACCTCCGGACCTTGGGCGGGTGCCCATCCTAGCGCATCACGGTGCCTTCGGCGGCGCGAACGCCCCTATGCGGGTGCTCCGGGGCAACGAGGCGAATCTCCATTTTTCCGGACGTGCAAGGCCCGGTCGACAAGACCAAGGTCGACGGCAAAGCCGAGGAAAGCGCGGCGAGATCGTGGTCCTGGCCAGACAGTCTAGCGCCAGCGCAGCAGACGCCGCTCCAATAGGCCCATCACCCAGGCGATCAGCAGGCCCAGCACGGACAGCACCACCACGCCGGCCAGGAGCTGGTCGGTGCGCATCAGGTTGCCTGAAAAGAGCACCAGCGCGCCGATGCCGTATTGCGCGTTGATCATCTCGGCCGCCACCACGAGGATCAGGGCGATCGAGGCCGAGATGCGGAAGCCCGAGAGGATGCCGGGCAAGGCGCCGGGCAGCACCACCTTGCGCACGATGTCGGCGAAGGGCAGGCCGAAGCTCTGGGCCATGCGGATCAGGCTGCGCGGCACGTTGTCGACCGCGCCGAACGCGGCCACCGCCGTGGGGAAGAACACGCCCAACGCGATGGTCGCGACCTTGGACGGCTCGCCGATGCCGAACCACAGGATGAACAGCGGCAGCAGCGCGATTTTCGGGATCGGGAACAAGGCCGAGACCAGTGGCACGCCGACCGAGCGCGCCAGGCCGAACAGGCCGATGGCGATGCCGACGCCGAGCGCGCCGGCGGTGCCGAGCAGCCAGCCGATGACGATACGCCGGAGCGACGCCCAGAGATGCAGCCACAGTTCGCCCGTGGCCGCCAGGACGTAGAGCGACTTGGCGATCGCATCGGGCGCCGGCAGGAACACGGGATTGGCGATCCGGTAGCTGACCGCCGCCTGCCATAACGCGATCAGCAAGGCGAAGGCGACGACGGCCGGCCCGCGCGCGACGCGCGGCGCAAATCCGCCGCCGCGGAACGGGACGATGCGGTCGGGAGCCTCAGGCGTCTTCATGGGCCACCATCTCCCGGTCGGCCGAGGCAGCTTCGTCGCGAATCAGCCGCCATAGCCGCTCGCGCAGTCCGGCCAGCGCCGCTGCGTTGCGCCCGGCGCGCGGCACGTCGACCGCCACCACCTCGCGGATGCGCCCGGGGCGGCGCGACAGCACCACGATGCGGTCCGCGAGCCGGAGCGCTTCGTCGAGGTTGTGGGTGACGTAGATGGCCGTTATGCGCCGCAGCGCCCGCAGCCGCTCGAAATCCTCCAGCAGGAGGTCGCGGGTCTGGGCGTCCAGCGCCGACAGGGGCTCGTCGAGCAGCAGCACGGCCGGCCGCGCCGCCAGGGCGCGGGCGATGCCCACGCGCTGGCGCATGCCGCCCGAGAGCTGCTTGGGCAGCGCGTCGCGGAACTCGGCCAGGCCGGTCAGCGCCAGCACCTCGTCCACGGCCTTGCGGCGTTCCTCGGCGCCAAGAGGATGGTGCTCGAGCGCCAGCGACACGTTGCCCGCGACGCTGCGCCAGGGCAGCAGGGCAAAATCCTGGAACACGTAGGTGAGGGGATTGAGCGTGCCCCGGGGCGGCTCGCCCTTGAGCCTGACCGTCCCGCGCGTCGGCCGCAGCAGGCCGCCCAGGATGCCGAGCAGGGTCGACTTGCCGCAGCCGGACGGGCCGATCAGCGCCAAGATTTCGCCGTCGCGGACCGTAAGCTCGATGCCGTCCAGGACCTCGAGCCCGTCATAGGCGTGGCCGACGCCGTGGACGACGAGTTCCAAGCTGCGTGCCCGCGCGCCCCTCGGGTCAGTTCGGCACGTCCAGATGGCCCTTGACGAAGCTGAGATCGACGATCGTCTTGGGATCGACCGTCTTGTCGACCATGTTCTGCGCCTGGTACCAGCGCACCTGGTCGTAAAGATCGCGCACCAATAGCCGCCCCTGCGGATCGATATAGGGGAGGCTTACCTTGATAACTTCCGGCGCGGCCCTGGTGTATTTCGCGATGATGGCGATCAGCGCGTCGGCTTCGGGCCCGAAGGCGCGCTTGCCCTGGGCGTCGCGCTTCTGGAACGCGGCGTCGTACGCCGCCGCGGCCGCCACCCAGGCGCGCACGAAGCGCTCCACCACCGGCCGGCGCTCCTGGATCATCTTCGGGCTGGTGAACACGGCACCGAGCTGCCATGGCGTCTCCTCGTGCACCCAGCCGATCACCTTGGCCTCGCCCTTGGCCTGCAGGTCGTTG
>CAYMTM010000209.1:0-7652 GCA_964393375.1 uncultured Rhodospirillaceae bacterium
CCACGCCGCACTTGCCGTTGCAATAGGCGCGCAGCGTCTCGGCGTCGTGTCCGCCCTGGACCAGAACGGTGGTGACGGTGTTGGAGCGCTCGTTCGCCTCGCCAATGTTGAAGGCCAGCGCCTGGCCTTCCGCCCATTTTTCCACCGCGCGGCGCACGCCCTCGGCCAGGATCGCGTGGCGGCGATGGGCGTTCTCCATGCCCTCGGCGAAGATCAGGTCGATCGCTTTGCGCAGCGCGAACAGCAAGTGCTCGGGCGGGGTGCCGGCGTACTTCATGTAGTGCTCCGGCCCGTCGCGGAAGGTCCAGTCCCAATAGGGCGTGCGCAAGCCGGCACTCTCGTGCGCCTTGCGCGCCCGGTCGTTGCAGGCGACGAAGCCGAGGCCGGGCGGCGTCATCAGCCCCTTCTGCGAGCCGGACATGGCGACGTCGACGCCCCAAGCGTCCATCTCGAACGGCATGCAGGCGAGCGAGGCGACCGTATCGACCATCAGCAGCGCCGGATGCCCGGCCGCCTTGATCGCGCGGCCGATCGCCTGGATGTCGTTGACGACGCCCGAGGCGGTGTCGATCTGTGCCGCCAGCACCGCCTTGATCGCGTGCGCCTTGTCCTGCCGCAGATGCGCCTCGAGCTCGGCCGGGCGCACGGCGCGCCGCCAGTCGCCCTTCAAGGTCTCGACGGCGATACCGAGTTGCCGGGCGGCCTCGCCCCAGGCCGCGGCGAACAGGCCGCTTTCCAGCACCAGCACCTTGTCGCCGCGCGACAGCACGTTCGTAAGCGCCGCCTCCCAGGCGCCGTGGCCGTTGGCGATGTAGATGTAGCAGCGCCCCTCGGTGCGGAAGAGCCTGCCCAGATCGCCCATGATCGAGTGGGTCAGTTCGACCATCGGGCCGGAATAGATGTCGATCGCCGGGCGCTGCATCGCCTGCAGCACCTCGTCGGGCACGGTGGTGGGGCCGGGGATCGACAGGAACTCCCGGCCGGCGCGTACGGTCATCGCGATCATCCTCTTGACGGATCGGGTGAGGGCGCCCGGTTGGCGCGGTTCAGGGGGCGGCGGAAGATAGTTCCGCGACACCCGCTTGTCCACGCCACCCGCCGCAGTGGCCCTTGAACTGGCGATGCGTCGCGGACGTGCGTCCGCCGCCCTGCCGCCGGGCAGCCCTGTCCGGTCCGAAGGAGCAGTCAGACCGCTGCGCCGGCCACGGCGCGCCGCTGCTCGTCGCGGCGCTTTTTTGCCAGCGCGGCCTTGGCGGCGTCCGTGTTGCTGAATAACGCCAGGGCGTCGGCCCCATCCTCGGCAACGGCGGTCAGCGACAGGTCGGTGTAGGCGCGGCGGTTCGGATCGGCCTTGATCCGGCGCCGAACGCGGTTGAACCGCCACCACAGGCACAGGATTCCCCAGTGTGTGCGGGCGATGTGGCCGAGCCAGCGCGCATAGAACACGGCGCGCCCCTCGATGGGCAGGCCGGGCCGCCGGTCCAGCCGGTACATGCGCCGCAGATAGCCGCCCTCCAGCGGATGGATGCCCTCCAGCGACTTGCAGCCGTAGAACCAGAGGCAATAGAACAGGACCTTGCCGACCGAGATCCCGCAGGCGGCGGCGCGGCGCATGATGCGCTCGATATGCTGGGGCGTGTAATACGCCTCCCAGACCTTGTCGTAGATGCCCTGCCATTCCGCGTGCGACATGAGCGCGTGGCCGGTGGTCACGTGCTCGAGGTCGTACTTGTTCATGTCCGGGTCCATCCACACGCCGCGCTGGGAGAGGTTCTTGTGGTCCTCGGAGCCGGGTAGCGGGGTCAGGCAGAAGAACTCGAGCAGGTCGACCGGCAATTCCTCCTTGATGATCTCGATATCGCGCAGGATGCGCTCGGGCGTGTCGGCGGGGAAGCCGAGGATGTAGCCCGCATAGGTCACCACGCCCACGGCCTTCCATGCCTGCAGCATCGTGCGGTACTCGGTGATCTTGTTCTGGCGTTTCTTTGCCGCCATCAGGTTGTCGGGGTTGATGTTCTCGAGGCCGATGAAAACCCGCCGGCAGCCGGCGCGCGCCGCCTTGGTGACGAAGCCCGGCGTGCGGTGGCACAGGGTGTCGACCTGGATGATGAAACTGATCTTCAACCCCTCGCTCTCGCGCATCGCGATCAGCCGGTCGAAGATCGGCTCCCAATTCTTGTTGCGCGCGAAATTGTCGTCGGTGATGAAGAAGCGCCTTATCCCCCGGGCCAGGTTCGTCCGCACGATGCGCTCCACGTCGTCGGCACTGCGGTGGCGCGACTTGCGGCCTTGCACGTTGATGATCGTGCAGAACGAGCACTGGAACGGACAGCCGCGCCCGGCATCGAAGCTGGTATGGGCGCCAGCGGTGCGGGTTATGCGCTCGGCCGGCAGGATGGGGTAGACCGCGCCTTCCAGCGCGGGCAGGTCGTCCATGTAGTTGTAGATCGGCTTCAGCGACCGCGCCCAGGCGTCGCGCAGGACCGCGTCCAGCCTTCCCTCGGCTTCGCCGGCGAAGATCGAGACACCCAGCGCCATCGCCGCCTTGACGTCGTCCGGCAGCTCGGGAAGCATCGCCAGGCAGCCGCTGACATGGAAGCCGCCGATCGCCACCTGCACGCCCAGGCCGCGCAGCGCCCGCGCCAGGTCGACTGCGTGCGGGACTTGGTTCGACTGCACCCCGACCAGCCCGACGAGGTGGCCATCGGCCGCGCGGGCGTGCCGGGCAAGGCGCGCCGGCCGGATGCGCGTGTTGGTCTCGTCATAGGCTTCAATGGCGATATCGACGTCCTCGCCCAGCACGCGGCGCTCCGCGCAATCCGCCGCCAGGCCGTAAAGCGCAGCCAGCGTGTTGGAAGGGATGGCCGACCGGACCCACTGGATGACGTACCCGTCGTCGTCGTAATGCGACGGCTTGATCAGGATCAGCCGGAATACCCTGCGGCGGTCCCCCATGGCCCCCATCCGCGCAGTAGGGAATCATAATGGCACCCTATGCGGGCAGCGGCAATGGACCTGGGCAGAGAGTCAGCGCGCCGATTTGGCGGCCTGGATCGCCGCCCAGATGCGCTCGGGCGTCGCCGGCATGTCGAGGTGCTTGATGCCCAGGGGCGCCAGCGCGTCGCAGATCGCGTTCATGGTGGCGGCGATCGCGCCGACCGTGCCAGCCTCGCCCACGCCCTTGGCGCCCAGCGTGTTGACCCGCGTCGGCACGGAGCGCATCTCGATCGTGATCGGCGGGATGTCGCTTGCCCGCGGCATAGCGTAATCCATGAACGAGCCGGTCAGCAGCTGGGCCGAGTCCGGGTCGTGGACGATGCGCTCGCACAGCGCCTGGCCCATGCCCTGGGCCACCCCGCCGTGGATCTGCCCATGCACGAGCATGGGGTTGACCACGTTGCCGATATCCTCGACCGAGACATAGGAAATCACCGCGACCGCGCCGGTCTCCGGGTCGACCTCGACCTCGCAGATGTGGCAGCCGTTCGGGAAGGTGACGTTGGGCGGCTGAAAGACGGCCTTGCCGCTTAGGCCCTGCTCGGATTGCGGCAGGTTGGCCTCGGCGACAGCAAGCCGGGCGACTTCGACCAGCGACAGGCGGCGGTCGGTGCCGGCCACCACGAAACTCCCATCGGCAAACTCGATATCGGCAGCCGCGGTCTCCAGATGGTCGGCGGCGCGCCTGCGCCCTTCCTCGATCGTCTGGTCCACCGCCAGCGCCACGGCGCTGCCGCTGACGCACAGGCCGCTCGACCCTCCGCTGCCACGCGCGGTGGCCAGGTTGTCCGTGTCGCCCTGGTGGTAGAAGATTCGCTCGATCGGGACGCCCAGCCGGGTCGACACGATCTGCGCGAAGGCGGTCTCCAGCCCCTGGCCGACCGACATGGCGCCCGTATAGAGATGGACCGTGCCGTCCGTGCTCACCACGACGCGGGCGTTGTCGGGCAGAACGCGGTTGAACGGTCCGCCCGCCACCTCGATCGGGTTGCAGACGCCGAGCCCCCGCAGTCGACCGCGCTTGGCGGCCTCGGCTCTCCGCGCGGGAAAGCCGGCCACGTCCGCGCGACTGGCGGCGGCGTCCATATTGGCGCGGAAATCGCCGCAGTCGTATTCGAAGATAAGGCCCGTCTTAAAGGGCATCGCCTCGGCCGGGATCAGGTTGCGGCGGCGCAGTTCGACCGGGTCGACGCCGGTTTCCCGCGCCGCCACGTCGATCAGGCGTTCGATCAGGTAGGTGGCGTCTGGCCTTCCGGCCCCGCGATAGGGCGCGGTTGGGATCATGTTGGTGAAGACGCCGCATACCTCGGCCGCGATGACCGGCGTTCTGTAGACCCCAGCCACGCCGCCGACATTGGTGATCGGCCCCATCGAGCGGCCTGACAGGTAAGCGCCGATATTGACGTCGTAATGCGCCTGGAGCGCCAGAAACCGGCCTTGCGCGTCGAGTGCCAGCGCCGCCCGGAAATGCACGTCGCGCGCCTGGTCGTCCGCCAGGAAGGCCTCGCTGCGGTCGGCGAGCCAGCGCACGGGCCGGCCCAGCTTCCGGGCGGCCCAGAACACCAGCGCGTCTTCGCGCGACAGGCCCGCCTTCATGCCGAACGAGCCGCCGACATCGGTCGCCACGACCCGCAGGCGCTCGACGGGATGATTGAACAGCTTCGCAAGGCCGTCGCGGATCTGATACGGGTTCTGGGTGCTGGCATGCACGGTGATGCGGCCATCGGCCCCGGGCGCGGCAACGACGACGCGCGGTTCCATCGGCGCCGCCGAGACGCGGGTCAACACGAAATCGAGCCGCGCCACATGGGCCGCGCCCGCGATCGCCCTGGCGACGCCCTCGTGATCGCCATGCTTCCAGAGGAAGGCGATATTGTCCGGCGCCTCCGCCCAGACCGGCGGCGCGCCCTCCGCCAGCGCCGCCCGGGCGCCCGTCACGGCCGGCTGCGGATCGTAGTCAGCGGTGACCTGCTCGGCCGCGTCGCGTGCCGCCGAGTCGCTCGACGCCACCACCATGGCGACTGCTTCGCCCAGATGGCGCACCGCGCCTTGCGACAGCAGCGGACGCGGCGTCGTGGGGGCCTTCGATCCATCGGGGCGCTTCAGGTCCACCGCCGCCGGCATGCCGGTCACGCCCTCGGCGGCGAGGTCGGCGGCCGTGAAGATCGCGAGCACGCCCGGCACGGCCTTGGCCGCTGTCGTGTCGATGGCCTTGATGCGCGCGCTGGCGTGGGGGCTGCGCACGAAGACCACATGACACAGACCGGCCGGTTGCACGTCGGCCGCGAACAGGCCCTTGCCCGAAATCAGCCGCGCGTCCTCGCGACGGCGTAGCGAAGCCCCGGTGCGTGTGTCTGCCGTCGTCATCGCGCTCTCCCCCGCAGCATCCGAAGACTGCCGGCAGCGGCGCAGACGCGACAAAGCAAATTTCGGCGCGACGGATGATTTGCGCTCATGCGACGGCCGACGGCGCCAGCTTGTATGCCGCGCTCAGGCCTTGCGCCAGGGCGTCTCGGGCACGGGCGTCTTCGGCCCTTTGCCGGCGAACCATGAAACCAGGTTGTCGACCACAAGCTGGCCCATGGCGTTGCGGGTGTGGACCGAAGCGGATCCCACATGCGGCAGAAGCACGACATGGTCCATCGCAATCAACTCGGCCGGCACGCGCGGCTCGTCGACGAACACGTCCAGGCCGGCGGACAGGATGGTCTTGTCCTGCAGGGCCTGGATCAGCGCCGGCTCGTCGACCACGCTGCCCCGCGCAACGTTGATCAGGATGCCGTTCGGCCCCAGGTTGCGCAGCACCTCGGCATTGATCAGGTTCCTGGTGCCCGCGCCGCCCGGCGTCACGACGATCAGCACGTCGACATCCTTCGCCATCGCGTTCAGCGAGGCATAGTAGGGATACGGCACGTCGTTCTGCTTGTTGCGGCCGTGGTAGCAGACCGGCACGTCGAAGGCGGCGACGCGCCTGGCGACGGCCTTGCCGATGCGCCCCAATCCCACGATCCCGACCTTGCGCCCGCGCAGGGTCGTGGTGAGCGGAAAGTTCTTCTGCAGCCACTTGCCGGCGCGCAGGTAGCGTTCGGCCTGCGGCAATTGGCGGATGGTCGACAGCAGCAGGCCCAGCGCCAGGTCCGCCACCTCGTCCGTCAGCACGTCGGGCGTGTTGGTCACGACGACCTTGCGCCTGGCGGCTTCGGCCGCGTCGATGTTGTCGTAGCCCACGCCAAAATTGGATATGATCTCCAGCTTGGGGAACAAGTCCATGAACTTGCCGTCGACGCGGGCATGGCCGCCGCCGGCGGCGATGCCGCGGATCTTCGGCCCGATCTCGCGCAGATAGGCGTTGTGGTCCTTGGCTTCCCAGGGGCGGTGCGCGGTGAAGGCGGCGGCAACGCCGTCCATGATCAGCGGCATCATCGGCGCGGTCAGCAGAACGTCGACAGATTTCAAGGCGATCCTCATCGGTTGCGGGCAGGGCTTCAGCCCGGGAGGCACGCTTATATCACGCGGCCGGCCGACGGAAACCTAGAGCGCGACCGAAAGTCCCGCATCGACCGTCAGCACGTGCCCGTTGATATAGGATGCGGCGTCCGAGGCCAGGAAGATCGCCGCGCCGACCAGCTCGTCCGGCCGGCCCCAGCGTTGCAGCGGAATGCGCTGTTTGATGTCGGCGACGCGGGGGCTGCCGAAGAACGCCGCGTTGACATCGGTCAGGAAGAATCCGGGCGCGATGGCGTTGGCGGTGATGCCCATGGGCCCCAGCTCGACGGCCAGCGCCCGCATCAGCGCCGACAGGCCGCCTTTGGAGGCGACGTAGGCGGGATCGCCCTGGAAGGACTGCGGGCCGACCATCGAAGTGACGAAGATCAGCCGCCCGCTTCCGCGCGCGGCCATGTGCCTGGTCGCCAGCCGCGAGACCTCGTAGGCCGCGACCAGGTTGGTGTCGAGCATGCGCCGCAAATCGCCTGCCTCGATCTCCTGGAACGGCCGGCGGTCGCGCAGCGCCGCGTTATTGATCAGGCAATCGATACGGCCTCGCGCGGCCACAATGGCGTCGATCGCCGCGGCCGTCGTCTTGCGGTCGGTAATGTCGAAGGCGGCGGGAAACGCGTTGGGGATTGCGGCGGCGGCCCGCGTCGCCAGGGCAGGGTCCCGGCTGTTGATGCCGACGATGGCGCCGGCCTCCGCCATCCCGCGCGCCATCGCCAGTCCCAGGCCGCCGCGCGCGCCGGTGATCAGCACCACGCGCTCGCGCAGCGAAAAGCGCTCGATCCCCTTGGCTTCCGGCATTCAACGTCCCCGGCGCGCCACTTCGCGCGATAGTGCTCCGCCGGTCGCCTTCAACGCCGGCACCAGGCGGTCACGCACAACATCCTCGGCGAAGCGCGAGCTCGGCACCGTCACGCTGAGGGCAGCGACCACGGCGAAGTCCGCATCGCGCACCGGCACGGCCGCGGCGCAAACGCCGGGGCGCCATTCCTCGCGGTTCCGGGCCCAGCCCTGGAGGCGCACCTGCCGCAGCTCGCGATGCAGGGCCATGCGGTCGCATATCGTGGCCGCGGTGTGGCGCACCAGGCGCGCCGGCAGCAGGCGGTGGATCGTCAGCGGGTCGAGGTAGGCCAGGATCGCTTTGCCGGTCGCCGAGCAAT
>CAYMTM010000210.1:0-7639 GCA_964393375.1 uncultured Rhodospirillaceae bacterium
GACGGCGATCTGCAGCCGGTGCGCAATTACTTTGTTGGAGTGTCCGGCGATCACCAGGTCCATCACCTCACGCTCGCGGGGTGTCAGCTCGGCCACCCGCTGCCGGATTTCCGCCAGGTCCTGCCCGCCGCCCGGGGCCGTCTGTTTGGGCCGCAGGGCTTCGGTCACGCTCGCCAGCAGCACGTCCGCGTCGAAGGGCTTCTCCAGGAAGTCCGCCGCCCCGGCCTTCAGCGCTCCCACCGCCATGGGAATGTCGCCGTGCGCCGTGATCATGATCACCGGCAAGGCGGGCGCGCGGCGCCTGGCCTCACGCTGCAGTTCCAGGCCGCTCATCCCGGGCATGCGCACGTCGACCAGCAGGCAGGCGGGCGACCCGCCACGGTCGAGCGCATCGAGGGCGCTTGCGGCGGATGCGAAGGTTTCCACTGCATAGCCATGCGCCCGCAGCAGCGCCTGCAGCCCCTCGCGCACGGCCTCGTCGTCGTCGACGATATACAGTCCGGGCTTGTCAGCTTCCATGCCCGGAATCCGTGTCGACCGGCAGCGTAAAGCGGACATCGGCGCCCTTACCGGCCTCCGCCGCGGCGACCCAGATGCGGCCGCCGTGCGATTCGATGATGGACCGGCTGATGGATAGCCCCAGGCCGGTGCCGGCCGCCTTGGTGGTGGCGAAGGGCTTGAACATGCGATCGGCGATCTCCGGGGGAAAGCCCGGCCCGGTGTCGCACACCGAAATCTCGATGAAGCCGGGTTCGTCCGGCGACAGGCGCGCCGCGACGGCGATCCGCCGTGCGGCCGGTTCGCCGTGGACGATCGCCTCGATGCTGTTGCGCATCAAGTTGAGGATGACCTGCTCGATCTGGATCGGATCGACGGTCACTGGCGGAAGGGCAGGCGCGACGCTGGATTCCACCCGGATGCGATGCTGCAACGCCGCCGGGCGCAGCAGATCGAGGGCCGCGGCGACGACCGGCCCGAGCTCAGTGCGCGACCGCCGCATGTCGCCGCGGCTGAGGAACTCGCGGGTCGTGCGCATGATTGCGCCGGCGCGGATCGCCTGGTCGACCACGCGGTCGATCAGCGCCGCCGCTTCCGCCTGCGCCGCAGCGGAGCCGGACTCGGCCTGCCGCAGCGCCGCCTGGCCGGCCCGCGCGAAGCCGATCAGCGCGGTCAGCGGCTGGTTCAGTTCGTGCGCCAGCGCGGCCGCCATCTCCCCGGTTGTCGCCAGGCGCGCGGCATGGGCCAACTCGCTTTCATGCGCCTTCAATTGCGCCTCGGCCTGCTTGCGCGCCGAAACGTCGCGGACGACGGCAACGAACACTTTGCCGCCGTCGATCTGGGCGGTTCCCACCGCGGCCTCGACCATCAGCGCGGTGCCGTCCGCGCGGTGGGCGAGCACCTCCCTGCCCGCCGGCTCGTCGGTACCGGCCGCTGGCAACCCCGGCAGCAGGTCATGCATGACGCGGCCTGTCCAATCCGCATCCGGCAGCGCGAACAGCCGCACGGCCGCCGGATTCGCCGACAGGATCGCGCCGGACTCGGCGAACGTCACGATCGCGTCGGGCGCGGTCTGCAACACAGCCTGAAGCCTGGCCTCGCTGTCGCGCAACTGCGCCGCGGCGCGCCGCCCTTCGTCGACGACCGAGCCGCGCAGCAGCCCGGTCAAGGCCACCGCCAGAATCAGCAGCTGTAACTGCGTTACGGCCGCCGCGTCCAGTCCTTTCGCCTGCACCGCCAGGACCAATCCGGTCTGTGTGGCGACGATGCCCCAGCTCGTTCCCATCAGGCCGCTGCGCATGGCGATCCAGATCAGCGGCAGGAACAGGACATAGGAAAACTCGAAATGGTCGCTCGGCTCCAGGCCGAAGATCGTCCATAGCCCCAGGTCGATGGCGACGAGCTGCGCCAAGGCTTCGCGAACGTTGAGGCGTGCGTATGCCGCTGCCCGAGCGTCCCGATCGGCCACCAGCAGCAGGAACGGCGTGAGCACGGCTATGCCGATCAGGTCGCCAATCCAGAAATGCAGGCCGGCAAGCACGACGTCTCCTGCGGACAGACGGCCGGCAAGCGCGAAAATAGCCACCACGGCGACAGCGATCAGGAGCGTCGCGACGAACGCAATCCCCAGCATCCACAGGAGGTCGCGATGGCGCTCCAGGCAAAGCGAAACCTTTAACCGGTCGCGCACGATCGCGGCGGCCACGCCGTAGCCGAGCGCGATCGTACCGGCCGACAGCAGCGTCTCGACCGCCAGCGCCGGCAGCTCGCGGAACAGAACGTCTCCCAATGCCACGGCGACGACCGTGATCGGCACGAAGCGATAGCCGTGCCGCAGCAGCACGGCAAAGCACAGCCCGGCGGGCGGGTTCCACGGCGTGATGCCCAAGGCAAAGGGCTGAATCAGGCTGATGCGGTCAAGCGCCAGGTACAGCGCGACATAGCCCACGACGAAACCCGCCCGGCGCAGGCAGGCCATCGCCACCGGTCGGATCGTCAGGTCGGCGGCCAAGGGCTCACCCCAGCTCGAGCGTGGTGACGCCGAACAACCGCGCGAGGTCGACGCACGGCGCCGGCCCGCGATACATGCGCGCCGCCGTAAAGGAAACCGACCATCCGAACGACTCCGCCATCGCCACGGCCGCCGCGTTCACGTCGGGTACGTCGAGGAAGGCCGGGCCGCCGTCGGTCGCACACAGGCCGCGCACGATCCGCTCGGCCGTCGCCCGGTCATCGGCATAAAGCGGGCCGATCTTGGTTCCCTGCGCACAGGGACGTGCGATCCCCAGGCCCGCGATGCGGCCATCGGAAAGTGCGGCCAGGCTGCGATGGCCGGGCAGCCCGATCCATTGCGCGAGGAATGCTGCGCGCGGCGCGGGAAACATCGCCCGGTCCAGAGCCAGGATCGCACCGATGGGCAGCGTGCGCGCGTCGACAAGACCGTCCGGGCTGCCGCCTTGCGGCGCCGCGCCGCCGTAACGCCGGTTGCCATAGGCGGTCGCGAACCCGGCACGCCGATAGTCCCCTTCCTGCGCCGGCACGCCGTCGAGCCCGACACACGACACCGCGGCCAGCCGCGCCATGCCGGCGCGCCACACCCGCGTTCCGTATCCCCGGCCCCGCCAGGGGCGGTCAACGATAAAGAGGCCGATGAAGGCGTAGTCGGGCGCGTAGCGCACGGCCGAGATCGACGCCACCATCCGGCCGTCCTGGACGCCCGCCAGGAAGCCCAGCGGGTCCATGGCATGAAAGGCGGCCGCGTCCTGCCGGCCCGGGTTCCAGCCCTCGCGGCCGGCCCAGGCGACCGCCGTGTCCAGCTCCGCCCTGCTCATGGCGCGGATTTCGAATCCCAAGGCCCGCATCCCTACCCGTACCGCGCGATACGCCATGCTTGGGCTCCCCATGCACCGGGTCAAGACGGCCGGCTGCGGCCCCGGTTACACAGCGCAGGTTCCTGTCGTCAGTATTACTTGGATATTTTTGAATACTGTGTCATTAATACTTCGAGTATTCTTCATTATATTTAGGCATATTTGAATAAAATAGGGTACGTGTCAAATATTTTTTGCCCTCTACCGATTTTTGTCTTGCATTTTGGCGAATTTCGCCCTAGGTTATTCGCGTGTTCGGCTGAAACGCCAAACCGCCCACGTGAAACCGCTGTCCGACAGGTAGGAGGACGCCATGACCCGTAAGATTCGCGAGTTCATCCACGACGATGCCGGCACCACGGTCATCGAGTACGGCCTGATCGCCGCCATGATCTCGGTGGCGGCCATTGCCGCCATGCAGGCGGTCGGCGGCTCGATCGACATCATGTTCAACAAGGCCAAGACCGCGCTGGCCAGCACGGCCGGCTAGGGCGGCCGGGGCCTGTATCGCAGGTCCGTCCCGGCCGCTGCTGTTCGACTGAAGGATTCAGTCACCGGAGGAATTCATGGCTTGGAATTTTCGAGGCTCGCTCTCCCGCATCGAGCTGCAGCACGACACCCGCATGGTGCTGCCCTTCGAGGGTTGCGCCTGGCTGGCCGACCGGCCGGGCGAGGACAGCGCCGAGCCGGTGCTCGACGCGCGGCTCGAGCTGGTGCCGCACGACGACATCAGAATCCAGGCGATCCGCGAGGAGGCCGCCTGCACTGCCGAATGGTGCGGCGCGCCGGCGCCCAACGCGACGGGCTGCATCTATCGTCTCGAGTCGACCGTCTACCTGCTCGTCGGCGTCGGCGCCGAGACGATGGACACGGTCAAGCGCAACCTGCTCGGCCCCCTGGCCGAACGGCGCCTGCATCTGAACGCCACGATCGACTTCCCGGGTTTCGCCGCCGAAAATCCGATCGCGCGGCTGGCGTCCACCCAGCCCGCGGGCGTGGCGCGCTCCGCGTTCGAGAGCGGCCGACGTCCGATCTACTTCGATGGCTGCAGCCTCGGTTTCGCCGCCACCGACTGGATGGCCCCGGCGCCGGCGAACGATCTCGCCCGCTTCCTGCCGATGGCGGCCGGCCACTACCAGCCGCGGCTCTAGGCTCTCGCCATGCGCGGGCCCGCACCGGGCCCGCCTTCCAACGCGGTTGCCTTGGGCGGTCGACCGCGCTGGCACAAGGAATCCGGGCCGGTTTGGCGTCCTCCAGCCGGCCCGGATTTCTCGTCACAATGCGGCCGCCGGGACACGCGGTTGACGTCCCTGCAAGCGCTCTCCTAACGTTTCCGCCCGAACCTGACGCTCACGAGCACCGGCGGGAGAAGCGCGCATGGCTGCGGTCATCACGGAATTGTCGAAATCCAAGGCCGACGAGGCAGAATGGCAGCTGCGCTGCGACATGGCGGCGGTGTTCCGCGTCGGGGCGCGGCTGGGCTGGAACGAGCAGATCGGCAATCACAACAGCCTGATGCTGCCGGGCGACCGGCCGCTGTTCCTGATCAATCCCAGGGGAATGCTGTTTCGCGAGCTGACGGCCAGTTCCCTGATCGTATGCGACCTGGACGGCGAGGTGCTTCGTGGCAAGGGTGAATTGCGCAAGGTTGCCTTCCACATCCACGCCCGCATCCATCTCTTGATGCCGAAGGCGACCTGCGTGGTGCACGTGCATCCGCAATATCTGACGGCGCTGTCGCTGCTGGAGGACCAGGAGCTGCAGGTCGCCCACCACAACAATCTGCTGCTCAACGATCGTATCGTCTACGACCGGGAGGGCTACGCGCCCGTGGCCGACAACGAGGAAGGCGACCGCATCGCCCGGCTGATGGGCGACAAGACGATCATGGTGATGGCGCACCACGGCGTGACGGTGGTGGGCCCCACCGTTCACGACGCCTTCGACGAATGCTACATGGCCGAGCGGACGGCGATGTACCAGGCCACGGCCCTGTCGACCGGCCGCAAGCTGAAGTCCATCCCGGACAGGTACCGGCGCAACTATCACGGCCCCTGGGGCGAGCGCATGGATGCCCGCATGCATCTCGACGCCTGGCGGCGCGTGCTCGACAAGGAAGAGCCGGACTACGCTACCTGACGCACCGGCTCGGGCGAGGAACCGTCCGGCCGCAGCAGCGCTTCCAGCTCGGCGGAAAGCGGGGCGTCGACGCCGGCGCCGCGCCGCGGCCGTCGATGGGTTAACGGAGCGTCACTGCCCGCGTTCCCGCGGCCGCGTGCGGCTCGGCCGCCGGAACAAGCATTATTGATTGACTAACTGGACACGCCCGACTGTAGCGCAGGCGCCGCCGGCCCTTGGCTTGACAACGCTGCCGGTTCGGATTATGTAAGTGATCGTTTACTTACGTTGGAAGGCATCATGCCGCGCGCACCCGATACCCGCCAACGCATCGAAGCCGCAGCCCTGCGCCTGTTCGTCGAACGCGGCGTGGCGGAGACCTCGATGCGGGACATCGCCGCCGCCGTCGGCGTGACCGAGGGCGCGCTGTATCGCCATTGCGCCTCCAAGGACGACTTGGTGGGCCGTTTGTTCGCCGACAACTACGCGCGCTTTGCCGGTGCGCTTGAGCGGCTGCACGCCGACCACCCCACCCTTCGCGGCAAGCTGCGGGCGATGGTCGCCGAGTTCTGCCGATTTTTCGACACCAACCAGGTCCTGTTCCGCTTCCTGCTGTTCGTGCAGCACGGCCAGTTGAACAAGATCGACGACCGCACGCCCAGCCCCGTCGGCGTCTTGCGGCAGGTTATCGCGGCCGCGATCGAGCGGCGCGAGATTCCGCGCCGGGATCCCGACCTGGCGACCGCCTGGGCGATGGGCCTGGTGCTCCAGACCGCCACCTTCGCCGTCTACGGCCGGATCAAGGGGCCGCTTGCCGCGCTCGCCGCGGAACTGGCCGAGGTCGTCTGGCGCGCCCTGACTCTGCCCGCAACCCCGCCCCGCTGACCAAGGAGCACGCCATGCAAGGCAGCATCCTTCGCCTCCTCGCCGTGCGGCGCTTCCTGCCGTTGTTCGCTACCCAGTTCCTGGGCGCTTTCAACGACAACTTCGTCAAGAGCGCGCTGGTGATCCTTGCGACCTACCGGATCGGCGCGGAGACGTCGCTGGGCGGGCCGATGGTCACCACGCTGTCGGCCGGCATCTTCATCCTGCCTTTCTTCCTGTTCTCGGCCACCGCCGGCAATTTCGCCGACCGTTTCGACAAGTCGCGGCTGATCGTCGCCATCAAGCTGTTCGAGCTCGCTTTCATGACGATGGCCTGCGCCGGCTTCCTGCTTGGCAGCGTGCCGCTGCTGCTGACCGTGCTGTTCCTCATGGGCACCCACTCCACCTTCTTCGGCCCGCTGAAATACGGGATCCTGCCCGACCACTTGGCCAAGGAGGAACTGCTGGCCGGCAACGCGCTGATCGACGCCGGCACGTTCCTGGCGATCCTGTTCGGAACCATCGCCGGCGGCGCGGTGATCCTGTGGCCGTCCGGCGCGGAGATTGCCGGCGCCGTCGCCATGGCGGCGGCCGCCGCGGGGCTGCTGGCCAGCCTCTACGTGCCGCGCGCCCCTGCCGCCGCGCCCGGCCTGCCGCTCGGCCTCAACTTCGTGCGCGAGACGAAGCAGATGCTGCGCTATGCCGCCCGGCGTCGCGATCTGTTCCTGTGCATCCTGGGCATCTCATGGTTCTGGCTGGTGGGCGCCACCTTGCTGGCCCAGTTCCCCACCTATATCAGCCAAGTCCTGCACGCCGACCAGAACGTCGTCACGTTGTTCCTTGCCGTGTTCTCAATCGGGGTCGGCATCGGCTCGATCCTCTCCAACAAGCTCTTGAACGGCGAGATCAGCGCGCGCCACGTACCGTTTGCGGCCCTGGGCATCTCGGTTTTCACGATCGATCTCTATCTCGCCACCGAGACCGGGGCCAGGCCGGCTGCAGGGTTGATCGCGGCCGGCGCATACGTGGCCGACCCGTCCCACTGGCGCGTGCTCGCGGACCTGCTGGGCACGGCGATCTGCGGCGGGATGTTCATCGTGCCGCTCTATACCATGCTGCAGGAGCGCAGCGAGCCGAGCCACCGCGCCCGCGTGATCGCCGCCAACAACACGATCAACGCCCTGTTCATGGTGCTCGCAGCCGTTGCGACGGCCGGGCTGCTGGCGGCGGGCCTGTCGGTCACGGCCATGTTCCTGCCCGCCGGAGCGATGCCTCAGGTGACCACCACC
>CAYMTM010000211.1:0-7598 GCA_964393375.1 uncultured Rhodospirillaceae bacterium
AGGAAGGTGACCGCCTCGCGGCCGTCGACGATGCGGTGGTCGTAGCTGAGCGCGAGGTACATCATCGGCCGCGCCTCGATGCGGTCGCCGACCACGACCGGGCGCTTCTGGGTCTTGTGCATGCCGAGGATGCCGGACTGCGGCGGGTTGAGGATCGGCGTGGAGAGCAGCGAGCCGTAAACGCCGCCGTTCGAGATGGTGAAGGTGCCGCCGGTCATCTCGTCAAGCGCCAGCTTGCCGTCGCGCGCGCGCTTGCCGAAATCGCCGATCTTGCGTTCGATCTCGGCGAAGCTGAGCGCGTCGGCGCCGCGCAGGATCGGGACGACCAGGCCGGAGGGCGAGCCGACCGCGACGCCGATGTCGTAGTAGTTCTTGTAGACGATCTCGTCGCCGTAGATCTCGGCATTGATCGCCGGGATCTCCTTCAGCGCCAGCGTGCAGGCCTTTACGAAGAAGGACATGAAGCCGAGTTTCACGCCGTGCTTTTTCTCGAAGCCGTCGCGGAACTGCTCGCGCATCGCGATCACGTTCGTCATGTCCACCTCGTTGAAGGTGGTCAGCATGGCGGCGGTATTTTGGGCTTCCTTCAGTCGCTGGGCGATGCGCTGGCGCAGGCGCGACATGCGCACGCGCTCCTCGCGCGGATCCTCCGGGCGCGGCGGCAGCGGGCCCTGCGGCACCGGTGCTGGGATCGGCATCGCCGGGCGGGGCGCCGGCGGCGCGGCGGGCTTCGCCTCCAGCGCCTGCAACACGTCGCCCTTGGTGATGCGGCCGTCCCTGCCGGTGGCGGGCACGCCGCCGGCACCGACCTTGGCGTCGGCCATAAGCTTGCGTGCGGCGGGCGAGGCGATCGCCTCGGCCTTGGCGGCAGGAGCCGGGGCAGGTGCGGGGGCGGGCTTCGCGGCGGGCGCCGGAGCGGGTTTCGCCGCGGCCGCCGGCTTGGCCGCGACCGCGCCCTCGGCAATGGTGCCAAGCAGCGCGCCAACCGCGACGTTGCCGCCGGCGTCGACCTTGATCTCGCTCAGCGTTCCGGCGGCAGGCGCGTTGACCTCCAGCGTCACCTTGTCGGTTTCCAGCTCGACCAGCGGCTCGTCGGCCGCGACCGCGTCGCCGACCGACTTGAACCACTTGGCGACGGTCGCCTCGCTGACCGATTCGCCCAGGGCGGGCACCACGATTTGGGTCGTCATGGTCGGTTCACTCCGCCGCTTGGCGTTTGGTGCGTGCGCTTGCCGCAGACAATCCCGCGGTCAACGCGTCGCTGACCAGCTTCGCCTGTTGCTCCACGTGCCGGCGATACAGGCCGGTTGCCGGCGACGCGCTGTCCGCGCGCCCGCAATAGATCGGCCTGGGCTGGCGCGCATGGATCTGCGTCAGCACTTCCTCGATGCGCGGCGCCACGAATGTCCAGGCGCCCATGTTCTTTGGTTCTTCCTGGCACCACACCACGTCGGCGCCCTTGAAGCGCGAAAGCTCCTTGCCCAGAGCCGTCAGCGGGAAGGGATAGAGCTGCTCGATGCGCATCAGGTAGACGTCGTCGACGCCGCGCTTCTGCCGCTCCTCCAGCAGGTCGTAATAGACCTTGCCCGTGCACAGCACGACGCGGCGTACCTTCTTGTCGTTCTTCGGCGGCGCGTCGTCCCACAGGATACGATGGAAGGTGGTGCCGGGCCCCATCTCGGCCAGCTTCGACACGGCGAGCTTGTGCCGCAGCAGGGATTTCGGCGACATCACGATCAAGGGCTTGCGGAAGTCGCGCTTGACCTGGCGGCGCAGCAGGTGGAAGTAGTTGGCGGGCGTCGAGACGTTGACCACCTGCATGTTGTCCTCGCCGCAGAGCTGCAGGTAGCGTTCCAGCCTGGCCGAGGAATGCTCCGGCCCCTGCCCCTCGAAACCGTGCGGCAGCAGCATGACCAGGCCCGACATGCGCAGCCACTTGCTCTCGCCCGAGCTGATGAACTGGTCGATGATGACCTGCGCGCCGTTGGCGAAGTCGCCGAACTGCGCTTCCCACAGCACCAGCATGTGCGGTTCGGCCAGCGACACGCCGTATTCGAAGCCCAGCACCGAGGCCTCGGCCAACGGACTGTCGATCACCTCGAACGGCGCCTGGCCGTAGCGGATGCCGTTGAGGGGGATGTACTTCTCTTCGTTCTCCTGGTCGACCAGGACGGCGTGGCGCTGCGAGAACGTGCCGCGGCCGCAGTCCTGGCCGGACAGGCGCACCGGGACGCCCTCGCACAGCAGGGTGCCGAAGGCGAGCGCCTCGGCCGTCGCCCAGTCGACTCCCTCGCCCGACTCGATCACCTTGCGCTTGGCCTCAAGCTGGCGGGCGATCTTGCGGTTGAGGTGGAACCCGGTCGGCGTCTCGGTCAGCTTCAGCCCGACCTCCTTCAGGAAGGCCAGGTCGGCCGAGGTGTCGCCGCGCCGCTCCTCGCCGTGCGCCAGGCCCAGCCCCGCCCACTTGCCCTCCAGCCAGTCCGCCTTGTTCGGCTTGAAGCTGGCGGCCGCCTCGTAGGCCTGCTCAAGCTTGGTTTCGAACGCCTTGACCATGGCCTCGGGCTCGCCCGGCTGCACGACACCCTCGCGCACCAGCTTGTCGGCATAGATCTTACGCGTGGTCGGATGCGCGGCGATCTTGCGGTACATCAGCGGCTGGGTGAACGCGGGCTCGTCGCTCTCGTTGTGGCCGTGGCGGCGGTAGCAGAACATGTCCACCACCACGTCCTTCTTGAACTTCTGGCGGAACTCGATCGCCATGCGGGCGACGTGGACCACCGCTTCCGGATCGTCGCCGTTCACGTGCAGGATCGGCGCCTGGATCGTCTTTGCCACGTCCGAGCAGTAGGGCGAGGACCGGGAATGCGCCGGGCTGGTCGTGAAGCCGATCTGGTTGTTGACGATGCAATGCACCGTGCCGCCGGTGCGATAGCCTTTGAGCTCCGAAAGCTCGAGCGATTCCGCCACCAGGCCCTGCCCGGCGAAGGCGGCGTCGCCGTGCATCAGCAGGCCCATGACCTTCTCGCGCTCGGTGTCGCCGAGCTGGCGCTGCTTGGCGCGGACCTTGCCCAGCACGACGGGGTTGACCGCCTCCAGATGCGACGGGTTGGCGGTCAGCGAGAGATGGATGACGTTGCCGTCGAATTCGCGGTCGGCCGAAGTGCCGAGGTGGTACTTCACGTCCCCCGATCCCTGGACGTCTTCGGGATTGGCGGCATTGCCCTGGAATTCCGAGAAGATGGCGCTGAACGGCTTGCCCATGAAATTGGCCAGCACGTTGAGCCGCCCGCGATGCGGCATTCCCAGCACCACCTCGCGCAGGCCCAGCTGCCCGCCACGCTTGAGGATCTGTTCCAGCGCCGGGATCAGGCTCTCGCCGCCCTCCAGGCCGAAGCGCTTGGTGCCGGTGTATTTCCTGTCGAGGAACTGCTCGAACACCTCGGCCGCGGTCAGCCGCTCCAGAATCGCGCGCTTGCCCTTGACGGTGAAGTCGGTGTGGTTGCGGATGCCCTCGACGCGCTCCTGGATCCACGCCTTCTGGTCGGGTTCGGAGCTGTGCATGAACTCCACGCCGATCGAGCCGCAATAGGTCTCGCGCAGGATCTGAAGGATGTCTTTCAGCCGCGCCGTCTCCACCCCCAGCACGTAGTTGATGTAGATCTCGCGTTCCAGATCGGCCTCGGAGAAGCCATAGGTGCGCGGGTCCAGTTCGGGATGGGCCTTCGGCGGGTTGAGGCCGAGCGGATCGAGATTCGCGGCCAGATGCCCGCGCACGCGATAGGCGCGGATCAGCATCAGGGCGCGGATCGAATCCAGGGTCGCTTGGCGCACGCGGTCGGCCGAGGCGAGGCCCACCGGCACGGCGCTGACCGGCGGTACCGCCGCCAGCACCGGCCCGGCCTCCAATTCGCCGTTGCCGATCACGCGCCCGGTGCGGGGCGCCCAGCTTGGCCCGCGCATGTCCTTGAGGACCGCGCGCACATCCTCGTGCATGTCCTCGAAGAACCCCCGCCAGCTCTGGTCCACCGCGTTCGGGTTATCCAGGTAGCGCGCGTAGAGTTCGGACACGAAAACGGCATTGTTGCCGTTGAGGAAGGAAATGGGATCGAGCGGAGATGTCATGATCACCCTCTTGCCGGCCGGACTCCCCCCTCGGCCTCTCCAAACACCGGTTCTGGATGCCCGGTTTACCCTATCTAAGTAGGGACAAACTCCTTTTTAACCCTTTAACGCCGCCACCATGGCCGTACCGAGCCCGGCTGGCGAATTGGCTACCGTGATTCCGGCCGCCTTCATCGCTTCGATCTTGTCCCCGGCCGTCCCCTTGCCGCCCGAGATGATCGCGCCGGCATGGCCCATGCGCCGCCCCGGCGGGGCCGTCACGCCGGCGATGAAGCCCACCACAGGCTTTTTCTTGGCGCCCTTGTTGTTCTTCTTGAGGAATGCGGCGGCTTCCTCCTCGGCGGTGCCGCCGATCTCGCCGATCATGATGATGCCCTTGGTTTCGTCGTCCTTTAGGAACATTTCAAGAACATCGATGAAGTTCGTGCCGTTGACCGGATCGCCGCCAATGCCCACGCAGGTGGACTGGCCGAGGCCGGCGGCAGTGGTCTGCGCCACCGCCTCGTAGGTCAGCGTGCCCGAGCGCGAGACGATGCCGATCGCGCCGCGGCGGTGGATGTGGCCCGGCATGATGCCGATTTTGCAGGCCTCGGGCGTGATGATGCCCGGGCAGTTCGGTCCGATCAGCCGCGTCTTGGAACCGCCCAGCACGCGCTTGACGCGAACCATGTCCAGCACCGGGATGCCCTCGGTGATGCACACCACCAAGGGCAGGCCGGCGTCGATGGCCTCGAGGATCGCGTCGGCGGCAAACGGCGGCGGCACGTAGATCACCGAAGCATCGGCCCTGGTTTTGGCGACCGCGTCGGCGACCGTGTCGAATACCGGCAGGTCCAGGTGCTTCGTCCCGCCCTTCCCGGGCGTCACGCCGCCGACCATTTTGGTGCCGTAGGCGATCGCCTGCTCGGAATGGAAGGTGCCCTGGGCGCCGGTGAAGCCCTGGCAGATCACCCTGGTGGAGGCGTCGACGAGGACGGACATTACTGCGCCTCCTTCACGGCCTTGACGATCTTCTGGGCGGCGTCGTCCAGGTTGTCGGCCGATACGATCGGCAAGCCGGACTGCGCCAGGATCTTCTTACCCAGCTCGACGTTGGTGCCTTCCAGCCGCACGACCAGCGGCACGTGCAGGCTGACCTCGCGCGCGGCGGCCACGACGCCCTCGGCGATCGTGTCGCAGCGCATGATGCCGCCGAAGATGTTGACCAGGATGCCCTCGACGTTCGGGTCGGCCAGGATGATCTTGAAGGCGGTCGTCACCCGCTCCTTCGTCGCGCCGCCGCCGACATCGAGGAAGTTTGCCGGCGCCGCGCCATAGAGCTTGATGATGTCCATGGTCGCCATGGCCAGGCCCGCGCCGTTGACCATGCAGCCGATATTGCCGGTGAGACGGATGTAGTTGAGCCCGTGGCGCGCCGCCTCGAGTTCGGCCGGATCCTCCTCGTCCTCGTCGCGCAGCTCCTCGATCTCCTTGTGCCGGAACAGCGCGTTCTCGTCGAAGTTCACCTTGGCGTCGAGCGCCATCACCCTGCCGTCGCCGGTGACGACCAGCGGGTTGATCTCGGCCAGGCTCATATCGAGGTCGGTGAAGGCCCTGTACAGGCCGGCGATGAAGCGGCCGGCCTCGCCGACCTGCTTGCCTTCGAGACCAAGGGCGAAGGCGATCTTGCGGGTGTGGAAGCCCTGGATTCCCGTCGCGGGGTCGATCGCCACCTTGACGATCTTTTCCGGCGTCTTGGCGGCGACTTCCTCGATATCCATGCCGCCCTCGGTGGACGCCATCACGGTCAGCCGGCCGGTGGCGCGGTCGACCAGCATGCCAAGGTAGAGCTCGCGCTTGATGTCGCATCCCTCCTCGATATAGACGCGCTTGACTACCTTGCCCTGCGGGCCGGTCTGGTGGGTCACCAGGGTCATGCCCAGCATCTTCTTGGCGGCCTCCTTCGCGTCGTCGATCGACTTGACCACCTTGACGCCACCCCCCTTGCCGCGGCCGCCGGCGTGGATCTGCGCTTTGACGACCCAGACCGGACCGGGTAGGTCGCGTGCGACGATCTGCGCCTCCTCGGGCGTATAGGCCACGCCGCCGCGCGGCACGGCCACGCCGTACTTCGCCAGCACGGACTTGGCTTGATACTCGTGGATGTTCATCTAGGCGCCCTCCCCCGGGCGGAACGACGGCGGCTTGGGGACCGAAGGCCTGCTGCCCGGCCGAATTGCGGTTGATTCCGGGAAACCCATGCTAACCTGATGAAAAATCGGGCAAAGACCATGCGGCCCAGGAACGCGCGGTGCGCGCATGGTTATAGCATCCGCCCGGGCCCAGGCAATGGGATTGCCGGAGCGAGGCGACGGCGCCGGCTTCAACCGGGGACTGCGGATGCGGTCGGGCGCAGCCGGCGCAGACGCTCCGCGAGCAGGATCGCCAGCAGCACGATCTGGGCGATGCCGGCCGCCAGGGTCAGCATCGAGGTGGCGCCCGGCACGGCCGAGGTCAGGCCGGCGTGGCCGGCGAACCCGATCGCGGTCAGGGCTATGGGCAAGATGCCGTGCAGGACGGCAAGCCCGATGATCGCGTTGACGTCGGCGCGCTCCGGGCGACGGCCGACCGCAAACAGCAGCACCATCAGTGCGTCGCGCGCGGCGAAGGTCAGCACGGCGGCGACCCACAGCGCGACGCGATGGCCGATCGGGAAGGCCACGCCGACATTGCGTACCAGCCAGGCGTCCAGCGCCGGCGCTTGCTGGACCGCCAGCAAACCGATGACGGCGGTCACCACGCCGGCCGGCAGCCAGCCCGGCATCAATTCCAGGACCAAGCGCAGATGGCCCTGGCGCAACGCGCTGCCCCAGCGCATCAAGGCAATCGGATCGCCGGGCGCCGCGAGGAGCGTGACATAGAACAGCGTCAGCATCGTCTGCCCGCAGGCGGCAAGCCAAGCCGGCGATGGCATGGGGTAAAGATGCTGCGGTGGGATTAGCCCCGTCACGTAGGCCAGCAGGAACAAGGCGAAGGCGGGCAGGCGCCAGGTCACGTCGCGATACTGCAGTTCGGCGCGCATCAACTGGTGCACGGCGACGAGCGCCCAGGCGAAGAACGCGAGGGCGGAGAACATCAGGAAGGCCTGGGTCGGGAACGGGAAGCCGTACCACCAGACGGTCGAGCGCTTCACCATGTCGAAATTGTGGGTGACGAAGAAAAACGGGATCAGGCAGCTCAAGCCCGCCCATTGCGCCAGGCCCAAGGCGAGCTGGCGGCCGCGCGGCCGCCGTCGCATCTGGATCATGCCGACCAGCATGCTGACGGCCTGGGCAAGCAGTGCGAAGGCTATGATCGAGACCAGTTCGCCCGGCGAAGGCAGGCTGATCCAGTCAGCCGTTTCAATGTCGACCACAAGCGCGGCGGCGTAGGCGATCCAGCACAAGGCGGCGCCGTACCATGCAAAGGCGGTGGCGCCGAACAGCTTTCCCCAGGTC
>CAYMTM010000212.1:0-7589 GCA_964393375.1 uncultured Rhodospirillaceae bacterium
AATCGATCGACGACATGCAGCGCGAGGGGGCCGCTGCTTGAGCGTGCCGAGCAAGACGGGCGCCGGCCGCTTTTTCGAGGATTTCCGGCTCGATGAGGAGATCGTTCACGCCACGCCGCGCACCCTGACGACGGGAGATGCGGCGGTCTACGGTGCGCTGTTCGGTGCGCGTTTTGCGGTGCCCGCCTCCGATCCATTCGCGCGTTCGATCGGGTTTCCGCGCGCGCCGCTCGACGAGCTGCTGGTGTTCCACGTCGTGTTCGGCAAGTCCGTGCCGGACGTGTCGCTCAACGCGGTCGCCAATCTGGGCTACGCCGAGGGACGCTTCGGCGCGCCGGTTTATCCGGGCGACACCATCTCGGCGCGCTCGACGGTGATCGGCCTCAAGGAAAACTCCTCGCGCGAGACCGGCGTGGTCTATGTGCGCACGACCGGGCGCAACCAGCATCGCGAGGTGGTGCTGGACTACGTGCGCTGGGTGATGGTGAACAAGCGCGACAAGCAGGCCAAAGTCGCCGCCGAGCGGGTGCCGGAGCTGGCCGACGCCGTGACGGCGGACAAGCTGCTGATACCCGCCGAGCTCGATTGCCGGCGCTACCAGGACGGACTGGCCGGATCGCCCTATCGCTGGGGCGACTACACGGTGGGCGAGCGGATCGACCATGTCGACGGCATCACCGTCGAGGAAGCCGAGCACATGATGGCGACGCGCCTCTATCACAACACGGCGCGCGTGCATTTCAACGCCTTCGCCGCCAGGCAGGGCCGCTTCGGCCGGCGGCTGATTTATGGCGGGCACGTGATCAGCCTGGCGCGGACGCTCAGCTTCAACGGCCTTGCCAATGCCTTCCGTCTGGCCGCGATCAACGCCGGAAGGCATGTGAACCCGCTCTTCGCCGGCGACACGGTGTTCGCCTGGAGCGCGGTGCTGGAGAAGGCGGCGGTCCAGGGGCGCGAGGATGTCGGGGCGCTGCGCCTGCGCACGGTGGCGACCAAGGACCGGCCCTGCGCGGACTTCCCCGACAAGGGGGCGGACGGCATGCCCGACCCGGCCGTGCTGCTCGATTTCGACTACTGGGCGCTGATCCCGCGCTGAAGCCCGGCCGCGCGTCCTACAACCGAATCGAGGATTCCGGGCCCAGCGGGCCGGCCCGGCATGCAGATGCGCCGGTCCAGGACCCCTGCGCAGGCCGATGCCTGTTGCGATCTCAACACACCCGGTGTTGATAATTGCGAAAGATCATTGAATCTGAATTGACTGTCAAGGTTTCCTTATATATCGGTGTAGCGATTCACGCGCCGGACCCCTGCCACAAGAATCAGCGACCGGCGCGGGACGAGAGGAACGGGATGATTGTCCAGGCAAAGCGTGCCTGGGCAGCGGCCGGTGCGGTTTTGCTCGCATTGGTTGCTGCCCCAACCACGGCCAGCGCACAAGCGCCGCAAGGTACAGGGTTCTACGTCCGCGCCGATCTCGGCCTGGCCATCTCCGGCCAGGCCGATACGCGCGATGACAACTGCGGCAGCCCCAACCCCATGTTCGGCTGCGGCACCAGCCTCGACAGCACGGCGGGCGCGTCGGTCGCGGTCGGCGGCGGCGTCGGCTACCGCTTCGCGCCGTGGTTCCGCGCCGATGCGACCTTGACCTGGCGGCCCACCTTCGACGTCGACGGCACGGTGACGCGCGCCCAGACTCCCGATCGGGCGTTCCAGGCCGACGTGTCCTCGATCGCCGGGATGATCAACGGCTATGTGGATGTCGCGGGCTTCCTGCCCAAGGGCAAGCTCGGCATCTTCCATCCGTATGCCGGCGCCGGCATCGGTTTCGCCGTCAACAGCATCGACGACTACACCGCCCAGTCGCCCTTCGTGCCGGGCTTGGTCGAGACCGCGCCGGGCGGCACCAACGCCAGCTTCGCCTGGATGGTCACTGCCGGCACCGGGCTCCATGTCGGCAACGGCGTCATCGTCGACCTCGGCTACAAGTACATCGACCTGGGCTCCTTCACCTCGGATGCCGGCCAGGCCTGCGCGGGCGCGGCCTGCCGCAACATCGACGCCATTACCGGCGACCTGCGCGCGCACGAGCTTTCGGTAGGCGTCCGAATCGGGTTCTGACCTGAAGGTTGCGCCGAGCAAACGCGACGGCGGGCGCGGAGCAGGATTTCAGCGGAACTCCCGCGTGGCCTCCCTGTTATGGCACGCTCGACAGGGGGGCCTATTTCTTCGTTCCGGCTAATCGTCTAGCCCGCTGCGTCCCTTGCGGTGCGGCAGCGGTTTGGGGCCGGCGATGCGGAAGCACACCATGCCGGGCCAGGCCGGCCTGCCGTCGGGGCGGCGGCTGAACAGGACGCCATCGGTGTTCGACTTCACCGGCGTGCGGGCGTTCAAAGGGTCGACGCTCTGGGGATCAATCACCTCGCAGATCGTCTCGCCCTTGCGGACCCTGCTGCCTTCGGCCTTGCGGTAGACCAGCACCCCGGGGGCGGGCGCATAGCCCACGTCCATGCCTTCCATCGGGGTGGCGCGGCACAACGCGCGCGGCAGGGGGCCGGGATTGCCCGCGACCACGCCGCGACGCTGCAGGAACTTGTAGAGATTGGCCGCGTCCGCCGCGCCAAAGGCGTCGTTGGCGTCGTGCTGGCCGCGGTACTCGATGGTCGAGGACTCGCAGGCCTGGGGAATCGGGTAGTCCGGGAACCGGTCGGCCAGCTTCGACCACCAGCTTCCGTTGCAGGCCGAGAAGGTCATCGTGAAAGGATAGGGATCGTTGTACATGACGGCCCTGGCCCCGATCTGGGCCGACAGGTCGGCGATCCTCGGCCAGTCGCGCCGGCTGATGAAATGGTGCAGCGCCGCCTGGGCGTCGCAATGCAGGTCCAGAACCATGTCGGCGTCGATCGACCGCTTCATCAGGTGCAGGCGCAATTCCTGAATCTCGTTGGATGGGACTATTTCGTCCAGCACCGCCAGGCCGGCGGCGCGGATCAGCCTGACATTGCGTTGGGCGCTGCGGGTCAGCTTGCCCTTGACGCGTTCGGCCACCGGCTCGAACAGGTCGTGGTAGTTGCGGTTGAAGTTGTCGCGGCCGACGAAGTCGTAGCGGCCGAGATGCGTGGCCATCAGCAACTGCGCCAGGCCGATGGGGTTGGCGTGCGGCACCACGACGATCTCGCCCCGGATGCGCCCGGCCTTCTGTGCGCGGTCCAGCATGGGGATCAGGTGGTGCAGCGCCATGCCGCCGGGGAACTCGCCTGAATGGATCGAGGCCTGCATGTAGACCTTCGGCCGCGCGCCCAGCCGCCCGTAGCGGATCACGTTCAAGGTCCGCCCGGTTCCCGGGCTCATCGACATCACTTCCAGGCGTTCCACGGTCCGCGGCATCGTGCCTCCCTTTCGGTCCCCGAATGACGAAAGGTCGGACTGTAACACCGGCGCCCAGGGCCAGGACAAGCGATTGACGAAGCGGCCCCGCACCGCGACACTCCGGCGGTTCCAACCGGACCGGGGGGCAGACCGATGGCCATCGTCAACCGCATCGCCGAGTTCCACGAAGACATGAAGGCGTGGCGTCACGACATCCATGCCCATCCCGAAACCGCCTTCGAAGAGCACCGCACGGCGGAGTTCGTCGCCAAGCGCCTCGGCGAATTCGGCATCGAGGTGCACCGGGGCCTCGCCGGCACCGGTGTGGTCGGCACGCTCAAGGGCGCCGGCGGGCCCAATGGGCGGGCGATCGGGCTGCGCGCCGACATGGACGCGCTGCATATCCACGAGAAGAACGCCTTCGACCACGCCTCGAAGAATCCCGGCAAGATGCATGCCTGCGGCCATGACGGGCACACGACGATGCTGCTCGGCGCCGCGCGCTACCTGGCGGAGACCCGGAATTTCGCGGGCACGGTCCATTTCATCTTCCAGCCCGCCGAGGAGACCGTGGGCGGCGCCCGTGTAATGGTCGAGCAGGGGCTGTTCCAGAAATTTCCGGTCGAGGCGGTCTACGGCATGCACAACATGCCCGGCGTGCCGGTCGGCAAGATGTGCGTGCGCAACGGACCCCTGATGGCGGCCTACGACGTGTTCGAGCTCGTCGTGCGCGGGCGCGGCGCGCATGGCGCCATGCCGCACCAGGGCATCGACCCGGTGGTGACCTCGGCGCAGATCGTCACTGCCTTGCAGACCATCGCCAGCCGCAACACCGACCCGCTCGACTCGGTCGTGGTCTCGGTGACGCAGGTCCATGGCGGCGACACCTGGAACGTGATCCCGGACGAGGTGACGATCCGCGGCACCACGCGGTCGTTCCGCCCGGAGGTGCAGAAGTCGATCGAACCGGCGATCCGCCGCATCGCAGAGGGCATCGCCCAGGCGCATGGCGCCGAAATCGCTTCGATGCGCTACGAAATGCGCTATCCGCCCACGGTCAATACCGCGGCCGAAACCGAGATCGCCGCGCGCGCGGCGGCGGCGGTGGTCGGTGCGGACAATCTGGTGCGCGACCCCACCCCCAGCATGGGCGCGGAGGACTTCGCCTTCATGCTGCAGGCCAAGCCGGGCAGCTATGTGTGGATCGGCAACGGCCCCACCGAAGGAAGCTGCCTGCTGCACAACCCGCATTACGACTTCAACGACGAGATCCTGCCGATCGGCGCCAGCTACTGGGCCACGCTCGTGGAGCAGACCCTGTCGCGCCGGGCGTGAAGCGCCTGTGGATCATGGTCGCCGGTCCCTATACCTCGGGGACCAGCGACCCCGCGGTACACGCCGCCAACCTGCGCGCGCTGAATGAAGCCGCGCACGCGGTCTGGAAGCGCGGCCACGTGCCGGTGGTCGGCGTCAACCTGGCGCTGCCGGTGATCGAGGCCGCCGGCCCCGCGCAGTTCGACGCCATCATGATGCCGCTTTCCCTGGCGCTGGCGGAGCGCTGCGACGCCGTGCTCCGCATCGGCGGACCGTCCAACGGCGCCGACCGGGAGGTCGCGCTGATCTGCGCCAGGGGCGGACGGATGTATTCGAGCGTAGCGGAGATCCCGCAGGCGCCTTAGTCCTGCGCCCTTGGGTCGAGGGCGTCCTGCAGACCGTCGCCCAGGAGGTTGCAGGCGATCACCGTCACGAAGATCAGCATGCCCGGCCAGATGGCGAGCCAGGGCGCGGTCGTGATCAGCTCCTGTGCGTTGGTCAGCATGTTGCCCCAGCTCGGCAGCGGCGGCTGGATGCCGAGGCCGAGGAAGCTCAGCACCGACTCCAGCAGGATCACGTTGCCGACCGACAAGGTGGTGGCAACCACGATCGGCGAGGCGACGTTGGGCAGGATATGCACCGCCATGATCCGCCAGGCACTCGCCCCGTGGCCGATCGCCGCCAGCACGTAGTCGCGCGTGCGCACGCTCAAGGCGGCGCCCCGCACCAGCCGCGCGACGGTGGTCCAGCCCACCAAGGCGATGATGAAGACGATACGGTAGAGGCTGACGGCCTCCGCGCCCGCCAGATCGCCGAGGCCCAGCTTGCGCAGGTCCACCGCCGCCAGCACGATCAGCAGCGGCAGCAGCGGCAGGGCGATGATGCCGTCGGTGAAGCGCATCAGCAGCGCGTCCGCCCGCCCGCCCCAATAGCCGGCCATCAGCCCGATCGCAGTGCCGATCACCGCCGCCGCGAGGGCCGCGACCAGGCCCACGAACAACGAGACCTGGCCGCCCAACAGCAGGCGCAGGAGGACGTCGCGGCCGATTTCGTCGGTACCCAGCCAATGCCGGGCCGATGGCGGTTCGAAACGCTGGAGCAGGTCGACCGCGTTGGGGTCGATTCCCCGCCACGCCGCGACCATCGGCGCCGCGAGCGCGACGGTCGCGAGCACGAGCAGGACGACGGCGCTTGCCACCGCCAGAGGTCGGCGCCGCAGCCGGTGCAGGAACCCGTCACTCGCGCCGGGCGGCACGATCGCATCGCTCATGGGGCTCCCTCGCGCTCGGTGAAGGAAACGCGCGGATCGAGCCAGGCATAGGCGAGGTCGGCCAGGAGGTTGCCCAGCAACACCAGCAAGGTGGCGAACAGCAGCGCCACCAGCGCCAGGTTGAAATCGTTGCCCATGATAGAATCGAGGATCAGCTTGCCCATGCCGGGCCAAGCGAACATGGTTTCCGTGATCAGCGCGCCCGAGAACAGCCCGCCGAAGCCGAGCGCCACCACCGTAACCACCGGGTTCAGCGCGTTGCGCAGCGCATGCTTCAGCAACACCCGCGCCGGGCTCGCGCCCTTGGCCTGGGCGGTGCGGATATAGTCCTGGCGCAGGGTCTCGATCATCGCTGCGCGCATGAAGCGCAGGTATCCTCCTATATGCAGCAAGGTCAGCGTCGCGACCGGCAGGGCCATGTGGCGCAGATGCTCGACCAGGCCCGCGCCGGCGCGCGTCGGCACGCCGCCCGCCGGCAGCCAGCCCAGCTCGACGGCGAACAGCAGGATCAAGAGGATGGCGAGCCAGAACGGCGGCATCGACACGCCGGCGAAGCAGGCAAAGTTGATCATGCGGTCGGCCGGCCCGTCGGGCCGCGTCGCCACCCACACGCCGGCCGGAAGCGCGATCAGCAGCGACAGCACGAAGCTGAGCCCTACCAGGATCGTCGTCGCCAGCAGCGCCGGCCAAAGCGCTGCGAGCGCCGGCCTGGCGTACAGGCGGGAGTAGCCGAACTCGCCCTTGACCGCCGCCGCCAGCCAATTGCCGTAACGCGCGAGCAGCGGGCGGTCGAGGCCGTAGAGCGCTTTCAGCCGCGCCGCGTCCTCCGCCGTCATTTTCGGATCGGCCGAGATCATCAGGTCGACCGGATCGCCCGGCATCAGCCCGATCAGCCCGTAGATGGCGAAAGACATTACCAGCAGCACCGCCAGCGACTGCACCAGCCGGTCGACGACGTAGCGCGTCATGGCGCGGCCAGGGGGAAATGGCAGGCCGCCGCATGATCCGCCATGCGGCCGGCAGCAGGGACAAGCGCCGGGCGTTCCGCCTTGCAGCGCGCTTCGGCGCGCGGGCAGCGCGGATGGAAGGCACAGCCACCTGGCGGATCGATCGGGCTGGGCACGTCGCCCCTCAGCACCGGCCGTCGTCGGCGCCCGTCCTCGATCCGCGGCACGGCGTCGATCAGCGCGCGCGTGTAAGGATGCGCCGGCCGCCGCAGCAGCGCATTGCGCGGCGCCAGTTCGACCACGCGGCCCAGATACATGACCGCGATGCGATCGGCCAGATGCTCGACCGCAGCCAAGTCATGGCTGATGAACAGATAGCTCAAGCCGCGCGCGCGTTTGAGCTCGGCCAGCAGGTTTAGGACCTGGCTTTGCACCGACACGTCGAGCGAGGACAGCGGCTCGTCCAGCACGACGAGCGCCGGATCGAGCGCAAGGGCCCGCGCGATGGCGATGCGCTGGCGTTGCCCGCCCGAGAACTGGTGCGGATAGCGCTCGAGGTCCGCGCGGCGCAGCCCCACCGCCTCGACCAGCTCGGCCGCGCGTGCCCGGCGCTGTGCGGGCGGGCCGACCCGGTGGATGTCCAGCGGTTCCTGCAGGCTGAAGCCCACGGTCAGCCGGGGGTTCAGCGACCC
>CAYMTM010000213.1:0-7567 GCA_964393375.1 uncultured Rhodospirillaceae bacterium
AGCGCGCGGTCCGGATCGAGATGCGCGAACGCCCGCACCGTGCCGTCGCGCGCTGCGATACGCTCGAGGCAGGCGCGCGCCAGCGCCTCGGCGGTTAGCCTGCCCGCGGCGATCGCGGCGACGGCTTCGCTCGCCGTAAGTTCGTTGGCCGGCCTCATCGGGCGCTTCCCCCTCTCGCGGATTTCCCTGCCGGCTGTTATCGTTGCCCGCAGGCGGCCGTACTGGCAATGGCCGCAGCAGCATAACGGAACTTCCCATGCCGCGTGTCCTGACCGTCGCCGCCGCCCAGCTCGGCCCCATCCAGCGCTCCGACAGCCGCGCCGCCGCGGTCGCGCGCATGATCGCGCTGATGCGCGAGGCCAAGACGATGGGCGTCGACGTCGTCGTCTATCCCGAGGCGGCGCTCACAGCTTTCTTCCCGCACTGGTTCATCGAGGACGACCAGGAGATCGATTCCTATTTCGAGCGCGAAATGCCGTCGAAGGACACGCGGCCGCTGTTCGACGAAGCCAGGCGCCTCGGCGTCGGCTTCCATCTCGGCTATTGCGAGCTCGATTTCTCCACCGGCAAGAAGCGGCGCTTCAACACCGCCATCCTGGTGGACAAGCAGGGCGAGATCATCGGCAAGTACCGCAAGATCCACCTGCCCGGCTATGTCGACAACCGCCCGGGCGCGCCGTTCCAGAACCTCGAGAAGCGCTATTTCGAGGTAGGCGACCTGGGCTTCCGCGCCTGGCGCGGCTTCGGCGGGGTGATGGGCATGATGATCTGCAACGATCGCCGCTGGCCCGAGAGCTACCGCGTGCTGGGGCTGCAGGACGTCGAGATGATCTTCCTCGGCTACAACACGCCGGTCCACCACCCCTTCACGCCCGAGCACGACCGGCTCGGCCCGTTCCACAACGAGATCAGCATGCAGGCCGGCGCCTACCAGAACGCCACCTGGGTGGTGGGCGTGGCCAAGGCCGGCGTCGAGGAGGGCGTCGACCAGATCGCCGGCAGCGTGATCGTGGCGCCGACGGGCGAGATCGTGGCGCGCGCGCTCACCAACGGCGACGAATTGGTGGTGGCGCGCTGCGACCTCGACCTCGGCAAGTCCTACAAGGAGACCACCTTCAACTTCGCCAAGCACCGCCGCGTCGAGCACTACAGGATGATCGTCGAGCGCACCGGCGCGATCCCGCCGAACTGATCCTTCACGACTCGGCGACGATGCGCCTGTGGTGGTCGGCGTCGCCGAACATCAGCTCCAGCGCCGTCAGGCGCTTGAAGTAGCGGCCCGCGGGGTATTCGTCGGTCATGGCGATGGCGCCGTGGAGCTGCACGCCCTGTTGCGCCACGAAGCGCGACCAGCGCGCGACATGCGCCTTGGCCGCGGCGATATCGCGCCGGCGCTCCGACGGATCGGCGCGGTCGGCCGCGATCGCCGCCCGCGCGGCCATCGAGCGCGACGTCTCCACGCCCATGAACATGTCGACGAGGCGGTGCTGCACCGCCTGGAACGAGCCGATGGTCGCGCCGAACTGCCGGCGCTGCTTGGCATAGCCCAGGGTCAATTCGTAAAGCGCGGCCATGGCGCCTGACGCCTCGGCGCAGCAGGCGGCCGTCGCGCGGTCGACCGCATGCTCGATCGCCGGCAGGGCCGCGCCCGGGTTCGGCAATGTGTCCGCTGCGCCGACCGTCACGCCTTCGAGCGTCACGTCGGCCGCGCTGTGTCCGTCGACGGTCGGATAGCCGCGCACATGCACGCCGTCGGCTTTCGGATCGACCAGGAACAGCGCGATGCCGTCCCGCGCCTTGGCGTCGCCGGCGATGCGCGCCGAGACGATCAGCAGGTCGGCCTGATCGGCCCAGGGCACGACGTCCTTGGCGCCGTCGAGCACATAGGTGTCGCCGCGCTTCGACGCCTTGGTCGCGACATGCGCCAGGTCGTAGCGCGCGGCACGTTCGCCGTGCGCGAGGACCGGCAGGCGTTCGCCGGCGGCGAGCCCGGGCAGCACGCGCGCGCGCTGCGCGTCCGCGGCCGCGCGGTCGAGCAGCCCGCCCGCCAGCACCACCGCCGCCAGATAGGGCGAGGGCACCGGACCGCGCCCCAGGGCCTCCAGCACCACCATCGCGTCGACGCTGGTGCCGCCCGCGCCGCCCGAGGCTTCGGCGATCGGCAATCCCAGCACGCCCAGTTCGGCGAGCTGCTTCCACGTCGCGCGCCAGTTCCGGCCGGGCTTCAGCCCCGCCGCCAGCTTCGCCAGCGTGTCCTTGAGCTGCTGCTGCTCCCAGGAGAGGGAAAGGTCCATTTCGGCGTTTCTTGTCGGTCGATCGAGCGAGGCGTTTACCCCCACCCCAACCCTCCCCCATCAAGGGGGAGGGGGCAAGAGGCGATACACTGCTGCTACCGCACCCTCTTTCGTTCCCTCCCCCCTTGCGGGGGAGGGTCAGGGTGGGGGGCTTCGCGGAATGCCAAAGCGCGATCTTCCAAGATGATGTTCCGAATGGTTTCCAGCACCCCTTCCGTATTGGAAAGTACTTCATTGTTCCAGAAGCGCAGCACTCTGAACCCTTGCGCCTCTAGCCAAGCCGTACGGACTGCATCGCGACGCTCGTCGGTCGCGTGTTGACCGCCATCCGCTTCGATGATCAGGCGCATCGGAAAGCACACGAAATCGACGATGTAGGGGCCCACCGGCGCCTGCCGGCGGAACTTCTGGCCTTCAAGCTGCTCGTAGCGCAGTTTCGACCAAAGACGGCGCTCGGCGTCGGTGGGCTGCGCGCGCATCGAGCGTGCATGCGCCAGGCGATTTCGCGTGGCCGGCACGCGAGGGCTACTTCTTCGCCGCCTTGCTCTTTTCGATCAGCGCGATGAAGCGCTTGAACAGGTAGTGGCTGTCGCGCGGGCCGGGCGAGGCTTCGGGGTGGTACTGGACCGAGAACACCGGCTTGTCCTCGAGCTTCAGGCCCTCGAGCGAGCCGTCGAACAGCGAGACGTGCGTCTTGGTCACGTTCGCCGGCAGCGATTCGGGGACCACGACGAAGCCGTGGTTCTGGCTGGTGATCTCCACCTTCCCGGTTTCCAGGTCCTTGACCGGGTGGTTGGCGCCGCGATGGCCGCGCTCCATCTTCGCCGTCCGGCCGCCCAGCGCCAGGCCCAGCATCTGGTGGCCGAGGCAGATGCCGAAGATCGGCAGGCCGGTGTCGATCAGCGTGCGGATGGTCGGCACCGCGTATTGGCCGGTGGCGGCAGGATCGCCCGGCCCGTTGGCCAGGAACACCCCGTCCGGCCTGTGGCGCAGCACGTCCTCCGCCGTCGCGGTCGCCGGCACCACCGTCACGCGGCAGCCGGCATCGGCAAGACAGCGCAGGATGTTGCGCTTGATGCCGTAGTCGATGGCGACCACGTGGTGCTCGGGCTTGTCCTGGTGGCCGTAGCCCTTGCCGAACCGCCAACCCGTCTCGTCCCAGGCATAGGTCTGCCGGCAGCTCACCTCCTTCGCCAGGTCCATCCCCTCGAGTCCTGGCCAGTCCGAGGCGATCTGCCGGAGCCGCGCCACGTCGAGTTCCGCATCCTCGCTGCCTGGCTCGGCATGGCACAGCGCGCCGTTCGGCGCGCCGCGGTCGCGGATGAGCCGGGTCAGCCGCCTGGTGTCGACCCCGGCCACGCCCGGCAGGTCGTTGGCGCGCAGCCAGTCGTCGAAATGCCGCGCCGCACGGTAGTTCGATGGCTCGGTGATCGGCTGGCGCACGACGCAGCCGCGCGCCGCCGGGGTGGTCGTCTCGATGTCCTCGGCATTGGCGCCGACATTGCCGATATGCGGGAAGGTGAAGTTGATGATCTGACCGGCGTAGCTGGGATCGGTCATGATCTCCTGGTAGCCGGTGATCGAGGTGTTGAAGCACACCTCGCCCACGACCGTGCGCCTGGCGCCGATGCCCTGGCCCCAGAACACCGTGCCGTCGGCCAGCACCAGGGCCGCGGTCGCGCCCGGCGGGCGTCGCGAAACGCCCCGCGCGGCCTGGGTGCCGGCTAGGACGTTCGGCTGTGCATATGCGGGCATCGCGCGGCTCCGTTTCAGGACCCTGGGGCGGGTACCGGCACGCGATGCGCCTGCATCGCGGCCGGAACGGGGCTCGGCGCCAGGATCGGCGCGTTGTAAAGCAAACCCCATGCCGCCGTCAAGCCGCGACGGGGTACGAAAACAGCGACTTTTCAACAGGTTACACCTTATTCCCCGTTTGCCATCGCGACCGATTTCCTATAGTTTGGCTTTTTTATTGCTGCGAATTGTGCCGATGCTGCGCCAGACCATCACCGACTCGCACAAGAACGCCATGAACGCGAAGGACGAGGCCGGAACTTCCTGTTTCCGCATGATCCTGGCGGGCCTGAAAGAGCGCGACATCGAGGCGCGCGCCAAGGGCAATACCCAGGGCATCGGCGACGCGGAGATCATGTCCATGCTCCAGGGGATGATCAAACAGCGCCGCGACAGCGTGGAGCTTTACGAGAAGGGCGGCCGCGCCGACCTCGCGGACAAGGAGAAGGCGGAAATCGCGATCATCCAGAGGCTGTTGCCCGCGCAGCTGGACGAGGCCGGGACCGCCAAGCTCGTCAACGAACTGGTCGCCGAGCTGGGCGCCACCTCGATTAAGGACATGGGCCGGGTGATGGCGACGCTGCGCGAGCGCCATGCCGGCAAAGTCGACATGGCGAAGGCCGGCGCGATCGTCAAGCAACATCTGGGCTGAGGGTCGCGGCTGACCCGGCCCCGCACGGGCCGGAAAGGAAGGTAGCGATGAACATCCGTCCCCTGCTGGCCGCCGCGAGCCTGTTGCTCGCCGCCACACCGGCGCTGGCGCAGCAGCCGCCCGTCCTGGCGCCGGCGAACCGATTCGAGATCCGCACGGACGTGTATTTCTACGACACCGACATCCTGCGCGACGCCTATGGGCGGGAGCCCTACAAGACCACGATCATGGTCGACCGCCAGACCGGGCAGACCTGGGTGCTGATGAAGATGGGCGAAAGCCGCGTGGTGTGGTCGGCGGTCGAGTTCCGCAACGCCGACGGCAAGCTTATCGCGCGGCCGCAATAGGAGGAGCCGGACGGCGATGGCGTTTCCCCCGTCATTCCTGGACGAAGTACGGGCGCGCGTCTCGCTTTCCGGCCTGATCGGGCGGCGGGTGCGGCTGACCAAGCGGGGACGCGAGTTCACCGGCCTGTGCCCGTTCCACAACGAGAAGACGCCCTCCTTCACGGTCAACGACGACAAGGGCTTTTTCCACTGCTTCGGCTGCGGCGCGCACGGCGATGCGATCGGCTTCGCGATGCGCAGCGAAAGCCTGTCCTTCCCCGAGGCGGTGGAGCGCCTGGCGGCGGAAGCCGGGCTGGACGTTCCGCGCGCGAGCCCTGAGGAAACGGCGCGCTTCAAGGCGCAGGCCAGCTTGCGCGACGCCGCCGAGGCCGCCTGCCAATGGTTCGAGAGCCGCCTGCGCGCGCCGGAGGGGCGCGCGGCGCTCGCCTATCTGCGCGCCCGCGGGCTGGACGACGAGACCATCCAGCGCTTCCGCCTGGGCTACGCGCCGGAATCGACCGAGGCGCTGAAGCGCGCCATCGCCGCGCGCAACGTCGCCGAGGCGCAACTGCTGGAAGTGGGGCTGTTGAAGCGCCCGGACGACGGCAGGCCGCCTTTTGCTTTCTTCCGCGACCGGATCATGTTCCCGATCGCCGACCGGCGCGGCCAGGTGATCGCCTTCGGCGCGCGCGCGCTGGGCGACGCCCAGCCGAAATACCTGAACTCGCCCGACACGCCCTTGTTCGACAAGGGCCGCACGCTCTACGCCCTGTCGCTTGCCCGCACCCCGGCCGCCGAAAAGGGCGAGCTCGTGGTATGCGAGGGCTACATGGACGTGATCGCGCTCCACCAGGCCGGGTTCGCCACCGCGGTGGCGCCGCTGGGCACGGCGCTGACCGAATCCCAGCTCGATGCATTATGGAAAATCGTGGCGGAGCCGATCCTTTGCTTCGATGCCGACGCCGCCGGCCAGCGGGCGGCCTGTCGGGCCGCCCAGCGCGCCCTTCCGCTGGTCGGCCCGGGGCGGTCGGTTCGGTTCGCCACGCTTGACGCGGGCAAGGATCCGGACGAGCTGATCCGCGCCAAGGGGTCGCAGGCCATGCGCGCGGTGCTGGGCCAGGCCCGGCCGCTGGTGGACTTCCTCTGGAACGTCGAAACCGCCGGACCGCGGCCCCGCACCCCGGAGCAATGGGCCGCCCTTGAGCGCGCCCTGGAGCAGCGCGCCGCCCTAATCGAGCACCGCGAGACGCGAAATATCTATCGCGACCAATTGCTTAGCCGGTATCGCCGGTGGTTGCGCCAGATCGACCGCGAGGCCTGGCAGAAGCTGCGGCAAAAGGCGGCGACGCCGGCGGCGGGCCGCGCCGGCCGGCGCTTCGTGGCGCCCGAGCCGGGCGAACATCTGCGCTCGGATTTCGGCGCCAGCTCCCGCCTGACGCCGCTCGACGCCGTCGCCCAGCGCTGGCGCTACCTGCTCGCCACCCTCATTAACCATCCCCTGCTGATAGACGAGCTGGGCGAGCGGCTGGCGGCCTTGCCGACCCCCAACGAGACCCTTGACAACCTGGTCCGGGAAATCCATATCGCTCGGTCCTTCGAGCTTGATTCCACTGGATTGCAACGCCACCTCAACGAGCGAGGCTTCGTGGACGCGATGTCCGGGGTGCTGGCCGACGAGGTGTATGCGATGGCGCGCGCGGCCGGCCCGTCGGCCGCACTCGAGGATGCCCGGGCCTTGTGCCTGGACGCCCTCGACCATCTGGAGCGCGAGGCCATCGACGACGAGATCGAAGCCCTGAAGGCCAGGGCGGAGGCGGACCCGAGCGAGCAGAATTTGCTGCTGCTGCTCAACGCGCGGAAATTGCGTTTGGACATGGCGGCGCGCGCCGCCGCGATCGACGAGGACGGGGCGACCGGCGCCGTCCGCTGACAATGCCGGCAAACGGCCCCACGGACGGCGCGCCCATCGGCGGGCGGCGCCTCCCGCCGGGCCCCTGAAGGAGCGCAGATGAAAGCCAAGGAAGCCAAGACCGAGACGGCCAAGCCGCGCCGCCGGCCCGTGCCGCCCCCGGCCATGCCGCAGCCGCCGGCGAAGGCCGCGCCCGCCTCCAACGGAGGCCAGGCCAAGATGGCGGTCGCCGCCGGCGAGCAGCCGGCGCAGGAGTCGACCGACCAGCCGCTGCTGGACGGGGTTGCCGCCGCCGTCAAGAAAATGATCGCGCGCGGGCGCGAGCGCGGTTACGTGACCTACGACGAGGTCAACGCCGCGCTGCCGTCCGACCAGGTGTCGGCCGAGCACATCGAGGACACGATGGCGATGCTCTCCGAGATGGGCATCAACGTCGTCGACAACGAGGAGCCCGAGGAAGCCGCCGCCGCCGCGGCCGACGATGCCGGCGATACGGAAAGCCGCGCGACCGGCAACCTGGACGACGACATCGGCCGCACCGACGACCCGGTGCGGATGTACCTGCGCGAGATGGGCAGCGTCGAGCTGCTGT
>CAYMTM010000214.1:0-7558 GCA_964393375.1 uncultured Rhodospirillaceae bacterium
TGAGCGAGGCCGGCGCGGTCGCCTTCACCGACGGCGTGCGCGCCATCGCCAGCGCCCGGGTGATGCGCCGGGCCCTCAGCTACGCCTCGGCCTTCGGCGCGCTGATCGTGCAGCATCCGGAGGAACCGGCGCTGGCCGAAGGCGGCGTGATGAACGAGGGCGAGATCGCCACGCGGCTCGGTCTTGCCGGCATCCCGACCTGCGCCGAGACGCTGCTGGTCGCGCGCGACCTGCGCCTGGTCGAGCTGACCGGCGGCCGCTACCACGCGGCGCATGTCTCGACGGCGGAGGCGGTCGAGCAGATCCGCCGCGCCAAGGCGCGCGGATTGAACGTCACCTGCGACACCGCCCCGCCCTACTTCGCGCTGAACGAGCTTGCGGTCGGCGACTACCGCACCTTCGCCAAGCTGTCGCCGCCGCTGCGCGGCGAGGAGGACCGCCGCGCCGTGATCGCGGGCCTGGCCGACGGCACGATCGACGCCATCGCCTCGGACCACGCCCCGCAGGATCAGGATTCCAAGCGCCTGCCCTTCGTGCATGCGGAGTACGGCGGCATCGGGCTAGAGACCTTGCTGGCGCTTTCGCTCGAGCTCTACCACAACGGGCATCTGCGCCTGCCCGAGGTGATCCGGCGGCTGACCGAGGCGCCGGCGCGTATCCTGGGCCTGAAGGCCGGCACGCTCGCCAAGGGCCGGCCCGCCGACCTGCTGCTGTTCGACCCTGACCGACCCTGGGTCGTGCAGGAGGAGGCAATCCGCTCGAAATCCAAGAACACGCCCTTCGAGCGCCGGCCGGTCCAGGGCATGGCGATCCGCACGGTCATCGACGGGCGCACCGTCCACCTCGCCGCCTGATCCATGCCGCATCTGCTGGGCGATTGGCAGTACACCATGCCTTACTATCTCGGCGCGCTCGTCGCCTACCTGATCGGCTCGATCCCCTTCGGCCTGGTGCTGACGCGCCTGGCGGGGCTGGGCGACATCCGCAAGGTCGGCTCGGGCAATATCGGGGCGACCAACGTGCTGCGCACCGGGCGCAAGGGACTTGCAGCGCTGACCTTGCTCCTCGATGGGTTCAAGGGATGGGTCGCCGTCTTCGGCGCCCAGCAGTTCGGACCGGACATGGCGGTGATTGCCGCGGCTTTCGCGGTGGTCGGCCACATCTTCCCCGTGTGGCTCAAGTTCAGGGGCGGCAAGGGGATGGCGACGGCACTCGGCGTGCTGATCGGGCTCGCCTGGCCGGTTGGGCTCGCGGCCTGCGGCACCTGGCTGGTGACCGCAGCGATCTTCCGTTACTCCTCGCTAGCAGCGCTGGTGGCAGTGGCCGCCGCGCCCGTCTACGCCTGGTTTCTAGCCGATCCACAGCGCGTGGAGCTTTCGATCTTCCTCGCTGCCCTGGTCTGGCTGCGCCACCACCAGAACATCCGCCGGCTGCTCAAGGGCGAGGAGCCGAAGATCGGCGCCGAAAAGAAGAAGGCGGAGCCGCCGGCGGCATGAAGCGCGCCCTGCTGGCGGGCGTCGCCTTGCTACTGTCGCTGCCGGCCGCCGCGCAGGATCTCGGCCTGCTTGGACCCGCCGGGCGTGCGGGGTTCGAGACCTATCGTGCGGCCGGCTTCAACAAGGCCTTCGCGGTCAACCGCGACGGGCGCTGGGCCTACCAGGTCGGCTCCTCGCGCGAGCCGGCGGAGGTCGTGGCCGATGCGCTGCGGCGCTGCAACGAGGGCGCCCGATCGCCCTGCGAGGTCGTCTCGTTCAACGACATCAGCACCGCCGGCCTCGACCCGCTGTCGCTGCCGGCCGCCGATCCGCGCGCCCGGCCGATCGGGCCGCTTACCCCCAGTCCCTACTATCCGATCCGCGGCCCGGCCGCGGCCGCAGGGCTGGTGATCTGGAGCCATGGCGTGCTGAGCGGCAGCGACAACACCAACAGTCCGCCGCATGGCTACCTCAACCGCCTGCGCGACGCGGGCTACGACTTCTACGATTTCGACCGCCGCTGGCCGAACTACGGCAAGGACCTGGGCACGCTGCAGGAGGCCGCAAAGCTCGCGCGCGCATCGGGCTACCGCCGCGTGATCCTGGCCGGCCAGTCGGTGGGCGCGTGGCTGTCGCTCGAAAGCGCGGCCAAGGGGGCGCCTGTGGACGCGGTCGCCGCCGCCGCCCCGGCGCGCTTCGGCAGGGAGATCGGCTCGGCGCGCCGCGAGCAGAACCGCGAGGAGCTGATGCCCGTGCTCGACCAGTTGCGCCAGCGCGACGTGACGGTGACGCTGATGTTCTTCGCCGGCGACGACTACGACCCGGGCGGTACGGGCGCGCGCGCCCGCGACGTGCTCGCGCGCGGCGGCCGGGCGCGCGTGCTGCTGATCGACGGCCCGCGCGAAATCAACGGACATGGCGGCGGCGGCTCGTCGAAGTTCGCCGCCGCCTACGGCGCCTGCGTCGTGGATTTTCTTCTGAAGGGCGAACGCCGCAAGCCTTGCGCGGATTGACGGATGTGCGGCCGGCGGGCGAAGGTGCGGCGATGCCGCGCTCCGCCCTCGCGACCGAGACCGACCTCGTCGACCGCCTGCGCCTGATCCGCAGCGAGAATGTCGGGCCGATCACCTTCTTCCAGCTCCTGAAACGCTACGGGACCGCGGGCCGCGCATTGGCCGCGTTGCCCGAGCTGGCGCGGCGCGGCGGGCGCACCGGCGCGCTTCGGATCGCCACGCGCGAGGAGTGCGAACGCGAGCTGGACGGCGCACGGCAGATCGGCGCCGAGGCCGTGGGCTGGGACCAGCCGGTCTACCCGCCGCTGCTCAAGCGCATCGACAACCCGCCGCCGATCGTCTTCCTGCGCGGCAATCCGGCCGTGCTGGCGCGCAAGGCGGTGGCGGTGGTGGGCGCGCGCAACGCCTCGGCCAGCGGCCAGCGTTTCGCGCGGCAGATCGCCAACGAGCTGGCGCAGGCGAACCTGCTGGTCGTCTCGGGCCTGGCGCGCGGCATCGACGGCGCGGCGCACCAGGGCGCGTTGGAGGCGGGCGCGACGGCCGGGGGCACGCTGGCCGTCCTCGCGGGCGGCATCGACCAAGTCTATCCGCCCGAGCACCTCGCGCTGCACGAGCGAATCCTGGCTTCGGGCGCGGGCGCGGTGGTGGCCGAGCAGCCCCTGGGCTGGGTCGCGCAGGCCCGCGATTTCCCCCGCCGCAACCGGCTGATCGCCGGCATCGGCCTCGGCGTGGTGGTGGTGGAAGCCGCCATCCGCTCTGGTTCGCTAATCACCGCCCGATTGGCGGTTGAATACGGCAGGGAGGTATTTGCCGTTCCAGGTTCGCCGCTCGACCCACGGTGCCGCGGGGCGAACGACCTGATCCGCCAGGGGGCCACCCTGACCGAAGGCGCCGCCGATGTCCTCACGGGCTTGGCCGGGGCGCTTACCGGCCGTCCCTCGGATGGCGCCGACAGCGTCCAAGAGACTGATAATAATGGAGAAATTATGCCGCCCGCTGACGAAGCCACGCTCGCTGCGGCGCGCCATCGGGTGTTGGCGGCGCTGAGCCCGACGCCGGTCGAGGTTGACGAAATCGTCCGGCAGTGCCAATTGTCCGCCCCCATCGTTCAGGCTGCCCTCCTGGAACTGGAGTTGGCCGGCCGTCTCAGCCGCCATGCCGGCGGACGGGTGGCCCTGGAACAGGCTTGAGCGAGCGCCGGTCGCGGCAGGAAGCCGGCGCCGAACCGACGGGAAAGTCTCCATGGACGTCGTCGTCGTCGAATCGCCCGCCAAGGCGAAGACGATCAACAAGTACCTGGGCAAGGATTACACCGTGCTGGCCAGCTTCGGCCATGTGCGCGACCTTCCGCCCAAGGACGGCAGCGTGCGCCCGGACGAGGACTTCGCCATGGACTGGCAGAGCGAAGCCAAGTCCGAGAAGCGCATCAAGGACATCGCCGACGCGCTGAAGAACGCCAAGCACCTGTACCTGGCGACCGACCCCGACCGCGAGGGCGAGGCCATCTCGTGGCACGTGCTGGAGATGCTGGAGAAGCGCCACGCGCTGAAGGGCGTCGACGTCAAGCGTGTGGTGTTCAACGAGATCACGCGCTCGGCCGTACTGGATGCCATGCGCCAGCCGCGCGATCTGGACCACGCGCTGATCGAGGCCTACCTGGCGCGCCGGGCGCTCGACTATCTGGTCGGCTTCACGCTGTCGCCCGTGCTGTGGCGCAAACTGCCGGGATCGCGCTCGGCCGGGCGCGTGCAGTCGGTCGCGCTCCGGCTGATCTGCGAGCGCGAGGCCGAGATCGAGGCCTTCAAGCCCCGCGAATACTGGTCGATCGACGCCGATTTCCGCACCCCGGCCGGCCAGGTGGTGACGGCGCGGCTGACGCATTTGGACGGGCGCAGGCTCGAAAAGTTCGACCTGCCAACCCAGGAGGCCGCCGAAGCGGCGGTGCGCAAGATCGCCGCTGCCCAGCCCTATGCCGTCGCCCAGGTCGAGCGCAAACAGGTCCGACGCCACCCGCCCGCGCCTTTCACCACTTCGACCCTGCAGCAGGAAGCCTCGCGCAAACTCGGCATGGGGGCGACGCAGACCATGCGCACCGCCCAGCGCCTCTACGAGGGCGTGGATATCGAAGGCGAGACGATCGGGCTCATCACTTACATGCGCACCGACTCGGTGCAGCTCTCGCGCGAGGCGATCGACGCCGCGCGCAAGCAGATCGTCGGCGACTACGGCAGCGAGTACCTGCCCGAGCAGGCGCGGGTCTACAAGAGCACCGCCAAGAACGCCCAGGAGGCGCATGAGGCGATCCGCCCGACCAATTTCGACCTGCGCCCGCAGGACATCGCCCGGCACCTCGAGCCCGACCAGCTCAGGCTCTACGAACTGGTCTGGAAGCGTGCGATGGCGAGCGAGATGGAGAGCGCCACGCTCGACCAGGTCGCGGTGGACATCGTCTCAGCCGACCGGCAGATCGCGTTCCGCGCCACCGGCTCGGTCGTGGTGTTCGACGGGTTCCTGCGCCTCTACCACGAGGACGAGGACGATCCGGCCGAGGGCGAGGAGGGCGAGCGCCGCCTGCCCCAGGTCGCCGAGGGCGACGCGATGGCGCGCGAGGCCACCCGGCCCGAGCAGCATTTCACCCAGCCGCCGCCGCGCTACACCGAGGCGAGCCTGGTCAAGCGCCTGGAGGAGCTCGGCATCGGCCGGCCCTCGACCTATGCCAGCATCATGCAGGTGCTGCAGGACCGCGACTATGTGCGGCTGGAGAAGCGCCGCTTCGTCCCCGAGGACCGCGGACGGCTGGTCACCGCCTTCCTCGCCAGCTTCTTCGAGCGCTACGTCGAGTACGGCTTCACCGCCCAGCTGGAGGAGAGGCTCGACGACATTTCGGGCGACCGCGTGGACTGGAAGGCGGTCTTGCGCGAGTTCTGGCGCGACTTCTCGGCCGCCGTCGCCGGCACCAAGGACCTGAAGATCCGCGACGTGCTGGACAAGCTGGACGAGGAGCTCGGCCCGCATTTCTTCCCGGAGCGCGCGGACGGCAGCAATCCGCGTGCCTGTCCCGCCTGCGGCAATGGGCGGCTGGGATTGAAGCTGGGCCGCCACGGCGCTTTCATCGGCTGCGCCAACTATCCGGAATGCAAGTTCACCCGCCCCCTGGCGGTGATGGACGGCAGCGCCGAGACCAACGGCGTGGTCGAAGGCAAGCGCGAGCTAGGCCTGGATCCCACGACCGGCAAGACGGTCACGCTGCGCCAGGGCCCTTACGGGCCCTACGTGCAGCTCGGCGAGGCCGACCCGGCGAAGAAGGACGAGAAGCCCAAGCGCGTCTCGCTTCCCAAGCAGATGCCGCCGGACGAAGTGACGCTGGACCGCGCGGTGGCGCTGCTAAACCTGCCGCGCGTCGTCGGCAAGCACCCCGAAACGCGTCACGACATCCTGGCGGGCATCGGACGCTTCGGCCCCTACCTGAAGCACGACGGCGTCTTCAAGTCGATCCCGCGCGACGAGGATGTGCTTACGATCGGGCTCAACCGCGCGGTCGACCTGCTTGCCACCGCCGGCAGGGGCAGGCAGCGCGCGCCCGGCCGCGAGATCGGCAAGCATCCGGCGGACCAGGCGCCGGTCACGCTGCACCAGGGCAAGTACGGGCCCTATGTCGCCCACGGCAAGATCTACGCTTCGCTGCCCCGCGACATGGAAGAGAAAGACCTCACGCTGGAATTGGCGGTGGCCCTGCTTGCCGCCAAGGCGGCGAAGAAGCCGGGCAAGGCTGCGCCCAAGAAGGCCGCGAAGACACAAGAGCAAGGAACGGCCGGCGAAGCCGCCGGGCCCGTCACGAAGCCGGCGGCCAAGGCGGCCAAGAAAAGGGCCGCGCCGAAGAAGGCGCCCAAGGCCAAGGCGGAAACGGAAGCCGCCTCGGTGCGCAAGCGCCGCGTCGCCGGCAGGTGAGCGGATCGCGCAAAGCGCCGGCGCCGCTGCCCACCAAGCAGCAGATTCTCGACTTCATCCGCGACAGCAAGACGCCTGTGGGCCGGCGCGAGATCGCGCGCGCGTTCCAGATCAAGGGCGGCGACCGCCGGCTGCTCAATGCCATCCTCACCGAGCTGAAGGCCGATGGCCAGATCGAGACGGGCAACCGGCGCCACAAGGGCGGTGCGCGCAAGCTCGCGCGTCCCGGGTCGCTGCCCTCGGTCGCCGTGGTCGAGGCGATCGGGCCGGACCCGGACGGCGAACTGCTCGCGCGGCCGCTGATGTGGCACGGCGCGGGCGATCCGCCGCGCATCTATGTCGCCCCGGAAACCGGCCACCCGGCGCTTGCCCGCGGCGATCGCGTCCTGGCGCGCTTGGCGCGGATCGAGGAAGGCGTCTACGAGGCGCGGGTCATCCGCCGGATCGGCGCGGGCGCCCAGCGGGTGATCGGCGTCTTCGCGCGCGCCGGCAAGGGCGAGCGGGCGGGCGGGCGCATCCGTCCGACCGATCGGCGCAGCAAGACCGAGTACCAGGTGCCGCCCGACGCCACAATGGACGCGCGGGACGGCGAGCTGGTCCTGGCCGAGTCCCGGCCCGGCCGCCGGCTGGGATTGCCGGAGGCGCGGGTGGTCGAGCGCGTCGGCCACATCGACAATCCCCGTGCGTTCTCGCTGATCGCCATCCACGCCAACGACATCCCCGTCGACTTCCCAGCCGAGGCGCTGGAGGAGGCCGCTCGTGCCGCGCCCGTGGCGCTGGGACGGCGCACCGACCTGCGCCAAATCCCGCTGGTCACCATCGACGGCGCCGACGCGCGCGACTTCGACGACGCGGTTTGGGCCGAGCCCGACCCCGACCCGGCCAACCGGGGCGGCTGGCACGCCGTCGTCGCGATCGCCGACGTCGCCTGGTACGTGCGCCCGCACGGGGCGCTCGACCGCGCGGCGCGCAAGCGCGGCAACTCGGTCTATTTCCCGGACCGCGTCGTCCCGATGCTGCCGGAGCGGCTGTCGAACGACCTGTGCAGCCTGAGGCCCGGTGAGGACCGCGCCTGCCTGGCGGTCCATCTCTGGTTCGACGCGGAAGGCGTCAAGCGCGGGC
>CAYMTM010000215.1:0-7546 GCA_964393375.1 uncultured Rhodospirillaceae bacterium
CGCGGCGCTGGCGATCGCGATTGCCGGCACGCTTGGCACCGGGCTCGGCTACACCCTCTATTTCCACATCGTCGGCACGGTCGGCGCCAATTTCGCCGCGCTCAGCAACTACCTCGTGCCGGTCGCGGGCGTGCTGTGGAGCGCCCTGATCCTGGCCGAGCGGCCGAGCCTGCGCGCACTCGCCGCGCTGGCCCTGATCCTCCTCGGCATCGCCGTCACGCATCTGCGATGGCGGCCGCGCTAGATCACAACCCCAGCACGTCGCGCATCGTGTAGAGGCCGGGCGGCCTGCCCTGCGCCCACAGCGCCGCGCGCACCGCGCCGCGGGCGTAGATCTCGCGGCTGGCGGACTTGTGGGTCAGCTCGATGCGCTCGTTCTCGCCGGCGAAGATCACCGTGTGGTCGCCCGTCACGTTGCCGCCGCGCAGGGCGGCGAAGCCGATATCCCCGGCGCGCCTGGGCCCGGTGATGCCGTCGCGCACGCGCTGCGCCACCTTGGCCAGCTCGACCTTCCTGCCCTTGGCCGCGGCCTCGCCCAGGCCCAGCGCCGTGCCCGAGGGCGCGTCGACCTTCCTGTTGTGGTGGATCTCCAGGATCTCGATATCCCATTCCGGCCCCAGGATCGAGGCCACGCGCTCGGTCAAGGCCATCAGCAGGTTGACGCCCACGCTCATATTGGGCGCGAAGACGATCGCGGTCTTGCGGGCGAATCCCTCCAGCTCGCTGACCTGCGCCGGCTCAAGTCCCGTCGTGCCGATCACGTGGACGACCTTGCGGTCGGCCGCCATGGCCGCGTGCTTGATCGTCGCGGCCGGTACGCTGAAGTCGAGCACGGCGTCGGATGCCGCGAACAGCTGGACGGGCTCCGCCGTGATCCTTACGCCCTTGGCGCCGATGCCCGCGACCTCGCCCAGGTCCTTGCCGACCGCGGGGTTGCCCGGCGCCTCGCATCCCCCCGCGAGCGCGGCGCCCTCGGTCGTCGCGACCGCGCGTGCCAGCATCTGTCCCATCCGTCCGGCCGCGCCGGCGATGCCGATTTTCAGAGCGTTTTCCATGGCGTTTCCCCGGCAGACCTGCGCTCCGTGATTGTCCAGGCTTGCGCCGGCGCGTCAATAGCGACAACGTGCGGCCATGATCGTGACCGGCCTGCGCGACTTCATGCGCCTGGAATCCGCCGGCGGCATCGTGCTGGGCTTGGCGGCCATGGCGGCGCTGATCCTGGCCAACTCGCCCCTGGCCTGGCTCTACCAGGCGTTCAACGACCTGCCCGGCGCGGTGATCGTGGGCACGCTCGAAATCCGCAAGCCGCTGGTGCTGTGGCTCAACGACGGCTGGATGGCGGTGTTCTTCCTGCTGGTCGGGCTCGAGATCAAGCGCGAGCTCTTGGACGGCGAGCTCAGCGACCTGCGCGCCGCGGCGCTGCCGGTGATCGGCGCGCTGGGCGGCATGGTGGCGCCGGCCGCGATCTACATCGCGATCGTCGGGGGCGACGCGGTGGCGCTGCGCGGCTGGGCGATACCCACGGCGACCGACATCGCATTTGCGCTGGGCGTCTTGAGCCTGCTCGGCCGCGCCGCGCCGGCCAGCCTCAAGGTGCTGCTGACCGCGATCGCCATCATCGACGACCTGGGCGCAATCGTGGTGATCGCGGTGTTCTATACCGCCGAGTTGTCGGTCTACTCGTTGTCGCTGGCCGGCGTCGCCATCCTGGCGCTGATGGTCTTGAACCTCGCCGGCGTGCGGTCCGTGACGCCCTACCTGCTGATCGGCGCGGTGATGTGGGTGTGCGTGCTGAAATCGGGCGTGCATGCCACGCTTGCCGGCGTCATCACCGGTTTCGCGATCCCGCTGGCGCCGGCAGCGCAGGGCGAGGAATCGCCGCTGCGCTGGCTTGAGCACGCCTTGCATCCCTGGGTCGCGTTCCTGGTGCTGCCGGCCTTCGCCTTCGCCAATGCCGGCGTGCCGCTCGCGGGCCTTACTCCCGCCGCCATGGCCGAGCCGGTGACGCTCGGCATCCTGCTCGGCCTGTTCGTCGGCAAACAGATCGGAATATGGGGCGCGCTGTGGCTTGCGATCAGGGCGGGGCTCGGCCGGATGCCCGAGGGCGCTAGCTGGCTGCAGCTCTACGGTCTGGCGTTGCTCTGCGGCATCGGCTTCACGATGAGCCTGTTCATCGGCGGCCTGGCTTTCGACGACGCGGCGCATTCCGTGCAGGTCCGCCTCGGCGTGCTGGCGGGTTCGATCCTCTCGGCGGTGGCGGGGGCGGCGGTGCTGAAGGTGGCGGGACGCACGGCGTCTCCGTAAGGTCTACTTCTCCGTCAAGTCGTCCCAGAACTCTTTCACTTTGGCGAAGAAACCCTCGGACTCGGGGCTGGTAGAGCGGCCCTTGGGGCCGGCCTCCTCGAATTCCCTCAGGAGCTCCTGCTGGCGCTTGGTCAGGTTGACCGGCGTCTCGACCGCCGCCTCGATGAACATGTCGCCGCGCGAGGGGGAACGCAGCACGCTCATCCCCTTGCCGCGCAAGCGGAACTGCGCGCCGGACTGGGTGCCGGCGGGGATGCTGACGCGCGCGCGGCCGCCATCCACCGTGGGCACCTCGATCTGGCCGCCGAGCGCGGCCGTGGTCATCGGCAGCGGCACCTTGCAGAAAATGTTGGCGCCGTCGCGCTGGAACAGGCGGTGCGGCTGGATGGCCAGGAAAATGTAGAGATCGCCCGCCGGCGCGCCGCGCAATCCGGCCTCGCCCTCGCCGGCAAGCCTGATGCGCGTGCCTTCCTCGACGCCGGCGGGGATGTTGACCTGCAGGGTCTTCTCCTTGCGCGTGCGCCCGGTGCCGTCGCAATGGCGGCAGGGGTTCTGGATCACGCGGCCCGCGCCGTGGCAGGTGGGGCAGGTGCGCTCGATGGTGAAGAAGCCCTGCTGGGCGCGCACCTTGCCGTGGCCGCGGCAGGTGGGACAGCTGGCAGGCTGGGCGCCCTTCTCGCCGCCCGATCCGTTGCAGGCCTCGCACAGCACCGAGGTGGGCACGCGGATCGTCGCCTGCTTGCCGGCGAACGCCTCCTCCAGCGAGATCTCCATATTGTAGCGCAAGTCGGCGCCGCGCAGGTTCGCCCCGCTGCGCCGCCCGCCGCCCATGAAGTCGCCGAACATCTCGTCGAAGATGTCGGCGAAGCCCTGCGCGAAGCTGAAATCGCCGGCGCCGCCGCGCCCGCCGCCGTTCTCGAACGCGGCGTGACCGAAACGGTCATAGGCCGCGCGACGCTGGTCGTCCTTCAGGACGTCGTAGGCCTCGTTGATCTCCTTGAAGCGGTGCTCGGCCGCGCTGTCGCCAGGATTGCGGTCGGGGTGGTACTGCATGGCGAGCTTGCGGTAGGCCTTCTTCAGCTCCTCCTGGCTGACGCCGCGCTCGACACCCAGCAGCTCGTAGTAGTCCTGCTTGGCCATGGCGGTTCAGTCTTCGTGGACCGGCGGGAGATCGGCCGTCGGAACGACGAGGCCCTCATGTTCTTGCGGAGTCAACATGAGGGCCCCGTCGATGCCGTCGCGCAGACCTGGGGTCTAGTTCTTGGCGTTGCGCTTCTTTTCGTCGACTTCCTCGTAGTCGGCGTCGACGACCTTCTCGTCCTTCTTCGCGCCCGCGCCCTCGCCGCCCGCGCCGGCGCCCGGACCCGCACCGTCGCCGCCCTCCGGCCCCTTCGGGCCGTCGCCGCCGGCGCTCGCCGCCTGGGCCTTGTACATCGCCTCGCCCATCTTCATCGAGGCCTGCGCCAGCGCGTCGGTCTTGGCCTTGATCTGGCCGGCGTCGTCCGAGCCCAGGGCCGCGCGCAGGTCGGCGATCGCGTCCTCCACGGCCTTCTTGTCGCCGGCCGCGATCTTCTCGCCGAATTCCTTCAGCTGCTTCTCGCTGGTGTGGATCATCGCCTCGGCGTGGTTCTTGGCCTCCACGGCCTCGCGCCGCTTCTTGTCCTCGGCGGCGTGCTTCTCGGCGTCCTTCACCATCCGCTCGATGTCGGCGTCGCTCAAGCCGCCCGAGGCCTGGATGCGGATCTGCTGCTCCTTGCCCGTGGCCTTGTCCTTGGCCGACACGTTGACGATGCCGTTGGCGTCGATGTCGAACGTCACCTCGACCTGCGGCACGCCGCGCGGCGCCGGCGGGATGCCCACCAGGTCGAACTGGCCCAGCAGCTTGTTGTCCGCCGCCATCTCGCGCTCGCCCTGGAACACGCGGATCGTCACCGCGGTCTGGTTGTCCTCGGCGGTCGAGAAGACGTTGCTCTTCTTCGTCGGGATCGTCGTGTTGCGGTCGATCAGCCGCGTGAAGACTCCGCCCAGGGTCTCGATGCCCAAGGACAGCGGGGTCACGTCGAGCAGCAGCACGTCCTTGACGTCGCCCTTCAACACGCCGCCCTGGATGGCGGCGCCGACGGCCACAACCTCGTCGGGGTTGACGCCCTGGTGCGGGTCGCGGCCGAAGAACTGCTTGACCGTCTCGATCACCTTGGGCATGCGGGTCATGCCGCCCACCAGCACCACCTCGTCGATCTTGCCCGCGGTGACGCCGGCGTCCTTCAGCGCCTGGCGGCACGGCTCGATCGTGCGCTGGATGAGCTTGTCCACCAGCTGCTCCAGCATCGCGCGGCTGAGCTTGCGCACAAGATGCTTCGGCCCGGTCTGGTCGGCCGTGATGAACGGCAGGTTGATCTCGGTCTGCATCGCGCTCGACAGCTCGATCTTGGCCTTCTCGGCGGCCTCCTTCAGCCGCTGCAAGGCCAGCCGGTCGTTGCGCAGGTCGATGCCGTTCTCCTTCTTGAACTCGTCGGCCAGGTAGTCGAGGATTTCCTTGTCGAAGTCCTCGCCGCCCAGGAAGGTGTCGCCGTTGGTGGACTTCACCTCGAACACGCCGTCGCCGATCTCGAGGATCGAGATGTCGAACGTGCCGCCGCCCAGATCGTAGACGGCGATGGTGCCGGACTTCTTCTTCTCAAGCCCATAGGCGAGCGCGGCGGCGGTCGGCTCGTTGATGATGCGCAGGACCTCGAGGCCCGCGATCTTGCCGGCGTCCTTGGTCGCCTGGCGCTGCGCGTCGTTGAAATAGGCGGGAACGGTGATGACCGCCTGGGTCACCTTCTCGCCCAAGTAGGCCTCGGCAGTCTCCTTCATCTTCATCAGGATGAAAGCGCTGATCTGCGAGGGCGAATATTTCTTGCCGCGCGACTCCACCCAGGCGTCGCCGTTGTCGCCGGCGATGATCTTGTAGGGCACCAGGCCCATGTCCTTCTTCGTCATCGGGTCGTCGAAGCGCCGGCCGATCAGGCGCTTGATGGCGAAGAACGTGTTCTCGGGGTTGGTCACCGCCTGGCGCTTGGCGGCCTGGCCGACCAGGCGCTCGCCCGAGTCGGTGAAGGCGACCTGCGAGGGCGTGGTGCGCATGCCCTCCGCGTTCTCGATCACGCGCCAGTCCTTGCCTTCCATCACCGCGACGCAGGAGTTGGTGGTGCCGAGGTCGATGCCGATTACCTTGCTCATGTCTTTTCCTCTCCGTGGCGGATCCGGCCGGGCCCGCTTCGGCGCCCGCCCAGTCCCCAAAATGCCAAGTCCATCAATCCGAACCGCCCCGGGAACGCCGACCGGCGATGCCAGCGGCGGCCCTAAGGCGCATTGCTCGTGGGGTCATATAGGTGCCTCGGGCGGGCCGCGCAAGCCGCAGATGCGGCTTTCCGGGCCCGGTTTGACAGCGCCGGCAGGGCCGGGGATGCTTGAGTATGCCCTTGTTCTACAAAAGCGACCCGCCAGGCGACCCCGCCGCCGCCCGGGCCCGCGCCAAGCCGTTCCGGCTGATCCAGATGATCTCGGTCGGCGACGCCGTCGCCGGGATGCTCCTGCACTACCTGTCGCCCCGGCTTGGCGTTCCAGGCGAGGCGATGGGCATGCCGGTCCTGGAGTTCGTCGGCCTGGCGCTGATCGTCATCGGGGCGGTCGGGTATGTGCTGTTCGAGTTCCTGGCCCGGGCTGCGATGAAGCGGACCGATCCGCCCCGGCCCTTGCGCTGACGCGGCCTCCGCATGATCGTTTCGGCCAGTTACCGGACGGACATTCCCGCCTATTACGGCCGGTGGTTCCAGAACAGGCTCGCGGCGGGGTTCTGCCGGGTCCGCAATCCCTATGGCGGCAAGCCCGTGACCCTCTCGCTGCGGCCGGAGGATGTGGCGGGCTACGTTTTCTGGACCCGCAATCCGGGGCCGTTCGCGCCGTGCCTTGCCGAGCTGGGGCGGCAGGGCGCCCCCTTCGTCGTGCAGATGACGATCACCGGCTATCCGCGGGCGCTCGAAGAGGCGGTCCAGCCGGCCGCGCGCGCGGTTGCCCAGTTCCGCGCGCTGGCCGCAGTCTACGGGCCGCGGGCGGCGGTGTGGCGCTACGATCCGATCCTGTTCACCAGCCTGACGCCGCCGGCCTGGCATCTGGACCAGGTGGCGCGCCTGGCCGAGGCGCTGGCGGGCGCGACCGACGAAGTGGTCGTCTCGCTCGCCGACGACTACCGCAAGACGAGGCGGAATCTAGACCGCGCGGCGCACGGGGGCGGGTTCGCGCGCACGGCGCCGCCCCGGGAGCTGGCCGGCTTTCTCGGGGAGCTGGCCGGGATCGCGGGCAAGCACGGCATGCGGATGACCGCCTGCACCGAGCCGGGCCTGGACCTGCCGGCGGCGCGCTGCATCGACGCCGACCGCCTGTCGGCCGTGGCCGGCCGCCCGCTGGCGGCCCGACGCCGCGGCAACCGGCCGGGCTGCCTGTGCGACGAAAGCCGCGACATCGGCGCTTACGAGAGTTGCGCCCAGGGTTGCGCCTATTGCTACGCGGTGGCCGACCGCGCGCACGCCAAGCGCAACCTGGCGGCGCATCGTCCCGATGGGGATTTTCTGCTGGGGCCGGCGTCCTGATGGCGTCGGCGCCGCCGGTCGGGCCGGCGCTTGCCGTCACGTTCGGCAACCAGGTCGCGATGGCGATGCCGGTGGGCGCCGCCTCGGTGCTGGCGCCGGCGATGGCTGCGGGCATGGGCGTGCCGCCGTCGCTGCTCGGCGTCTATGTCGCGCTGATGTGGAGCGGCGCGATGTTGGGCTCGCTGGGGTCGGGCTGGCTGCTCGCGCGCGCGGCGCCGGTCCGCACGCTGCAGCTCTTGATGGTCGCAACCGCGCTGGGCGCCTGGTGCGTGGCGGGGGGTGCGCTTTGGTCCGCGGCGCTCGGCGCGGCGCTGATGGGGCTTGCCGCCGGGCCGGAAGTGCCCGCCAGCATGCAGCTGTTGACCCGGGTGACGCCGCCCGAGCGCCGCAGCTTTGTCTTCTCCGCGAAGAGCACGGGCTGGCAGGTCGGCATGGCGATCCTGGGCCTTATCGCCCCGGCGCTGACGGGCGCACTCGGTTGGCAGGGCTGCCTTGCGGCCCTGGGCGCGCTGAGCGTGGCGGCGGCCGTGGCGCAGGAGCCGGTCCGCCGGCGCTATGACCCGCTACACGAAACGACGCGCCCGGCGCGCGGCTTGGCGCTGGGCTCGATT
>CAYMTM010000216.1:0-7527 GCA_964393375.1 uncultured Rhodospirillaceae bacterium
CTCGAGCTTTCGCTGGATGTAAGGCTGGGGCTCGACGGCGACGGGAACCTCGCCCTTGAGCGCGTACGCAGCCTGGCGCGGGTACTTGGCCAAGCCGAAACCGGCCGCGGCGAGGTTGCAGTGGGCGTGCAGCACGGCCGTCCGGGCGTCGTCGCGCTCGATCTGCGCACCGCCAACCGCCCGCTGCGGGCGCAGCCGATCGCTGTGCCGGAGGCGCCGCCGCGCGCGCTCGCTTCGCGGCCGGGTTCGTGAGTCCGATGCAGGGGGGCAAGACAGGCCAGCGACGCGACGGCAGCAGCATGCTGACCGGGAACTGGCTGCTGACGCTCAGCGATTGCATGTTGCTGCTGCTGACGTTCTTCGTCATGATGTTCGCCATGTCCAGCGTCAAGAACGAACGCTGGCGCGAATTCTCCGCTTCCCTGGCCGGCGCGCTGCGCCCGATCACCGCGTTCGATCCGCGGCCGTTCCCGCGCCCCTCCGCGCTGAGCGACGCCGCTGCGGGGAAGCGCGACGTGGACTACATGACGGCGCTGCTGGCGAACACGGTCGCCAGCGAGCGCGGGCTTGCGGGGTTCGCGCTCGCGCGCACCGCGGAAGGCCTGGCGATCCGCCCGCCGCCCGGGGTTTGGGAGAACGACGCCGTCTCCGCGCGAGGTCGGGCGGCGGCGGCGCTGCTGGCTGAACGCCTTCGCCTGGTGGACAACGATCTGGTGGTGCGCGTGCGCACGATGCCCGACAGCCCCGACTGGATCCGCGCAATGACGCGCGGCATCGCCCTGGCCGACGAATTCCGCCGGGCAGGGTATCCGCGCGATTCGGCGGTGCTGGGCGCGATCGAGCCCGCTCCGCCCGGCAGCGCCGAGGTCGAGCTGGTCTTGCGTCCACCGCGCGCAGGGGCGCGATGATCCGGTCTGCGATGCGGCTTGCGGGCCTGGCGCTGGTCGCGCTGGGCCTCCTGGTGCTGCCGGCGCGCGCGCAGGAACACGTTGCCGTCAGTGGCAACGGCGGCAAGTCGACGCTGACCTTCGACTGGGCGACGCCGACGACGTTTTCCGCCGAGGTGTTCGACGGTAGCCTGATCGTGCGCTTCGGGCGGCCGTTCGAGGCCGACCTGGATGCGGCCGTCCGGGCGATGCCCAACCTGCTGCTCGATGCGGCGATCCGGCCGGACATGCGCACCGCCGTGTTCGCGCTCCGCCGCGATCAGACCTTCCGCAGCAGCCAGACCGGCACGCGCATCGTGATCGAGCTGCTCGATCCGTCCGGGCAGCCGCGGGAACCACCAAAAGCGGCGGCGCCGAGGCCGGCCGCGCGGAAGCCGGCGGCGACAGCGGCCAAGCCGGAGCCGCCGATGCCGAAGGCCGCCGCACCGAAGCCGCCGGAGTCGGCGCCGATGGTCGGCCCGCGGGTGCAGTTGGGCCAGTCCGACCTCGGCACGCGGCTGGAAATCGACTGGGGCCGGCCGGTCAAGGCGCAGCGACAGGACAACGGCCGCAACGTCACCCTGACGTTCGATGCGCCGGGCCGGCTGGACCTCGGCGACCTGAAGGATCGCGCCCTGAAACTGATCGAAGGCGTCGACAGCGCGGGCGACAAGACGGGCGCATCGTTGAGCCTGACCTTGGCCGACAGGGCGCAGCTCAAGCAGTCCCAGGACGGCAACCGCCACATCCTCGACATCCTGCCGGCCGTCGAGCCGAAGGCTGCGGCCGCCAAGCCCGAACCGAAGGCCGAAGCGAAACCGGCCGCCCCGCCGCCCGCCGCCCCGCCGCCTGCCGCCCCGCCGCCTGCCGCCACGCTGCCCCCGCCGGCACCGCCGGCCCCCGCCGTCGCGGCTGCGCCGCCCGTCGCGCTATCTGCGGCCGCAGCGCCCGAAGCGCCGGTCCGGCTGACCCCGGCCGCCCCGCCGGCGCCGAACGGGGCGCTCGCGGTTGCCGTGCAGAGCGGCGACGGCAAGGTGACGCTCGGCTTCCCCTGGTCGCAGCCGGTGGGCGCCGCCGCGTTCCGGCGCGCCGAGCAGATCTGGATCGTCTTCGACCGGCCCGCGAAGCTCGACTTGGCGCGCCTGCAGCGCGCGCCCGCGACCATCGTGTCCGGCGCATCGCAGCTCGGCGAGGACGAGGTGACGGTGCTGCGGTTGACTACGCCGGCTGCCATCAACCCGTCGCTGTCGCTCGACGGAACGACCTGGACAGTCGAGCTGCGCCACCAGCCGATGCAGCCGGAAAAGCCGATTGCGATCGAGCCGAAACCGGGACCCGACGGCAAATCGGCGCTGAGCTTGGCCATCGAGCAGCCGGGCAAGCCGCTCAAGCTGAAGGACCCGGACGTGGGCGACCGTCTGATCGTCGTGCCGCTCGCCATACCCGGCCTGGGCGTCGCCGGCCTGCGCGAGTTCGCCGAGCTGCGCGTGCTGCCCTCGGCGCAGGGCGTCGCGATCGAGCCGGTCGCCGACCGGGTGAGCGTCGAGGCGGCGCCCGGCGCGGTCCTGCTATGGGCGCCGGGCGGCTTGATGCTGTCCTCCAGCGGCGATTCCACCTTCGGCGCCGGCGCGCTTGCCGGCCCGCGCCTGGTGCGCGACCAGCAGGTCTTCGACTTCCCGGCCTGGGCGCGCGGCGGCGAGGCCGAGTTCATCAAGAACCGCCATGCCTTGAACCTGGCCCTGGCCAATGCGCCGCCGGAGCAGCGCACGACCGTCAGGCTCGAGAATGCGCAGTTCTACTTCGCCCATCTGATGCCCCCCGACGCGCTCGGCACGCTGGAGCGGATCGAGGCGGATGGCGACGCGGAGGCGACCACGCCGACCTTCCGCGCCCTGAAGGGCGCGACGTTGGCGATGGCGCGGCGCGGCGCGGAGGCGGAGGCTGTGCTGGCCGATCCGCGCCTGGCCGACAACCGCGAAGTCCAGCTCTGGCGCGGCTTGGCCGCCGCCCAGCGGGGCGAGTTCGCCCAGGCCCACGCGCTGTTCGCCGCGGCCGGGGCGCCGCCCCAGACCTACCCGGTGGCGCTCCGCCAGGAGATGGGGCTGAAGGCGATCGAGGCCGCGCTTGCTGCCAAGGAACCAAAGCTCGCCTCCAGCCTGGCGGACACGCTGATGGGCCTGGCGAAGGACGGGCCGCACCGGGGCCAGCTCGATTTCCTGCGCGGCCGCATCCTGGCCGCCTTGGGCAAGCGCGGCGACGCGGTGAAGTTGTGGACGGACCTGGTAGCCCGCCGGGACCTGCCGGCTTGGCCGCGCGCGGAAATGGCGCTGATCGAGGACGGGCTGGCGGCGAAGACGCTGAAGCCCGCCGCCGCCATCGAGCGGCTGGAGAGACTGCGCTATGTCTGGCGGGGCGACGACCTGGAACGCCGCGTGCTGGAGCTGTTGGGGCAGTTGAACCTGGAGGCGGGCAACAATGCTGCGGGGCTGGCGATCTATCGCGAACTGGCGACCCTGTTCCCGGATTCGTCGCAGGCCCGCAGCGGGGCCGATGCCATGAGCAAGGCTTTCGCGCGGCTGTTCGTCGACGGCGAGGCGGAAGCCATGCCGCCGCTGAAGGCGCTGGCGCTGTACGACGAGTACCGCGAACTGACTCCCAGCGGCGCCAGGGGCGATGCCGTGATCCGCAACCTGGCCGACCGGCTGGCCAGCATCGACCTGCTCGACCGCGCCGCGGAATTGCTCGACGACCTGGTGAAGAACCGCCTGAGCGGCGACGCCAAGGCCGAGGCCGGCGCGCGGCTGGCGGCGATCCGGCTGCAGAACGGCCAGCCCGCCCAGGCGGTCGAGGCGCTCGACCTGAGCAACATCGACACCGCGCCGGACCCGCTGAAACGCGCGCGCGCGCGCACGCGCGCCGAGGCGATGCTGGCGTTGGACAGGCCGGCGGACGCGCTGGCCCTGATCGCCCAGGACGACAGCGAGGGCGCCGACCGCCTGCGTCAGGACATCTACTGGAAGCAGGCGGACTGGCCGCAGGCGGCCAAGGTCGCTGCGCGCCGCGCCGAGCGGCTGCTGCCGGCCGAGACAAAGCCGGGCGAAAAGCCTTCGGACGAGGCCGCACGCACCGTCATGAATGCGGCGGTCGCCAGTTCGCTCGCCGGCGACGCCAAGGCGCTGGCGGGCCTGCGCGAGCGCTACGGCAAGGCGATGGACCAAACCAGCCTGCGCAGCGCCTTCCGCCTGATCGCCAACGGCGCGGGCACGCCCAGCGACCTGGCCGAGGTCCGCCAGGCGCTGGAAAACGTGCAGAGCTTCCAGCAATACCTCAACAGCACCAGTCCCGCCGCCGGCGGCGCACCGCAGCAGCCGGCCGCCAAACCCGCAGCGGCGAAGCCTATCAACTAGTTGATTGGCCTTTCGGACAAGCCGTAGCGTCGAAGTTGCCCAACTGCCGCCGGGCGCTTTCCAGCAGCGCTTCGAGAAAGGCGTCGATATGGCGCTCCTCGGTACGGTGGTTGACGATCGCCGCGCGCAGCGCCGGCCGGTCGTCCAGCGTGGTCAGCGAAGGCACGGCCGCGCCGCGCTCGTGCAAGTCGATCATGATCGCCTGGTTGACGCGGTCGTCCGCCGCGTTCCTGACCCGCCAGCAGACGATGTTCAGGTTGACGGGCGCCGCCATCTCGAACACCGCGGCGGCGCGCAGGCGCTGTTCCAGATACCGTGCGAGCGTGCAGCAGCGCTCGATGCAGGCGCCGATCCGGTCGGCGCCGAGCGTCTGGAAGGTGAACCACGTCTTCAGCGCCCGGAACCCGCGCGACAGGTCGGGACCCAGGTCGCACGGCCAGGTGTCGCCGGCTGCGAGGCCCCGCGGAGCGCGCGCGAGGTAGGCCGCCGGATTGGCGAAGCAGCGCCGATGCGCGTCCGCATCGCGCACCAGCAGGAATCCCGCATCGTAGGGAACATGGGCCCATTTGTGGAAGTCGAAGGCGATCGAGTCCGCCCGCTCGATCCCATTCAAGCGCGGCCGCAAGCGCGGCGACAGCGCCGCCAGTGCCCCGAAGGCACCGTCGACATGGAACCAGAGCGCGTGCGCGCGCGCCACGTCGCCCACGCGGGCGAGATCGTCGATGGCGCCGGTATTGACCGTGCCGGCGGTGCCTACGACCAGGAAGGGCAGGCAGCCCGCCCGGCGGTCCTCGGCGATTGCGGCGTCGAGCCGGTCGATGCGCATTGCGCCGCGTTCGTCGACCGCTACCAGGCGCAGATTCGCGGAACCGATCCCCGCCAGCTCGAGCGCCTGGGCGATGCAGCCATGCGCCTGCGCGGAAGTGTAGGCGACCAGCTGGGCCGGCGCGCTGCGAAGGCCGCTTGCGCGAATGCCGTCGCCGAGCGCCTTGTTGCGCGCGACCAGCAGGCCGAGGAAATTTGCCATCGACGTGCCGGTGACGAAGATGCCGGACGCATCCAGCGGGAAGCCGAACAATTCGGCGCACCACCGGGCCACCTGGCGCTCGACTTCCAGGCCGACATGGTCGCGGCCGCCGCAATTCGCGTTCAGTCCCGCCGCCAGCATCTCGGCGAGCATGCCTGCAGGCGTGCCGGCGCCGTGCACCCAGCCCATGAACAGGGGATGCAGGTTCCCGGTGGCGTAGGGCGCGATCAGGGTGCGGAAGTCGTCGAGCACGGCGCCGAGGTCCCGTTCGTTTCTCGGTAGTTCGCGCGCGAATGCGGCCCGGATCCCGTCCGGGATCGGCTGCCACACCGGCCGGGACTCGACCGTGGCAAGGAAAGCGATCATTTCGTCGAGGGCCTGGCGGCTGAGCGTGCGGAAGCGTTCCCAATCCTGGGGATCCAGCGAGCGCGCGGCGACGGCCGGCCCAGGTCGATCAGCGCCGGGCGAATCCCGCCTGCTGCCTTCGGCGGGCCCGATTAGCGGATTCCCGGCCATGATCAAAACCGCCTTCCGCGACCGCCGCCCACTTGGCTAACGGGAGGTCGAGATCGCGCACGACGAGCGCGAAAGCGTCCTTGAGCGGCGAGGCAGCGGCGATCCTGCGCCTGACTGGTTAAGAAACCGCTATGTACGAGGTTGAGGCATTTCGTAACGAATTGCTCCGAACGGGGGCCGGTCGGACCGCTGCCGGCGCGGGCACCCGCGGCATCGCTCTATTGTGTTGCGGTCTTCGGCGGCGGATTTGCCGTCATGTGACGGACCAAGTCGCGGCCGATCAGCATCGCAACGATGGCGACCGAGAACAGCCCGGTCGGCAGGTCCCAGACCGGGAAGGTCAGGATCAGCAGGCCGGCTACGGCGAGAGCGATCCATTCGATGGACCGCATTGCGTCGTCCTGTCGGGCGCGCAGCAGGAACGCCACCGGCACGGCCAGCAGAACCTGGTCGTACACGTAGACATAGGGCGAGGCGAGCAGGGCGCCGACGGACAGGGCAGCCGCTTTCAACCCGAAGGGCAGCGGCCGCCGCCACGTCGCCGCGACCGCGATCGCGCCGGCGGCGGTCACCATCCCTTGCGCGAGCCAAGCGCGGTCTGATTGGACGCCGAGGGACCGCAGCAGCCCGTAGGTGCTCTGCATCTTGTCGAGATGGGCGCGTCCCTCGGCGAATACGGCTTGGTTGGTCTGGGCGATCGACTGCCAGAAGGCGACGAAGGAATCGCTGCCAAAGGCGAGCCACGAAGCGAGATAGAGCAGACATGCGGTCGCGCTGGCCGACGCGACCGCGCGCCAATGCGCGCCGGCAGCCAGGGCGATCGGGATGAGCAGGCCGAACTGCGGCTTGTAGGTGAGCAGGCCGAAGCAGAGGCCGGCGAGCAGCGGTCGGCGCTGGGTCAAGGCGAGGCCGCAGCCGAACAGCGCGGCCGTCAGGAATCCGTTCTGGCCGACCGCCGCGTTCCACAGCGTCGCGGGAAAGGCGAAGGCCGCAAGATAGCCGATCCGCTGGGCGACGATCTGCCGGATCGTGGCGAGATAGAGCGGCAGGGTGAGCGCGATCCAGGCTAGCATCCCGGCTGCGTAGGGCAGGAGGGCGAGCCCGGCCGCTGCGAACAAGAAGGGCGGAGGGTAATGCCAGCCATAGTAACCGCCGAAGTCGTAGCCGACCCCGGCGTATTCCATGCGCTCGTGGATTGCCCAGTCATAGGCGGCGGCCGGCTGGCCCGCGAGCACCAGCCGCCCTGCCGCCCAAACGTTCAGGAAATCAGTCGGGATGCCGCGCCCCTGGCCGTCGACCAGCCAGTGCCCGGTCATGGCCGAGCCCGCCAGGAAGGCGACATAGGCGGCGGCGGCGGCAAAGCACAGGCGCTCCAGCATGCCGGTGCTTCCGGCGTTTTCGTCTGCAGCGCCCGTTCCGGTCGACCCCAGCACCGTCATTGCCGTGCCGCTTCGCTAGCCGCCGACGGTGCCGAAGCTCTGCACCAGACTGCCGGCGACCAGGAACCAGCCGTCGACCAGCACGAAGAAGATCAGCTTGAAGGGCAACGATATGACGACCGGCGGCAGCATCATCATGCCCATCGACATCAGGATCGAGGCGATCACCATGTCGATGATCAGGAAAGGCAGGAACAGCAGGAAGCCGATCT
>CAYMTM010000217.1:0-7526 GCA_964393375.1 uncultured Rhodospirillaceae bacterium
CCGGGCGAAAGGATTCCGCGCCGCCAAGTTCGGCTGGGGCCCGTTCGGCGCCGGCGCGGTGAAGGCCGATATCGACCAGCTTCATGCCGCGCGCGAAGGCCTGGGCAAGGACGGCGTGCTGCTGGTGGATGCCGGCACGGTGTGGGTGGAGGATTTGCGCGCGGCCGAAAAGCGGCTGAAGGCGCTGGCGGAAGTCAAAGCGACCTGGCTCGAGGAACCGTTCGTCTCGGGCGCGCTGGCCGAATACCGCGCCTTGGCGCGCAAGTCGAAAGTGAAACTCGCCGGCGGCGAGGGTGCGCATAATTTCCACATGGCGCGCCACATGATCGACCATGCCGGCATCGGCTATGTGCAGATCGACGCGGGACGGATCGGCGGCATCACCGTGGCCAAGCGCGTGGCGGACTACGCCCGCGACAAAGGCGTGATCTATGTCAACCACACCTTCACCTCGCATCTCGCGCTCAGCGCCTCGATCCAGCCCTTCGCGGGGCTGAAGGTCCACCGCATCTGCGAGTACCCGTTGGAATCGAAGCCGGTCGCGCTGGCGATCACCAAGAACCGGATCGAGCGCGACGCCGAGGGCGAGATCCGGGCGCCCGACGCGCCGGGCCTGGGCATGACGGTCGACCCGGCCCTGTTCAAGCCCTATCTGCAGGATGTCGAAATCAAGGTCGCGGGCAAGGTGCTCTACCGCACGCCGCCGGTTTAGCCGCCATGGCGAATCCGCCGGGCAATCTCCGTTGCCAACGCGTCGGGCGGCGCGGTGACGTCGACCACGATCGGGTTTTCCGCCGGCCCGGGCTCTTCGAGCGCCGCAAACTGGCTGGGCAGCAGCGCCGGCGGCATGAAGTGGTCGCGCCGCGCCTGCAGGCGCGCCTGGATGAGATCGCGCGTGCCGCGCAGATAGGCCAGCCGCACTTCCGCGCGCGGGCCGATCAGGATGTCGCGATAGGCGCGCTTCAAGGCCGAGCAGGCGACGACCATCCCCCGCCCTTCGCTTCGCGCGCGGTCGATGGCGGCGGCGATGGCCCGAAGCCAGGGCAGGCGGTCGGCATCGTCGAGCGGCGTGCCGCCCGACATCTTCGCGACGTTTTCCGGCGGGTGGAATTGGTCGCCCTCGTGGAACGGCGCGCCAAGCAGGTCCGCCAGGCGTTTGCCCACGGTGGTCTTGCCGGCGCCCGCCACCCCCATCACGACGACGATCGGCGCGCCTGCGCCCGTCATGCAGGGCTGCCGTCGAGATGGAACCGGCCGGCCCGGTCGGTGCGTTCGAACCCGTGCCGGCCGAAGCGGTCGCGCTGGGCCTGTACCAGCACGGTCCATAGCCGCGGGTCGCCATACGCGTCGTAATAGGCGAGCGCCGAGGCCAGCGCCGGCATGGCGACGCCGTGCATCGCCCCCGACGAAACGACGCGGCGCAAGTCGGTCGCACCGTCCGCAAGGCGCGCCGCGATGCCGGGCGCCATCAGCAGCGTCGGCGGCGCGGGCTGCGTGCCGAACGCCGCGACGATGGCCTCCAGGCAATGCGCCCGCACGATGCAGCCCGCGCGCCAGACGCGGGCGACCTCCGCCAGGTCCGTCTGCCAGCCGTATTGGCGTGCCGCGGCCGCGATCAGGGCGAAGCCCTGCGCGTAGGCGATCAAGCTCGCCGCGTCCAGGGCGGGCGCGATCGCCGCATCGAGTTCGGCGCGCATGTCGAGCACCTCGCGCGGCGCGCGCGCCTCGGCGGCGGCGCGCCGCTCGTCGGCAAGCGCGCTCAAATGCCGCGCGAACACCGCCTCGGCCAGGGTCGGCGCCGGCACGCCGAGCTCGAGCGCCGCCGCCGAGGCCCATTGACCGGTGCCTTTCTGCCCCGCGCGGTCGCTGATCACATCCATCACCGGCCGGCCGGTCAGCGGGTCGCGCCGCGCCAGAAGCTCGGCGGTGATTTCCAGCAGGTAGGAGCGCATCGGCCCGTCGAGCCAGGCCGAAACGCTGCTGGCGCAATCCTCGAGCGACAGCCCGAGCAGGCGCTCCATCGCCACCCAGGTCTCGGCGATCGCCTGCATCACGGCATATTCGATGCCGTTGTGCACCATCTTGACGAAATGCCCGGCCCCGGCGCCGCCGAACCAGCCGAGGCAGGGCGCGTCTCCGCTTCGCGCCGCGATCGCACCCAGCAGCGGCGCCGCCCGCTCGTAGGCGGCACGCGCGCCGCCGACCATGATCGCGGCACCGTGGCGCGCCCCCTCCTCGCCGCCCGAGATGCCGACGCCGAGGTAGTCGATCCCGCGCCTGGAAAGCGCTTCCGCCCGGCGCTCGGTGTCGCGATAGTGCGAGTTGCCGCCGTCGAGCACCGCATCGCCCCGCTCGAGCAGCGGCGCGAGTTCATCCAGCACGTCGTCCACCGGCTTGCCGGCATTGACCATCAACAACGTAACGCGCGGGCGAGCAAGAGAGCGGACAAGTTCGCTCAAATCCGCCGCCGCCTCGATCGCCGGTACGGCCGTTGCCAAGGTGCCGGCTTTCGCCGGATCGCGGTCATAGACGGCGACGCGATGGCTGCGCTCCGCCAGGCTTCTCGCGAGCGCACCGCCCATCGTGCCGACGCCGATTAGCCCGAGCGAAGCCCGGCCGGTCATGCCTGCGCCAGCCCCGCCACGATGCGGTCGATCATGGCGATCGCCCGCGCCAGCACCTTCTCTTTCCAATCGTCGCGGTCCGGATAGAAGGCCTCGCGCATCTGGCGCTTGATGGCGCGGCCCTGCGGCGAGCCGACGACCCCGTGGCGGTGCAGCCAGTTGTCGGCGCGCAGCGCCAGCATGACGTCCCGCACGGGCTGGGTGCCGAACTCCAGCGCCATGGTCGTCAGCTCGACGTCCTTGAGGCGGCGCAGCAGCCCATGGCCAAGCGTGCCCACGACCACCGCCGAACGCGAGTCGCCGCCCTCGGGCGTCGTCAGGTCCTTGCCATACCAGGCCCGTGCGCGTGCATGTCCCGGCGTGTTCGGCGGCAGCATGCAGATCGGCTCGCCGTAGCCGTAGGGCCCAAGCCCGGTATGCAGGTCGACGAACCCGACGGCGCGACAGTGGCCGAGATACCGCTCGACAAGCTCGAGGAAAGTGCGGCGCGACCAAGTGGGCGCGGTGCCGCCGAAGAAGATGCCGCCGGGATGGCGGTATTGACCGCGCTGGAGCGCGCCCTGAAGCGCGAAATCGCCGTGCCGGCTGGCATAGTCCAGCAGCACCTTGTCGCTTGCGGCCTGTGCCTCTTGGGTCCATTCCATCGGGTCCAGCGCCGCGGCGATCGCATCGTATCCCGGGTTCTCGGGCAACGGCGCATCGAAATCGACGAAGTTGCGGTTCAGGTCCACGTTGTCTTCCGTTACGCGCCGGGTCCAGGCGAAGCCATGGGGATTGATCGCGTGGATCACGAGGGCGCCGACGCCCGGCGGCAGGCGGGCCGGCCCGCCGCCGGCCAGCCATCCGGCCTGGCAGCCCGAGCCGCAATAGCCCTCGACCCCGTGGGTGGCGGAATTCAGCAGCAGCGCGCGCGGCGCATCGGCGGGCCCGAACCAGGCGACGTCGACGCTGAGATCGCCGCCGTCCGGCCCCTGGCCCGGATGCGGCACGACATGCAACGCGCCGCCGGCCCCGCGCGCGAGCGCGCGGAAGCGCTCGCGCCCGGCGGCATAGGTCGCTGGAAAATAGACTCTGGCGTTCATGGCGAAAACCGTTCCCGGCGGTCGGCGCCGTGCCGGCTTGGCAAGAGCGGGGGGAAGCTAGCATATTGAGCGGCATGACGCGCAAGTTGCTTCTCGCCGCCGTCGTTGCCCTTTGCGCGGCCTTCCCGCCGGCCGCCGCCAAGGCCGACCAGAAGGATTCGCGCCTGCCCGGGCTGTTCGAGCAGCTTCGGCAAGCCAAGACGCCGCGCGAAGCGCTGCTGCTGGAATCGGCGGTCTGGCAGATCTGGGGCGAGATCGAGGACGACGACGTGGCGTTCCTGTACCGCCGCGGCGTCGAGGCGATGTCGGCCGACCGGCCGGACGATGCCCTGGGGTACTTCACCGAGGTGACGAAGCGCGCACCTGATTTCGCCGAGGGTTGGAACAAGCGGGCGACGGTGCTCTATATCATGGGCGATTACGCAGCCTCGGTGGTCGACGTCGAACACACCCTGGCGCTGGAGCCGAACCATTTCGGCGCCCTGTCGGGGCTTGGGCTGATCAACCTGCAGCTCGGCCGCGACGCCGCCGCACTGAAAGCGTTCGAGGCGGCGTTGAAGGTGCATCCCTACCTGTCGGGTGCGCGCCTGCGGGCGAAGGAATTGCGCGACAAGCTTGGCGGCAAGCCTACGTGAGCGTGCCGGACTGGCTGGCGCCCACACTTGAGCGCATGCGGCTGCGTTCGCCGGGCGAAGCGCTGCGCGCCGAGCCGCTCGGGGGCGGCGTGTCGTCGGACATCTGGCGCGTCGATCTGCCGGCGGGTCCTGCGTGCGTGAAGCGGGCCTTGCCGAGGCTCAAGGTCGCAGCCGACTGGCGCGCGCCTGTCGAGCGCAACGCCTACGAGGTCGAATGGATGCGCGTCGCCGGCGCGATCGAGCGCGATGCGGTGCCGCGGCTCGTCGGCCACGACCCCGAGAGCGGATGCTTCGCGATGGAGTTCCTCGATCCCGGCCAGTTCCCGTTGTGGAAGACGCAGCTGCGCGACGGCATCGCCGACACGGCCGTGGCGCGGGCGGTCGGCGAGCGCCTGGCGCATATCCACGCGGCGACGGCGGGACGCGAGGCGATGATGCGCGGTTTCGCGACCGATCGTATCTTCTGGCCGATCCGCCTGGAGCCCTATCTGCTGGCGACGGCGGAGAGGCACGAAGCGCTCGCGCCGATCCTGCGGGCCCTCGCCGAAACGACGGCATCGACCAAGCGCGCCCTGGTGCATGGCGACGTCAGCCCGAAGAACATCCTGGTCGGCCCGCGCGGCCCGGTGTTCCTGGACGCGGAATGCGCGTGGTACGGCGATCCCGCCTTCGACCTGGCATTCTGCCTCAACCACCTGCTGCTGAAATGCCTGTGGACGCAAGCCGCGCGCGACCGGTTTCTCGCCTGTTTCGCGGCGCTGGCGGACGCCTATCGGCGCGGGGTCGACTGGGAGGACCCGGCCGGGATGGAAGCGCGCACCGCGCGGCTGCTGCCCGGGCTGTTCCTGGCCCGCGTCGACGGCAAGTCGCCGGTCGAGTACCTGACGACGGAGCGCGACAAGGACCGTGTGCGGCGGGTCGCCGCGACGCTGTTGCGCGAACCGGTCCAACGCCTCGGCGAAATCGCGGCGGCCTGGCGCAAGGAGTTGCAGGCGTGAACGCCACGACCATCGTCGCCGTGAAAGGCCGGCGCGTCTGGGATTCGCGCGGCCGGCCGACCGTGGAGGCAGAACTCCGCCTGGCCGGCGGCGCCGTGGGCCGCGCCATCGCCCCGGCGGGCGCGTCGATGGGAACGGGCGAAGCCGTCGACCGGCGCGACGGCGGCGCCGCTTTCGGCGGGCTGGACGTGCGCGGCGCGGTCGGCGCGGTCAATGGCGAGATCGCCGCGGCTTTGCGCGGCATGGATGCCGCCGATCAGGAGACGCTCGACCGTCGCCTGATCGCGCTGGACGGCGCCCCCGACAAAGGACGGCTGGGCGGCAACGCGCTGATCGCCACCTCGATGGCGGCAGCGCACGCGGCCGCGGCGGCGCGCGGCATGCAGCTATGGCGTCACCTGGCCGGCGACGCGGCGGCGGTCGTGCCGCTGCCCGAGATCCAGATCTTCGGCGGCGGTGCCCATGCCGGCAACAGGCTTGACGTGCAGGACTTCATGGTGATCTGCCCCGGCGCCGGCAGCTTCGCCGAGGCGCTGGATTGGACCGCCGAGGTCTATCGCGCGGCCGGCGCGTTGATGAAGGAGCAGGGAAGGCTGCGCGGCGTCGCCGACGAAGGCGGGTACTGGCCCGAATTCGACGGCAACGAGCAGGCGCTCGACATGCTGCTGCGCGCGATCGAGCGCGCAGGCTATGCGCCCGGCGACCAAGTCGCGATCTCGCTCGACATCGCCGCCTCGCAGTTCGGCAAGGGCGGACGCTATCGCTTGGCCCGCGACGGCAGGGATATGGACAGCGACGGCTGGGGCGAGGCGCTGCTGCGCTGGGTCGAACGCTTCCCGATCCGCATGATCGAAGACCCGATGGCGGAGGACGACCCGGACGGCTTCGCCCGGTTCACCCGCGCCGTCGGCGGACGCGTGCAGGTCGTGGCCGACGACCTGGTCGTCACATCGGCTGCGCGTATCCGCGCCATGGCCGCGCTGGGCGCCGGCACGGCGGCGCTGATCAAGCCCAACCAGGCCGGCACGCTGACCGAGGCAAGGGCGGCGCTGGAGGCCGCGCGTGCGGCCGGATGGGGAGCGATCGTGTCGGCTCGCTCGGGCGAGAGCGAGGATGTGACGATCGCGCATCTGGCGGTCGGCTGGGGTGTGGGCCAGTTCAAGGTCGGCTCGTTCGCGCGATCCGAGCGCATGGCAAAATGGAACGAGATGCTCAGGATCGAGGAGGCGCTGGGCGAGCGCGGCAGATTCGCAGGCGCCGGCGTGCTGCGCTAGGCCGGCGGTCAGGTCGACCGCGCCGCCTGCAACAGCCTTCCCAGGCGCCGGCGCGTGTCGTCCCAGGCGGCGGCGCCGATCAGACCGACCATGCGCGACTGCGCTGCCGCCCATAGGCGGTGCGCTTGGGCCAGGCGCTTGCGTCCCTTGGCCGTCAGCTCGATCCGCTTGATGCGCTTGTCGGGGTGCGGCGCACGGCGGATCAGCCCGTCCGCTTCCAGCACCTTCAGCGCGCGCGCCAGCGTGGTCTGGTCGGCCAGCAAGGCATCTTCCAGCGCGGCGGCGCTGACCGGCTCGAGGCGCCGGATGCGTAGCAGCAGGCCGTATTGCGTGACGCGCAATCCGCACGGGCGCATCGCGTCGTCGTAGATCTGGGTCACGGCGCGGGTAGCCATGCGCAGCGCGCCGCATACGCATTCCGGAATCTCGGCCCCGGACGGCGATTGTGCCGGTGGCGGCATGGTGACAATCGGGCGATTGACGCGCGCGCGCATAAGCATGTATATGCATGTTTTCCCAGCCCTGGCAAGGAAGATCGCGTCATGTGGCGTACCCCGGCGTTCGTTCTGTCCGTCGCCTGCGTGATGCTGGCCATCAACATGGGCGTGCGCGGCGGCTTCGGCCTGTTTCTGCGGCCGATCAGCCATGAATACGGCTGGCCGGTCGAGGTGTTCTCGCTGGCGATGGCGATCCAGGCGCTGGTCTGGGGCGTCAGCCAGCCGATCGCCGGCGCGCTGGCCGACCGTTTCGGCACGCGCAAGGTGGTAGTGCTGAGCGGGCTCGCCTATGCCGGCGGCGTGCTGATGATGGCGTGGGCTGCGACGCCAGTGCTGATGTATCTCGCCAGTCTCGTCGTCGGCGCCGCCATCAGCGGCACCGCGTTCGGCGTCGTGTTCGGCCCGGTGGCACAGGT
>CAYMTM010000218.1:0-7518 GCA_964393375.1 uncultured Rhodospirillaceae bacterium
CCTCCCGCCCGCCACCAATAATCCCAAATCCAGCCCTATCTGGACGGGCTCCTAGTATTCGGAGTAGGGTCGCTCGTTGTCAATGAAACGTGTCCGCCCGGCGCCCGGCGCCGCCGCCGCTTTCGCCCATGCTCGCAACCACCGCCCTGGTCCTTTCCCTCGTCGCCGCGACGTCGTTCGTCTCGGGCATCTTCGGCGTGGCCGGCGGGCTGATCCTGATGGGCGGACTGGTCTGGCTGCTGCCCGTCTCGCAGGCGATGATCGTGCACGGCGTGGCGCAGTTCGTCTCGAACGCCTCGCGCGTGTTCTTCTGGCGCCGGCACCTGGCGCTGGACGTGCTGCTGAAGTTCTCGCTGACCAGCCTCGCATGCCTCGCGCTCTTCTCGCTCGTGCGCTACGTGCCGTCGAAGACGCTGGTGCTGTTCCTGCTGGGCGTGTCGACCGTGATCCTGTTCTTCGTGCCCGACCGCTGGGCGCCCAGCATGACCCAGCCGGGCGTCGCCTACCTGACCGGCATCATGGGTACGGCGCTGATGCTGATGGCCGGCGTTTCGGGCCCGTTCCTCGACCAGTTCTTCGTGCGCAGCGGGCTCGACCGGCGCGTGACGATCGCCACCAAGGCGGCGATGCAGTGCGTCTCGCACCTGGTCAAGATCGCCTATTTCGGCGCGCTGGCCGGCCACGGGCTTGATCCGGAATGGTGGGGGCTGGCGGTCCTGGCGCCGCTTGCCGCCTTCGCCGGGTCGTCGGCGGCGGCGCCGGTGCTGCACCGCATGACCGACAAGCAGTTCTACTGGTGGACGCGACGGATCGTGCTGGCGCTGGGCTGCTACTACATCGCCGCGGCGCTGTGGTCGTGGGTGGCGTGAGGCGGCGCTACAGGCCGATCGCCTTCATCCCGCCCTCGGGATAGCGCGTGCCCGCAGTGACGCCGCGCGGAAATGCCCTGTCGAGCAGCACCAGCTCGTCGGGCGACAGGTGCAGGTCGACGGCGGCGGCGTTCATCTCCAGGTAGCTGCGCCGCTTGGTGCCGGGGATCGGCACGATGTCGCGCCCCTGCGCCAGCACCCAGGCCAGCGCCACCTGCGCCGGCGTGGCGCCCAGGCGTTTCGCCGCGGTCTCCAGCGGCCCCAGCAGCTTGGCGTTCTTCGCCAGGTTCTCGGGCGCGAAGCGCGGATGCTCGCGCCTTCGGTCCTGCGCGACCAGCGCCGACTGGTCCCTGATCGTGGCGCTCAGGAACCCGCGGCCGAGCGGCGCGTAGGCCACGAAGGCGATGCCGAGTTCGCGGCAGGTCGGCAGCACGTCCGTCTCCAGGTCGCGCGTCCACAGCGAATACTCGCTCTGCAGCGCCGCGATCGGATGGACCTTGTGGGCGCGGCGGATGGTCTGCGGCGCCGCCTCGGACAGGCCCAGGTGGCGCACCTTGCCCTGCTCGACCAGGCGCTTCATGGCGCCCACCGTCTCCTCGATCGGCACGCTGGGATCGACGCGGTGCTGGTAGTAGAGGTCGATCGCCTCGACGCCCAGGCGCTTCAGGCTGCCCTCGCAGTATTTCGGCACCATGTCGGGCCTTCCGTCGACCGTGCGGTCCGAGCCGGCGGTGCGCAGATTGCCGAACTTGGTCGCCAGGAACACCTTGTCGCGCTTGCCCTCGAGCGCCTTGGCGATCAGCTCCTCGTTCCTGCCGTTGCCGTACATGTCGGAGGTGTCGAGGAAGCTGACGCCCAGCTCGATCGCCCGGTGGATGGTCGCGATCGACTCGTTGTCGTCGAACGTGCCGTAGGCGATCGACATGCCCATGCAGCCCAGCCCGATGGCCGAGACTTGCGGCCCGTCCTTGCCCAGGCGGCGCTGCTTCATGGCTTGCGCCGCGCGGCCTTGGCCGCCTGGATCGCCTGCCACACCCGCTCGGGCGTGGCCGGCATGTCGATATGCCGGATGCCGTAGACGGACAATGCGTCGACCACGGCGTTCATGACGGCGGGCAGCGCGCCGGCGCAGCCCGCCTCGCCGCAGCCCTTGGCGCCCAGCGGGTTGGTCTTGGCCGGCACGGGATGGCTGTGGAAGGCGATGGAAGGCACGTCCGAAGCGCGCGGCAGCGCATAGTCCATGAAGGACCCGGTCAGAAGCTGGCCGCCTTCGTCGTAGCGCGCCGCTTCCATCAGCGCCTGGCCGATGCCCTGCACCACGCCGCCATGCACCTGGCCCGCGACCAGGAGCGGATTGACCAGGTTGCCGAAGTCGTTGGTCGAACTGTAGCGCACGACCTCGACCTTGCCGGTTTCGGGGTCGACCTCGACCTCGCAGATGTGGCAGCCGTTGGGAAAGGCCGAGGGCGTGCCGTCGATCACCAGCTCGGCGTCCAGCGACTTGGGCGCATCGGGCGGCAGCTTCATCCCCTGGCGCAGGCGTTCGGCCAGCTCCAGCACGCCGATCGAGCGGTCGGTGCCGGCGATGGTGAAGCGCCCGTGCGCGAACTCGATGTCCGCCACGGCGGCCTCGAGCGCGTGGGCCGCGATCGCCTTTCCCTGCTCGATCACCTTGTCCGATGCCGCCAGCACCGCCGCGCCGCTCATCATGATCGAGCGCGAGCCGCCGGTGCCGCCGCCGGCGATGAGCCGGTCGCTGTCGCCCTGCACCAGCCGCACGCGGTCGACCGGGATGCCGAGCTTGCCGAACAGCACCTGCGCCAGCGGCGTCAGGTGGCCCTGGCCGTAGTCGAGCGTGCCGGTGACGATCGTGACCGTGCCGTCCGCCTCGAAGCGGATGCCGGCCATCTCCTTCGACGGCGCGCCGGTCACTTCCAGGAAGCCGCCGATGCCGCGCCCGCGCAGCCGCCCGCGCGCGAGGCTATCCTCCTGGCGCCGGCCGTAGCTGCGCCAGTCGGCGGCGGCGAGCGCATGGTCGAGCAGGGCGGAGAACTCGCCGGAGTCGTAGGTCATGCCCGAGGCGGCCTTGTAGGGGAGCTGGTCGGGCCTGATGTGGTTGCGCTTGCGCAGCTCGATCCTGTCGATGCCGGTCTGGGCGGTGGCGGCGTCCACCAGCCGCTCCATGTAGTAGTTCGATTCGGGCCGCCCGGCGCCGCGATAGGGTCCGACCGGCGTGGTGTTGGTGAACACGCACTTGGTCGCGACCTCGATCAGCGGCGTGGCGTAGCCGCCCACCGTGTTCTTGACGATGTTGAGCGAGCCGATCAGCACGCCGAAATTGCCGAGATAGGCGCCCATGTTGGCGTAGCCGGAAACGCGCACGGCCAGGAATTTCCCGTCCTTGTCGAGCGCCAGCTCGGCCAGGAGATCGTGATCGCGCCCGTGCTGGTCGGAAAGGAAGCTGCCCGAGCGGTCGTCGGTCCACTTGACCGGCCGGCCGAGCGCGCGCGCGGCGTAGAGCAGGCAGCCGTACTCGGAATAGAGCGCCGATTTCATGCCGAACGAGCCGCCGACATTGCCGGTCAGCACACGCACCTTCTCCGGCGCCACGCCCAGGAGCTCGTTCGCCACGTTGTTGCGCATGCCGAACACGCCCTGGCTGCAGGTGTGCAGGGTCCAGCGCGCCGAGGCGGCGTCGTACGCCGCCAGCGCGGCGCGCGGCTCGATCGGGTTGGCGACCAGGCGCTGGTTGATGATCGGCAGGCGCACGATATGGGCGGCGGCGGCGAAGGCGGCCGCGGTCTTCTCCGCGTCGCCGTAGTGGTAGTCCAGGCAGATATTGCCCGGCGCGCCGTCGTGGATCTGCGGCGCGCCCGGCTGGGCGGCCGCGCGCGCCTCGGTGACGGCGGGCAGCGGGTCGATCTCCAGCGTCACGGCCTCGGCCGCGTCGCGGGCCTGGAACGCCGTCGCGGCGATCACGCAGGCCACCGCGTCGCCGACGTGGCGCACGCGGTCGGTGGTGAGCGACGGGCGCGGCGGCACCTTCATCGGCGTGCCGTCGCGGTTGTTGAACGAGGCGCCGGGCTTGATCAGCCCGAACCCGGCCGCCTTCAGCTCGGCGCCGGTAACGACCGCCAGCACGCCGGGCATGGCGCGTGCGGCGGCGGTGTCGATGCGTCGGATGATCCCATGCGCGTAGGGGCTGCGCACCATCACCGCATAGGCCTGGCCGGCCAGGTTGACGTCGTCGGTGTAGCGGCCCTGGCCGCGCAGCAGCAGCGGATCCTCGCCGCGCGGAACCGGCTGGCCCACCCCGAATTTCGCCAGGGACCAGTCGGCCGATGGGGCATTGTCGTGCATGGCGGGAACTCAACAACACCGGCCGAAGGCGAGTCAACCTGGAAGCGCGCAAAACGCGGCGAATGCCGCGCAAGGTGGCATTGTCAGCCGCGCATGGCGTCCTGTAGCATTGCCCTTCAAAGCGGCGGCCTCGCCGCGCCCTGACAAGCAACGCCGATCGGCCAACGCATATTGGGAGGACCATCGTGACCAGGAACAGCATGCGCCCGTCCAGCCTCGGGCGCCGCACCGTGCTCAAGGGCTCCGCCGCCGCTGTGGGCGGCTTGGCCGCGCCCTTCCTGAACACGGTCACCGCCTACAGCCAGACCGGGGCCTTCAACTGGAAGCGGTTCCAGGGCCAGAAGATCGAGGTGGCGGTGGCGAAATCCCCGCGCGGCGACGTGCTGCAGAAGTTCCAGAAGGAGTTCGAGGACCTGACCGGGATCACCGTCGGCTTCGAGCAGATTCCCGAGCAGCAGCACCGCCAGAAGCTGGTGATCGAGTTCAACTCGGGCAATCCCAGCTTCGACGTCCAGATGGTCGCTTGGCACGTGCAGAAGCGCCTGGTCGGCAAGTCGAAATGGCTGGTCGACATGAAGCCGCTGCTGAACGACGCCCAGCTGACGGCGCCCGACTACGATTTCGGCGATTTCGGCGAGGCGGGGCTGCGCTGGGCCACCCAGGCCGACGGGCGGATGGACACGCTGCCGCTCAACATCGACTACTGGATGATCTACTGGAACAAGGAGCTGTTCGCCGCCAAGGGCATGAAGTTCCCGCAGACCTTCGACGAGATGGTCGACACGGCGGCCAAGATGACCGACAAGACGGCGGGCGTGTACGGCTGGACCTCGCGGGGCCTCAAGAACGCCAACGTGCCGGTGTGGACCAGCTTCATGCTCGGCCACGACATGGACCCGGTGCATCCCAAGACCCTGGCGTTGCAGACCACCACGCCCGAGGCGGTGGCGGCCGCTGCGCTGTACCAGAAGATGAACAAGGACTACGCCGCGCCCGGCACCGTCGGCTACAACTGGTACGAATGCCAGGCCTCCTTCATGCAGGGCCGCGCGGCGATGTGGCTGGACGGGATCGGCTTCGCCCCGCCGCTGGAGGATCCCACCAAGTCCAAGATCGTCGGCAAGGTCGGCTACGGCGTCATGCCCAAGGGGCCGAAGGCGCGGCATTCCGCCACCTTCGGCGACGGCATGGGCGTGTCGGCCTTCAGCAAGAGGAAGGAGGCCGCCTACCTCTACTGCCAGTGGGCCACCAACAAGGCGATGCAGGCCCGCCTGCTGCAATCGGGCGGCGGCTCGCCATGCCGCAAGTCGGCCTATGTCGACAAGGAGACCGTGGCCAGCATCAAGCTGCCGCGCGAGTGGCTGGACTGCATGACCGAGTCGCTGAACATCGGCCGGCCGGGTCTGCCCGAGATCGTGCCGGTCACCGAGTTCCGCGACGTTTTCGGCGTGGGGCTGACCAACACGATCGGCGGCGCCGATCCGGCGACGGAACTGAAGAAGGCGACCGAGCAGTTCCAGCCGGTGCTGGAGAAGAGCGAGAAGGCCTAGGCGAGGGCCGATGGACGGCCAGGCGCGGGCGCTGTCCCCGGCCGTCGCGGCGGCCGCGCCGGAGGCGGCCGCCGCCGCCGGCGCGATCGACCGCAAGCGGCAATACTACCGCTTCATCTACCCGGCGCTGGCGATCATCTTGCTGGTGATCGTCTTCCCCTGGCTGTTCACGCTCTACATGAGCGTGCACGAGTGGAAGGTCGGCTCGGCGCGCGAGTTCGTGGGGCTTGCCAACTACGCCAAGCTGCTGGTGGACACGCGATTCCAGGAATCGATCGGGCACACGCTCTATTTCACCGCCCTAGCGGTCGTGCTGCCGCTCGCCTTCGGCACCCTTGCGGCGCTGGTCTTCCACCGCGAGTTCCCGTTCCGCGGCCTGCTGCGGACTATCTTCATCCTGCCGATGATGGCCACGCCGGTGGCGGTCGCGCTGGTGTGGACCATGATGTTCCATCCCCAGCTCGGCGTCTTGAACTATCTCCTCAGCCTCGTCGGCATCCCGCCGCACAGCTGGGTCTATTCGCCCAACACGGTGATCTCCAGCCTGGTGCTGGTGGAGATCTGGCACTGGACGCCGCTGGTGATGCTGATCGTACTGGGCGGGCTCGCCGCCGCGCCGACCGAGCCTTACGAATCGGCGGTGATCGACGGTGCCTCGAAGCTGCAGATGTTCCGCTACATCACGCTTCCGCTGATCATGCCGTTCATCGTGGTGGCGGCCGTGATCCGCACGATCGACGCGCTCAAGACCTTCGATACGATCTACGTCATCACCCAGGGCGGGCCGGGCACGGCGTCGGAGACGATCAACATCTTCCTCTATCTCCAGGCCTTCGCCTTCTACAACATCGGCTACGCCTCGGCCGTGGTGGTGGTGTTCTTCGTGCTGGTCGTGATGCTGTCCCTGCTGCTGCTCTATCTGCGCCAGAGGGCGAAATGGACCTGAGATACAGCCTCAAGCGCCTGTTCGACCGCGCGATGCTGGCGCTGGCGGTGCTGCTGGTCGTCTCGCCGGCGGCGCTGGTGATCCTGTGGATGCTCTCGCTGTCGATGAAGAGCGAGCTCGAGAACATGGAATACCCGCCGGTGTTCCTGCCGAGCGAATTCACGCTCAGGAACTACGTGACGGTGTTCGAGAACAGCCCGTTCGGGCGCTATCTGTGGAACTCGGTCGTGGTCTCGGGCCTGTCGACCTTGGTCGCGCTCGCGGTCGGCGTGCCGGCGGGCTACGGCATCGCCAAGGCCCAGGCCTGGCGGCTGGCGGTCCTGACCCTGATCGCGCGCATGACGCCGGGCCTGAGCTTCCTCATCCCGCTCTACATCCTGTTCCAGTTCCTGGGCCTGGTCGGCACGCTGTGGCCGATGGTCATCATCCACCTGGTGATCACCGTGCCGATCGTGGTCTACGTGATGATCAGCTTCTTCGAGACCCTGCCGGCCGACCTCGAGGAGGCGGCGCTGATCGACGGCTGCACCACCTGGCAGGCCTTCCGCCACGTGGCGCTTCCCCTGGCGCGCCCGGGCATCGTGGTGGGCGCGATCCTCAGCTTCATCTTCTCGTGGAACAACTTCATCTTCGGCGCGGTGCTTGCGGGGCGCGAGACGCGCACGCTTCCGGTCGCCGTCTACAACGTGCTGACCTTCGAGCAGGTGGCCTGGGGGCCGCTGGCGGCCGCGGCCCTGATCGTCACCCTGCCGGTCCTGATCCTCACCGTCGTGATCCAGAAGGAGATCGTCTC
>CAYMTM010000219.1:0-7429 GCA_964393375.1 uncultured Rhodospirillaceae bacterium
CCGGGTTAACCACGATATACTGATGGGGCGGATAGCCAAGCGGGTCAGCGACAAGCGGATGCTGGAACTGATCAGGGGGTTTCTGAACGGCGGGGTGATGGAGAACGGGCTGGTGGGACCGACGGAGGAAGGTACGCCGCAGGGCGGACCCCTTTCGCCGCTACTTTCCAATCTGCTGCTGGACGAGTTGGACCGGGAGCTGGAGCGACGCGGGCACCGCTTCGTGCGCGGGCTGATGCGCTCGGCCGCACGACTGACCTACGAGCAGGTGCAGGGCGCGATCGAGGGCCGCGGCGACCCCGCAGCCGACGCGCTGCTCGCCCCCGTGATCCGCCCGCTCTACGGCGTGTTCCAGGCGCTGCTGCGCGATCGCGAGCGGCGCGGCACGCTTGACCTCGACGTGCCCGAGCGCAGGGCGGTTCTGGACGAGATGGGTCGCGTAACGGCGATCGAGCGCCGCCAGCGTCTGGACAGCCACCGCGTCATCGAGGAACTGATGATCGCGGCCAATGTCGCGGCCGCCGAGACCCTGGAACGCGTGCGCCAGCCCTGCATGTACCGCGTGCACGACGCGCCGACACAGGAGAAGGCCGAGGCGGTGCGCGAGTTCCTGGCCGGGCTTGGTTACCGCCTGGCCAAGGGTCAGGTGCTGAAGCCGATCCAGTTCACCCAGATCCTGGCCCAGGCGAAAGGGCGGCCGGAAGAACTGCTCGTCCACGAGATCGTGTTACGCTCGCAGGCGCTGGCGGTATATAGCCCCGACAATATCGGCCATTTCGGCCTGGCGCTGCGACGCTATGCGCATTTCACCTCGCCGATCCGGCGCTACGCCGACCTTCTGGTGCACCGCGCGCTGATCGCCGGGCTAGGTCTGGGCGACGGCGGCCTGGACCCCGCCCGGCCCGAAGACTTTGTGGCGCTGGGCGACGACCTGTCGCGCTGCGAGCGCCGCGCGGTTTCGGCCGAGCGCGACGCGGCCGATCGCTACGTCGCAAGTTTCCTCGCCGCGCGGGTCGGCGAGAGCTTCTCGGCCCGGATCAGCGGCGTCACGCGCTTCGGCTTGTTCGTCACCCTTGCGGAAACCGGCGCCGACGGGCTGGTCCCGATCTCGACCCTGCCGCGCGACTACTACGACCATGACGAACGCAGCCATCGGCTGGTCGGCCGGACGCATGGACGCGAGTACCGGCTGGGGGAAAAGGTGGAAGTGCGGCTGCGGGAGGCCGATGCGGTGACCGGGGGCATGCTGTTCGAACTCCTGGAGGGCGATCAAACCGCGGAAGCTGCTCAACCGGTAGGCGGGCGGCCGGGCCTTCCGTCGCACCGGCAGCGCAACCGCCCGGCGCAGCATCCCAGGGGCGGCGCCCAGCGACCCCGGCGTCGACGGTAGTGCGGATGCGACGTCAGCGCATGCGCCCGGCGTCTTTACAGCCCTTGGGCTTGACGCTAACTATTTGACGCAATGGTGATCAACGTCGATCAGGCCCGGCGCGCGCCTGGTGTGGATGCAGCCGGTGGTGGTGGGATTCGCTGGTTTACCAGCCTTTTCCGGGGGTTGCGCCGTGCCTGTCCCTGCTGCGGCGAGGGTGGGCTTTTCAGCGGCTACGTCACGCCGCAACGGAGTTGTAACCGCTGCGGCCTAGAGTTTGCGCCGTACCGGGCGGACGACGCGCCCGCCTATTTCACGATCTTCGCGGTGGGGCACGTCATCGTTCCGTCCATGTTGATCCTGGAACAGTGCTTGCATCCTGAAACCTGGGTGCACTTGGCGTTGTGGGTGCCGCTGACATTGGGGCTAAGCTTGGCGCTGTTGCCTCGGATCAAGGGAGCCGTAATCGGCGTGCAATGGGCATTGAACGTTCGGAATTGCTGAAAGACGCTACATACCGCACCCGCATGCCCGGCCCCACGGCAAGGATGCTTACGGTTGCGGCTGCCGCGGTCCTCGGACTCTGGCTCGCTGTGGCCCCGGCCGGCGCGCAAGCCGACAACAGTTTCGCGCAGGATACGGCGCGCAAGGTGTTCGCGACCGGGCTCGACAACCTCGCATCGGTCTATATCCGCAAGATCAACCTCGCCGACTTCGCGACCGACAGCCTGAAGGGTCTCGCCACGATCGACCCGTCCTTCGCCATCGAGCGGCGCAACGGGCGTATCGCGCTTAGCGTCGCCAACGCCGCGGTCGCGGACTTCAGCGCGCCCAACGACGACAGCCCCGGCGGCTGGGCCGACCTGATGGCGCGCGCGGTCGGCGCGGCGCGCGCGCACTCCTACCCGATCAATGCCGAAAGCGCGGAGAAGCTCTACCAGGCCGTTTTCGACGCCGGCCTGGCCGGGCTCGACAAGTACTCGCGCTACGCCGGCGCCGATGCTGCGCGCGAGAACCGCGCGTCGCGCGAAGGCTTCGGGGGCATCGGCATCCGTCTCGACAGCGACAACGGCGCCATCCTGGTGCAGTCGGTGCTGCCCAATACGCCGGCCGACAAGGCCGGCATCAAGGCGAACGACAAGATAGTCCGCGTGGCCAGCCGGCCGACCAGCGGCATGGAGCTCAAGGACGTCGTGGCGCTGATGCGCGGCAAGGTCGGCTCTTCGATCGTGCTGGAGATCGAGCGCGAGGGTGCGCCCCAGCCGTTGAAGTTCGACATCAAGCGCGCGCTGATCGTCCCGCCGACGGTCACGCTGACCAAGAACGACGACATCGCCGAGATCAAGATCTCGAGCTTCAACCACGACACCGGCGTCAGCCTGTCGGGGATTCTGGAGGGGCTGCGCAACGGCAAGAACGGCAAGGTTTCGGGCATCGTTCTGGACCTGCGCAACAACCCGGGCGGGCTTTTGGACCAGGCGGTGGTCGTCTCCGACCTGTTCCTGACCAGCGGCCAGATCGTCTCGACGCGCGGCCGCCATCCCGATTCCACGCAGCTCTTCAACGCCACCGGCCGGGACGCGGCGAAGAACATCCCGGTGGTGGCGCTGATCAACGGTTCCTCCGCCTCGGCCGCCGAGATCGTCGCCGGCGCGCTGCAGGACCGTGGCCGCGCCGTGCTTGTGGGCACCTCCACCTTCGGCAAAGGCTCGGTGCAGACCGTGATCCGCATGCCGAACGACGGCGAGCTGACGCTCACCTGGGCGCATTTCCATGCGCCCTCGGGCTACTCGATCAACCGGCTCGGCGTCTTCCCGATGATCTGCACCAGCCCGGCGCTTCCGGGCACGCAGGGAATTGCCGAGGCCATCGAGCAGGGCCAGCTGCGCGGCACGGTCGACCTGACCCAGCGCCGCTCGGCCGACGCTTTCGCCGAGAACGGCAAGGATGACCTGCATAAGGTTTGCCCGTACCAGGCGGGCGCCAACGCCGATGCCGACGTCCAGGTAGCCCGCGCGCTGCTCCGCCATCCCGACCTCTACCAGCGCGCGCTCAAGCAGTCGCTGCCTTCGCTCGCCTCCAAGCCCTGAAGCCATGGCCAAGCGCGCCGCTCTCCGGTTGCCCGGCGCGGTGCTGGAGGACGTGGTCGTCGCGCCGGGCCAGCCCTGGGGTCGCGTTCTGGCGAAGGGCGAGCGGCTGCGACTGATCGATTTGGAGGGGCGTCAGGCGGTCGATTTCCTCTGCTATAACGCCGACAATCCCTCCGAGCGCTACAACGCCGCCGACACGATGAAGATCGGCGGCAGGCTGTGGTTGGAGAAGGGCAGCAAGCTCTACTCCGACATGGGCAATCCGCTTTTCACGATCGTCGAGGACACGGTGGGCTTCCACGACACGATCGGCGGCTGCTGCAGCGCGGAGTCGAACCGGGTGCGCTACGCGGTGTGGCCCACGCCCAATTGCCGCGACAATTTCATCGTGATCCTCAGCAAGTTCGGCCTCGGCAAGAAGGACATCGTCGCCAACGTCAACTTCTTCATGTACGTGCCGATCGGCCGGAACGGGGAGATGGCGATCAAGGAGGGCAAGTCGAGGCCCGGCGACTTCGTGGAGATCGAGGCCGCGATGAAGTCGCTGGCCGTGCTGTCGAACTGCCCGCAGATGTACAACCCCGCCAGCGGCGGCACGCCGACGCCGATCCGCGTCGTGGTCTGGCGGCCCAAGGCAAAGCATTTGGGCGGTTCAATTGCCGCCCGGCCGGCTTGACAACACTTCCCGGGCCGTTAATGTCCCGGCCGACCCCAACTGGGAACAATACCGGAACCTGGAGCGCCCGCCATGGCCAAGCCCGCCACTCTCCTTATCAAGCTCAACAGCAGCGCCGATACCGGGTTCTACTACGTGACCAAGAAGAACCCGCGCACGACGACGCAGAAGCTGGAGCTGAAGAAGTACGACCCGATTGCGCGCAAGCACGTCGTCTTCAAGGAAGGCAAGATCAAGTAGGGCCGCGCGCCGCGGAGTCGGTGCGCTTTTAACGTCCGGCCGCCGCCGCCACTGGCGGCGCCTGTTCGTCCACTTCCACCCGGTCGCGTCCGGTCTGCTTGGCGCGATAGAGCGCCGCGTCGGCGCGCTGGATCAGCGCGTCGCCGGTCTCGCCGGGCCGCATCACGGCGACGCCGATGCTGATCGTGACCGCGATTTTCCCGCCGGGCGCGCGCATCTCGGGCACCGAGTCCTCGGCCACGGCCTGGCGCAGGCGTTCGGCCACCTTGATCGCGACGTCGGCGCCCGCATCCGGCATCAGCACCACGAATTCCTCGCCGCCCATGCGCGCGACGGTGTCGATCTGGCGCACCGTGTCGGCGATGCGCCTAGCGACCGCGCGCAGCACCTCGTCGCCGGCCGGATGGCCGTAGGTGTCGTTCACCCGCTTGAAATGGTCGATGTCGATCATGAACAGCGCCAAGGGCTTGCCCGCCGCGGCCGCCTGGCTCATGACGCTGGGCAGGTGGGTGTTCATGTAGCGCCGGTTGTAGACCCCGGTCAGGCTGTCGGTCAGCGCCATCTCCAGCCCGCGCTGGTAGTTCTGCCGCAGCCGGTCCTGGAAGCGACGGCGGCGCACCTGGGTGCGCACGCGCGCCAGGAGTTCGTTGCGGTCGTACGGGCGCGCGATGTAGTCGTTGACGCCGATATCCAGGCCCTTGGCCAGCCGCGCGATGTCGGTGTCGCTGATCACCAGCAGGATCGGCAGGTGCCGGGTCGACTCGTTCGAACGCAGATGCGAGCAGAAGCGCAGCGCATCCTCGTTGCGCAGGCCCAGGCTGACGATGAACAGGTCGGGCGTCTGGGCGGCGGCGGCCGCGCTGGCCTCGGCGGTGGTCGTAGCACAGGTGACCGCGTTGCCGGCGCCTGCCAGCGTGTCGCACATCTTGCGCGATTCGATCTGGCTGTCCTCCAGCACGATCACCTTGGCGTTCGAGCTGTCGACCTCGAACGAGGCGGGATCGTTGAGCACGCCCAGATCGCCGGTGGTCTGCTCGCGCAGGCGCAGCTCGTCCATCATCATCTTCAGGCGCACCAGCGAGCGCACGCGGGCGAACAGCGCCAGGTCGTTGACCGGCTTGGTCAGGAAATCGTCGGCGCCGGCCTCGAGCCCGCGCACGCGGTCCTCGGCGTCGCTGAGTGCCGTGACCATCACCACCGGAATATGGGCGGTCTTGGGATCCTTGCGGATGCGCCGGCAGACCTCGAATCCGTCCATGCCCGGCATCATCACGTCGAGCAGCACGATGTCGGGGGGATGCTCGGCCATGCGCAGCAGCGCGGTCGGCCCGTCCATCGCGGTGACGACGTCGAAATATTCGCTGCCGAGCTTGGCCTCCAGCAGCCTTACGTTCGGCAGGACGTCGTCGACGACGAGGACGCGCGCGCTCATCGGCGGCCCTTCAGTTCAGGAATTTCTGGACCGTCGCCAGGAAATGCGCCACCGAGATCGGCTTGGCGATATAGGCCTCGCAGCCGCCCTCGCGGATCTTCTCCTCGTCGCCCTTCATCGCGAACGCCGTCACCGCGATCACCGGTATCGCCTTCAGATCGTCGTCTTCCTTGATCCACTTCGTCACCTCCAGCCCCGAGACCTCGGGCAGCTGGATGTCCATCAGGATCAGGTCGGGCTTGGAACTGCGGGCGAGGCGCAAGGCCTCCATGCCGTCGCGCGTCTGGAGGATATTATAGCCGTGGGCTTCCAGCAGATCGTGGAAAAGCTTCATGTTGAGCTCGTTGTCTTCCACGATCAGGATCGTCTTTGCCATCGCAATCCCCAATCCCCGGTCCGGACGACGTCGTCAGGCGAGCCTGGCATGGCTCCCGAGGCTGTTCCAACACGACGCAAGCCCATGGCAGGCGCCTAAAGGATCGCATCCCCGGCCCGGCCGACGGCAAGCGACGCACGGGCGGCCATGGCGATACCTGGGCTTCGGCGCACCCTGCTGTGGGCTATGGATAATACATTAACGGTTTCGGGAATGTTAACATAATCAAGAACAAAAGCCGTCTACTCGGGCCGAAGCATGCGGATTGGCGTGGACATGGGCGGGACCAAGATCGAGGTGCTGGCGCTGGCCCCGGACGGCCGCGCGCTTGCCCGCGAGCGCCGGCCGACGCCGCGGGCCGATGGCGCCGAAGCGACCTATCGGGCGATCGTCGCCGCGGTGGCCGAAACGGTGCTTTCCGTGGAACGCGCGCTTGGCATGCGCGGCAGCGTGGGTGTCGGCATCCCCGGGGCCATCTCGCCCGCGACCGGGCTGATCAAGAACGCCAACACGACCTGCCTGATCGGCCGGGCGCTCGACCGCGATCTGTCGCGCGCGCTCGACCGGCCGGTGCGGCTTGCCAACGACGCCAACTGCTTCGCGCTCTCCGAGGCCTCCGATGGCGCAGCGGCCGGCCTCGGCGTGGTATTCGGCGTCATCTTCGGCACCGGCGTGGGCGGCGGGATCGTGGTCGACGGCCGGGCGCTGGTCGGCCGCAATGCGGTCGCCGGCGAATGGGGTCACAATCCCCTGCCCTGGCCCGACCGCGAGGAGGGCGCCGGCGGCCGGTTCTGCCGGCCCTGCTATTGCGGCAAGGCGGGCTGCATCGAGACCTTCCTCAGCGGCCCCGGCCTCGCCGCCGACCATCTGGCGGCGACCGGCGAGGCCCTGGCGGCGGACGCGATCGCCGGGCGCGCGCGCGCCGGGGAAGCCGCCGCCCGCGCCACCCTAGCCCGCTATGTCGACCGCGCGGCGCGTGCGCTGGCCAGCGTCATCAACGTGCTTGATCCCGACGCCATCGTGCTGGGCGGGGGGTTGTCGAACCTTGCCATGCTCTACGAGGAAATTCCGGCGCGATGGAGCCGCCACGCCTTCTCGGACAGGATCGACACGCCGCTGCTGCCGCCCAAGCACGGCGATTCCTCGGGCGTGCGGGGTGCGGCATGGCTGTGGCCGCTGGAGCGGACCACCCGGGCGGCCACCAGGTTGCCCTCCCGGGCCACGGAGAGGCTGCCGGCCAAACCAA
>CAYMTM010000220.1:0-7330 GCA_964393375.1 uncultured Rhodospirillaceae bacterium
CAGCCGACCAGCGACGGCTCGGTCATGGCCGACGACTTCCTCAGCGGCACGCGCGCGGCGGCGGCCGGCGGCACGACCACCGTGATCCCTTTCGCGCTGCAGATGCGCGGGCAAACGCTCGGCGCCGCGGTGCGCGACTATCACCGCCGCGCCGAGGGCAAGGCGGTGGTGGACTATGCTTTCCACCTGATCATCGCCGATCCCACGCCCCAGGCGCTCGGCCAGGACCTGCCCGCCCTGATCAAGGCCGGGTACTCCTCGGCCAAGATCTACATGACCTACGACGACCTGAAGCTGAACGACCGCCAGATCCTGGAGGTGCTGGCGGTGGCGCGCCGCGAACGCGGCATGGCGATGATCCACGCCGAGAACAGCGACTGCATCGCCTGGCTGACCGACAAGCTGGAGCAGGCGGGCATGACCGAGCCGCGCCACCACGCGACCGCGCGGCCGATGCCGGTCGAGCGCGAGGCGACCCACCGCGCGATCGCGCTGGCGGAGATCGCCGACGTGCCGGTGCTGATCGTGCACGTTTCGGGCCGCGAGGCGATCGCCGAGATCCGGCGTGCGCAGGGCCGCGGCCTGCGGATCTACGGCGAGACCTGCCCGCAATACCTGTTCCTGACCGAGGAAGACCTGGCGCGTCCGGGCTTCGAGGGCGCCAAGTGCATCTGCAGCCCGCCGCCGCGCGACAAGGCCAACCAGGCCTTTGTGTGGGAGGGCCTGCGCAACGGGACGTTCCAGGTGCTTTCCTCCGACCACGCGCCGACGCGCTTCGACGATCCGCGCGGCAAGAAGATCAAGGGCGCTGCGGCATCCTTCCGCCATGTACCCAACGGCGTGCCGGGCATCGAGACGCGGATGCCGCTGCTGTTCTCCGAGGGGGTCGGCAAGGGGCGCATCGACCTGCAGCGCTTCGTGGCGCTGACGGCGACCAACCCGGCCAAGATCTACGGCCTCTACCCCCGCAAGGGCACGATCGCCGTGGGCTCCGACGCCGACCTGGTGGTCTGGGACGATGCGCGGGAGCTGACCCTCACCAACGCCATGCTGCACCACGATGTCGACTACACGCCCTATGAAGGGATGCGCCTGAAGGGCTGGCCGTCGACGGTGATCGCGCGCGGCGAGGTCGTGGTCGCGGACGGCGCGGTTACCGGCCTGCCCGGCCGCGGCGCCTTCCTGCCGCGACCGCCGATGCAATCCGCGCCGCTGTCCGGCGCGCTGTGACGGGGCGTCCGGCCGCCGCCCGGGATGCGGTCGCGACGCGCCGCCCGCGCAGCCGGCGCATCTATTCGGGCACCGACGCGGCCCTGGCGCGCAGCCACGGCCCATAGCGGTCGGTGCGACCAGCACCAGATCTGCCCGTCCTCCTACGCGACCCGCAACAACGCCGGCGCGAAGCCGGGCGTAGCCTGACGCAAGGCGCGGTCAATGCGCCAGCGCGGCGGCTTCCGCGGCCGGCGCGGCCTGCCGCGCGTCGCGCAGATGCGGCGAGAGGTACCATTCGAGCTTCTTCACGCCGCGGGTCAAAAGGAAGTTGATCAGCAGGTAGATGCTGCCTGCCACCACGAACACCTCGACCGCGCGATAGGTCTCGGAGATGATGCGGTGCGCGATGCCCGTCACCTCCATCAGCGTGATGATGCTGGCAAGCGAGGTGGCCTTGACCATCAGGATCATTTCGCTGCCATAGGCCGGCAGGGCCTGGCGTACGGCGACCGGCAGGATGATCCGGCGCATCAGCAACAAGCCCGACATGCCGCACACGCGCGCCGCCTCGACCTGGCCCCACGGCACGGACTGGATGCCGCCGCGCATGATCTCGCTGCCATAGGCCGCGGTGTTGAGCGTGAAGGCCAGGATGGCGCACCAGTAGGGCTGGCGCAGGAACGGCCACAGGAAGCTCTCGCGCACCTCGGGGAACTGGCCGAGGCCGTAGTAGATGAGGAAGATCTGCACCAGCAGCGGCGTGCCGCGGAAGAAGAACACATAGGCCTGCGCCGCGGCGCTGAGCGGCCGGAAGGGCGACAGGCGCGCCAGCGCGATCAGCACCGCGAAGACGAATCCCACCGCCAGCGAGATCGTCACGAGCTGCAGCAGGAGCGGGATGCCCGGCAGCAGCTTCAGCAGCGTGTCCCACATGAAGCCCGGGTCCATCGTTTCAGCTCCGCCTGACGCCGCGCTCGGCCCAGCGCTCGGCCCGCGCGAGGCCCAAGCCCGAAACGGTGGTCAGGATCAGGTAAAGCACGGCGGCGCAGGCATAGAAGGTGAAGGGCTTCTTGGTCGACCCGGCGCCGATCGTGGCCTGGCGCATGATTTCGACCAGGCCGGTCACGGAGATCAGCGCCGTCTCCTTGAGCGCGAGCTGCCACACGTTGCCCAGGCTCGGCAGCGCGTAGCGCAGGACCTGCGGCGCCAGGATGCGGCGGAACAGGGTCCAGGGCGGCATGCCATAGGCCTTGGCGGCCTCGATCTGTCCCTTCGGCACGGCCAGCACCGCGCCGCGGATCGCCTCGGTCGAGTAGGCGCCGTTGACGATGCCGATCGCCACGCAGCCCGTGACGAAGGCGTTGATCTCGATATAGCCGGTGTGGCCGAACATGCGCGCCACGAACATCAGGGCGCCGCTGCCCCCGAAGAACAGCAGGTAGATGACCAGAAGTTCGGGAATGCCGCGCGTCACCGTGGTGTAGGCATCGGCGGCGATCTCGAACACGCGCAATCCGCACAGCTTGGCAAGCGCCCCGAGCGAGCCGAACACCAGGCCCAGCAGGAAAGCGCAGCAAGCGACGGCGAGCGTCATCAGGGCGGCGAGCGCCAGCTCGTCGCCCCAGCCCTTGTCGCCGAAACTCAGGAGTTCCATCGAGAGCCCGGCGAGGCGGAGAAGTGCCGCCCCGCCGGCCCCGCGTTCAAGTCACGCCGCCCGGCTTACATCGGGGGCGTGATGTCGAAGCCGAACCACTGCACCGACAGCTTCTTGATGGTGCCATCGGCGGCGGCGGCCGCGATCGCGGTGTCGAACTGCTTGCGCAGGTCGTCGTCGGCCTTGCGGATCCCCGCGCCCACGCCGGCGCCGAACACGCCGCCCGTGAAGGTGGGACCCACCACCACCAAGTCCTTGCCCTCGGGCTTGCCGAGCAGCGGCTTCCAGTAGCCGATCGAGGCATAGGCGCCCTCGATACGGCCGGCGGTGATGTCGAGGTCGTGCTGTTCGGTCGTCTTGTAGGTGCGGATGTCGGCCACGCCCTTGAAATACGTGTCGAGGAAGTTGGCGTGGGTCGTCGAGACCTGCGCGCCGATCGCCTTGCCCTTGAGCGAGGCCTTCAGCGCCTCGATCGCCTTTTCGGCGTCGGCCTTGTTCTTGTCCAGGTCGTAGTTCTTGTCCACCGGAATCTTGGCGAGCGGGCTGGTCTTCAGGACCGCGAGCGCCGCCGGCGTGGAGGCATAGGGGATCGAGAAGTTGATCACCTCCTTGCGCTTGGCGGTGATCGACATGCCGGCGATGATGACGTCGTACTTGCCGGCATTGAGCGCCGGGATGATGCCGTCCCAGTCCTGGGCCACGATCTCGCAGGTCGCCTTCATGCGCTTGCACAGATCGTTGGCCAGGTCGACCTCGAAGCCCTCGAGCTTGCCGGCGGCATTGGTGAAGTTCCAGGGCGCGTAGGCGCCCTCGGTCGCGATCTTGATCTTGGTCCAGTCCTTCGCTTCGGCGGCGCCCGTCAGCGCGACGGCGACGGCCGCCGCAACGGCGAATAGGCGTGCTTTCATGTCGATACTCCCCGTTTCGTTTTGGTGGTGCCCCCTTCGGTGAGGCAAGCTTCGCCCGCCCGGCGCGGGCGCGTCAAGTCGCCCTCAATAGTGGCTGGCGATGAACTGGCCGCAGCGTTCGGAGCGGGGGCTGACCAGCACCTGGTCGGGCGGCCCCTCTTCCTCCACCCGGCCCTCGTGCAGGAAGATGGTACGGTTCGACACCTCGCGCGCGAAGCGCAATTCGTGCGTGACGATCAGCATGGTGCGGCCCTCCTGGGCGAGCTGGCGGATCACGCGCAGCACCTCGCCGACCAGCTCGGGATCAAGCGCCGAGGTGGGTTCGTCGAACAGGAGGACCTGCGGGCGCATGGCCAGCGCACGGGCGATCGCCGCGCGCTGCTGCTGGCCGCCCGAGAGATGGACCGGGTACTGGTCGCGCTTGTCGGCGATGCCGACCTTTTCCAAGAGCGCGATCGCCTCCTCCTCGCACTCCTTTGCCGAGCGCTTCTGGACGTGCACCGGCGCTTCCATGACGTTCTGCAGCACCGTCATGTGGGTCCACAGGTTGAAGCTCTGGAACACCATGCCGAGCCGCGTACGCATGCGGTCGACCTGGCGGCGGTCGGGCTTTGCGCCGCTGCCGAGTTTGATGAATTCGCCGGCCACGCGGATTTCGCCCGAATCGGGCACCTCCAGCATGGTGACGCAGCGCAAGAGCGTGCTCTTGCCCGAGCCCGACGCGCCGATGATGGATATGACGTCGCCGTCATTGGCCGCGACGGATACCCCTTTGAGCACCTCCAGCGCGCCGAAGCGCTTGTGCAGATCGCGGACCTCGAAGGTGGGGGAGGACATGCGGGCGGCCGGCTCCGGCTGGGGCGGGGAAACTCTAGAACGCGGCGGCGAAGAAGGCGAGCCTCAGCCGCGGTCGCGCACGTAGCGGTGCTCGACCGGAAACTGCGGCAGCCACCGCTCGCGCCGGCAGGTCCAGGTCTCGTAGGTCGGGCGGACCATGTTGTCCTGGTCGAAGGCCCCGGCATTGACCTCGATCTCTCCGCTCCGCTTGTCGAAGACCGAGGAGCCGCATACCGGGCAGAAATGGCGATAGCCATAGTGGGCGGTTTCGCCCGTCACGGTGACGGCGGCCTCCGGAAACACCGCGAAGGTATAGAAGATCGCGCCGTACTGCTTGCGGCAATCGAGGCAATGGCAGATGCCGACGCGGATCGGCTGGGCGTCGGTCGTCAGCCGTACCTTTCCGCACAGGCATCCGCCGGTGAAGCGATGGCCTTCCATCCGGCAACCTCCTGCCGCTTCTGCAAGACGCCAGCGAACTTCCGGCCGGCATGCTAGGCCGCCTGCCGCCGGCACACCAGGACCAGGACGCCGCCACCGGCGACGGGCCTGGGGCCGCCCGCCGCGGGAACGTGGGATGCTTCAATGAATCTCCGGTTCCGGCACCTTGCCCGGCGCGGTCAGGAAGTCGAAGTCGCAGCCCTCGTTGGCCTGGGTCACGTGCCTGGCAAACAGCGCGCCATAGCCCCGCGGATAGTGCGGCTTGGGCGCGACCCAGGCCGCGCGGCGGCGCTTGAGCTCCTCATCCGGTACCTCGAGCCGCAGCACGCGGCCGGGCACGTCGAGGGTGATCGTGTCGCCGTCCTTCACCAGCGCCAGCGGCCCGCCCACGGCGGACTCCGGAGCCACGTGCAGCACGCAGGTGCCGTAGCTGGTGCCGCTCATGCGCGAGTCCGAGATGCGCACCATGTCGCGCACGCCCTGCTGCAGTATTTTCTTGGGCAGCGGCAGCATGCCCCATTCCGGGAAGCCGGGGCCGCCATGCGGGCCCGCGCTCTGCAGCACCAGGACGGAATCGGGCGTCACCTTGAGGTCGGGCGCGTCGAGCCGCGCGGCCATGTCGTTGTAGTCCTTGAACACGACCGCAGGGCCGCTGTGCTTCAGGAGTTTGGGATCGGCGGCGCTGGGCTTGATGACGGCGCCGTCCGGCGCCAGGTTGCCGCGCAGCACGGCCAGCGCACCCGCGTTCGACACCGGGTTGTTGAGCGAGCGGATCACGTCAGCGTTGTAGACCTGGGCGCCCCTGACGTTTTCGCCGATCGTCTTGCCGTTGACGGTCAACGCGCCGGCGTCGACCAGCGTTCCGAGCTGGGCGATCAGCGCCCTGAGCCCGCCGGCGTAGTAGAAATCCTCCATCAGGAACTGGCCCGACGGGCGCACATTGGCAATCACCGGCACGCGCCTGGCGATGGCGTCGAGGTCGTCGAGCCCCAGCGCGATGCCCGCGCGCCGCGCCATCGCCAGGAGATGCACCACCGCGTTGGTCGATCCGCCGACCGCCATGTCGACGGTGATCGCGTTGTCGAACGAGGCGCGGGTCAGCCAGTCGGAGGGCTTCAGGTCCTCCCACACCATCTCGACGATGCGCCGGCCGCTGGCGGTCGCCATGCGCGGATGGCTGGAATCGGGCGCGGGAATCGACGACGCGCCGGGCAGGGTGAAGCCGAGCGTCTCGGCGATCGACATCATCGTCGCCGCCGTGCCCATGGTCATGCAGGTGCCGAAGCTGCGGGCGATGCCGTCCTCGATCTCGTTCCAGTCCTGGCGGGTGATGGTGCCGGCGCGGAGTTCCGCCCAGTATTTCCAGGTGTCGCTGCCGCTGCCCAAGGTCTGGCCGCGCCAATGCCCGCGCAGCATCGGCCCGGCCGGCACGAAGATCGCGGGGATGTCCATGCTGAGGGCGCCCATGATGAGGCCGGGCGTGGTCTTGTCGCAGCCGCCCAAGAGCACCGCGCCGTCGCAGGGGTGGCTGCGCAGCAGCTCCTCGGTCTCCATCGCCAGGAAATTGCGGTAGAGCATGGTGGTGGGCTTCACCACCGGCTCGGAGAGGCTGATCGCCGGCAGTTCGATCGGAAAGCCGCCGGCCTGCCACACGCCGCGCTTGACCTCCTCCGCGCGCACGCGCAGATGCGCGTGGCACTGGTTGATGTCGCTCCAGGTGTTGACGATGCCGATGATCGGCTTGCCGGCGTAGTCCTCGCTGGCATAGCCCATCTGCTTGATGCGCGAGCGGTGGCCGAAGGCGCGCAGATCGTCCACCCCGTACCAGCGATGGCTGCGCAACTCCTCCGGCTTCTTGCGGCGAACGGCCATGGACCCCTTCCCTCCCCGAATTGGCGCGGGGAGGGTATACGCAAGCGGGCGTCCGCCACAACCCGGCCCTGCCGGTCGGGCGCAGCGCCCCTACCCTACCTTCCTTACGTCCTCGATCACCTTGCCGTCGTTGGGCAGGGAGCCGGGGGGGACGAACTCGACCGCGCCATGCAGCTTGCACAGCGCGTGGATCGACTCGGCCACCGCCTTGGCGAGCGCGGGGTCGTTGCCATGGAATTCGCAACGCAAGGTCATGACGTCGTTCTCGTTGACGCGATCGACCACCAGCCGGGCCTTCTTGATCGCAGGGTGGCGCTTCAGGACCTCGGCCACCTGCTCGGGATGCACGAACATGCCCTTGACCTTGGTGGTCTGGTCGGCGCGGCCCATCCAGCCCTTGATGCGC
>CAYMTM010000221.1:0-7327 GCA_964393375.1 uncultured Rhodospirillaceae bacterium
CGGGGTCGTAGCGCGCGGCGGTTGCTTTCTGCTGCGCCGCCGGACTAATCGTGACTTTGGTTGCCTCGTTGGACACGCCCTGGCCGCGCACGTCGCTTTTCACGACCGAGCCGGGCTTGGGCTTGTCCTCGGCCATCCACTCGACCGCGGACACGACGGCCTTGCCCGCCAGCGCGCCCGCAATCGACATCAGGATCGGAATCATTCCCAGCCTCCGGGGACCATGGTCCCGCCTGCGGAGCAAGCAGCCGGCGTGCCAGGCGCAACGCGTTGAAAATACAAAATTTTATTTGGCGTGCCGGTGCGGCGGCCCGGCAAGATTTGCCGTCCCCGCGGCAACCCGGGGCACCTGGCGGCCCGGCAATTGCGGGTTGTTCGGGGTGGCACCAGTCGCTATACAGCCGGCAATGCCCTCAATCTTCCACCATCTCGCGCGCCTGGCCGCGCCAAGCGAAGCGCTGCACCGGCGACGGGTCACCTGCCGCGATGGATGAAAAAGCCAGGGATCCGCTTGCAGACCTCGCGGCGATCGTCGACGCCGACGCGCTCGGCGAGGATGCCCATTCGATCGTCGCCCACCGGATCCTGAAGGCGCTCGAAGACGCGGCTGCCGCGGGCATTGCGTCCGGTCCATCGGCGATTTCTCTTACCACCGCGGACCTGCTCGCCTGGTACCGTGAGGCCGCGCAACAGACCGCATCGAGCATGCGCCGCCGCGTCGACCTTCTGGTCATGCGCAGGATCGTCGAGGAATTGGGCCGGCGCCGCGGACCTGACGGCGACGCCGGCAAGGTCAGGATTGCGCGCGAGGAAATCGTGGACTGGTACAGGCAGGCGGCGAAGGCCGAGCATATGCCCAGCCGCCTGCTGGGCGACGTGATGGGCCACGACGATGACGCGAACGCCGAATCCTGGGACATCACCGGCGCGCACCGCATCCGCGCGAGTTCGGCGTCCGCCGTGCGCCACCGCGTCCTGATGGTCACCGTCGTCTGGGGCGAGTGGTACCTGAAGGCGCATCTCGAGCTCAACTTGCCGACGCTGCTGGCCGACCGGAACCTGCCGTCGTTCTGCACGGCCGCCGAAGTGACCTATGTAATCATGACGCGGCTTGCCGACGTCGACACGATTCGCAAGGCGCCGGCGATCCATGCCTTGTCCCAACTGATGCAGGTCGACATCCGCGTGATAGCGGAATCTGAGACCGCCAACCCGATCGCAGCGCACCAGCGCGCCTGGGCGCGCGCGACCGACGAGGCCAAGCAATCCGGCCAGTGGGTCCTCTACATGCCCCCGGACGTCGCCTGGTCCAACGGCTCGTTCCAGCATTTGGCGAAACTGCTGGCCGACGGCTATGTGGCCGTCTTCATGACCTATCTGCGCGTGGTCAGCGAAACCTTCATGCCTGCGGCGCGTCGGCATGTCGATCCGTCCGGGACACGGCTTGCGCTGTCCGGGCGCGAGCTGGTCGCCCTCAGCCTGCGGCACGTGCATCCCCTGATGGCGGCGCACATGCACGACAGTCCCTATTTCCCGATCCACCCCGAAATGGTGGTCTGGCCGGTGGCGGGCGAAGGCGTCGCCGTGCGGTGCCTGGCCCGCGAGATGTTCCTGTTCGACCCGAACCGCATCGACATCAGCCAGCAATTGCTGGTCGGCGGCATGTTCGACCGCAGCATGCTGAAGTTCGTCGACGATTCCGACGATCTTTATGCCGTCAGCCTGGCCCCGCTGGGCAAGGACGTGGAGTGGCACCTGACGCCCGGCCCGCCGGACATGATGGCCGTCGCGCGCTGGTGGCTTACCTACGACAGTCCCGTCAACGACGTGATCGCGTCGTCCTGCCTTCGCTGGCACCACCGCGACATGACTCCGTCGCGCTGGAGCCGGATCGAGCGCGCCTCGGCGCTGTGGATCAGGCGCGCCATGGCGCTGCGCGAGGGGATGCGGGTGTGGCAGGACTTCGTCGACAGCCGCAGCTGGTCGGCGGCCGCGTTGACCGCGCTGCTGCTGCGCATGTCGATCCTGCCGCGCGCCCTCAAGCACGGCGCCGGGTTGGCGGCGGTCGTGTTCGTCCCATCCGAGCATGTGCTGCGCCGGCTGGAGACGGCCCTTCCCGACGAGCTCGGCACCGTCGAGCGGGTGGGCGCGGCACTGCGGCGCCATGTGGTCTTCGAGCAGACATGGCCGATCTTGGACCTCGCGGAGAAGCTGGCGATCGACCGCAACCTGACGCTGCGGTCCGTCGCAGGCGCGGAATTGGCGGTGCGGCGCAATGATGGGGAAATCACGGTCGACGGCGTTCGCGTCGTCGGCAAGGGCCGACGCGTCGGCCGCCACGTGATCTACGTCATCGACGGCCTGCTGGGCGCGCCGGCCATGTCGCAGGCGGCCGAAGCGCGAGCCTAGCCAAGCCAGCGTTCGCGCCAAGCCTGGAACATCAGCACCGTCCAGAGCGGATACTGCCAATTGTTGGCGCCGGCCTGGTGTTGCCGCCAGATTTCGGCCACCGGCCGCGCGTTGAGCACGCCTTCGGCGGCCAGCCGGCGCGGCGCCAGCAGTGTCTCCGCCCAGTCGCGCAGCGGCCCGCGCAGCCAGTCGCCGATCGGCACGCCGAACCCCATCTTCGGCCGCTCGACCAGCTTCTCCGGGACATAGCGGTTGAGCACGCGGCGCAGCAGCTTCTTGCCTGTGCTGCCCTCGACCTTCGCCGCCAGCGGCAGCGACCAGGCATGCTCGACCACGCGATGGTCGAGCAGCGGCACGCGCCCTTCCAGCGCCACCGCCATCGTGGCACGGTCGACCTTCACCAGGATATCGTCCGGCAGGTAGGTGACCGTATCGACATACTGCATGCGCTGGATGAAGTTCGGCACGTCGCGCGCGATCGTCGGATCGACGAACGGACCGGGCGGCTCGGATCCGCGCGCCATCACGCGCTCGGGCTCGGTCCACTGGCTAACCAGGCGATGGTAGAGCTGGTCGGGGCGATCATAGGCGATCACGCGCGCCAGCTTGTGCATCTTGTCGCCGGGCTGCGGCGGGCGCCAGCGCGCGGGCACCGCCGCGAACGCCAGATCCCAGGCCGAGGCGGGAACCATCCGCGTGGCGCAGGCCGCCAGGCGGCGCAGCGCCATCGGCACGCTGGCCATGCGCCGCCACAGCAGATCGCCCCAGAAATAGCGGTTGTAGCCGGCGAACACCTCGTCGCCGCCGTCGCCCGACAGCGCCACCGTCACGTGCCGGCGGGCAAGCGCCGATACCAGATAGGTCGGGATCTGCGAGGAATCGGCGAACGGCTCGTCGAACATCTCCGGCAGCTTGGGCACGACATCGAGCGCGTGCTTTGGTTCGACGATGAACTCCGTGTGGTCGGTCTTCAGGTGCTCGGCCACGGCGCGGGCATGGCCGGATTCGTCATAGCCCTGCTCACGAAAGCCGATCGAGAAGGTGCGCACGGGCCGGTTGCTGTTCTCCTGCATCAAGGCGACGACCGTCGAAGAATCGATGCCGCCGCTCAGGAATGCGCCCAGCGGAACGTCGGAAATGAGGCGCCGGCGCACCGCGTCGCGCAGCAGCGCGTCGAGCTTCTCTTCCTCCTCGACCGGATCGAACCCGGCGTCGATGCGCGTCGCGCCGGCCGCGGCAAAGGGACGGAGCTCCCAGAACGCCGCGATTGCGGGATCGCCGTCGGCACCGACGGTCAGGATATGGCCGGGCGGCAACTTGCGAACGCCGCGGTAGATCGTATGCGGCTGGGGGACGTAGCCGAAGCGCATATAGGCGGCGACGGCGTCCTCGTCGAGTACGGGGTTCCAATTCGGAGCGACGGCGAACTCCTTCAACTCGGAGCCGAACGCCACGCGCGCTGCATCTACGGCATAATAGACCGGCTTGATGCCGAGCCGGTCGCGCACCAGGCTGAGCCTGCGCTCCTTGCGGTCCCACAACGCGATCGCGAACATGCCGATCAGGCGCTTGACCGTCGCCTCCAGTCCCCAGGCGACGCAGCCCTCGAGCATCACCTCGGTATCGGAGTGGCCGCGCCAGTTGATGCCGCGCGGCTCCAGTTCCTTGCGCATCTCGGCGGCGTTGTAGACCTCGCCGTTGTAGACGATCACGTAGCGGCCGCAATGCGAGACCATCGGCTGTGCGCCGGCGGGCGACAGGTCCTGGATCGCCAGGCGCCGGAACCCCAGCGCGATGCCCGCCTCGGCGTCGGCCCATACACCCTCCATGTCCGGGCCGCGATGGGCGATCGAATCGGCCATCGCCTTGGCGATCTGCCGCAGTTCCAGCTCAGGCGTTCGCGCCCGCCGGTCGAACCAGCCGCCGATTCCGCACACGTCCGTCCGTTCCCAAGCCGATCGCCCGACGGCCGGCCCAGAAGCGGGGCCGGTCCGGTTCAGGTGGCTGGACCATAGCCGAACCGCCGGTGGCGCGCCACCCGTTCATTCTTGACAGTCAAGGGGTGCGGCGTGATCGTGCGGCCTCTCTAAGGAGCATGGCCATCCGCGTGTCCACCGCAGAGTCGCACGCGCGCGAAGTGGGTGCCGGCAAGCGCTTCCGCTTCGGCCGCAACTGGCGACGGTTTCTTGCTCTGCTCGACGACGACCGCATCGCCGAGGCCGAGCGGTCGCTGCGCCAATTTCTCGGCCGCGACCGGCTGGATGGGCTTCGTTTCCTGGACATCGGCTGCGGCAGCGGCCTGTTCAGCCTGGCGGCGCGGCGCCTGGGCGCGGTCGTGGTGTCGTTCGACTACGATCCCGACTCGGTCGAATGCGCGCGGCTTCTGAAAGCGCGATTCCACGCTGGCGACGCGAATTGGACGATCGTGCAGGGCTCGGCGCTCGACGAAGCGTTCGTGCGCGGCCAAGGCGCGTTCGACGTGGTCTATTCCTGGGGCGTGCTGCATCACTCCGGGCAGATGTGGCGCGCGCTCGAATTGGCCGCCCTGCCCGTGGCCCCCGGCGGAAAGCTGTTCATCGCGATCTACAACGACTGCGGCGCGACCAGCCGGCGATGGCTGGCGGTCAAGCGCGTCTACAACCGGCTGCCTGCCGCGCTGCAACCGGTGTTCGCCGGCGCCGTCTGGACGTTCATGGAGGCACGCGAGGCGTTCGGCCATGCGCGCCGCCTGAAGCTGGGCGACTACCTGCGCTCGCTGCGCGACTACCGCAGGAACCGGGGCATGAGCCGCTGGCACAATGCGCTGGATTGGATCGGCGGCTATCCCTACGAATATGCCAGCGTCGCCGAACTGACGGCGTTCTACGCCAAGCGCAGATTCGCGGTGGAACGCGTGGCGCAAGCCCGGGGGCTGGGCTGCCACGAGATCCTGCTGCGTCGCAGCGGCTAGCGCGCCGCCGCGCGGCGCTGGGTCAGCGCCAGGCCCTCGTCCAGCTTGGTGTAGCGGAAGTCCGGAAACGCCCTGGCGGTGCCCGTCGCGTCGAACGGGCGGTAGCCGTTATGCGGCATCGGACCCTGGCGGGGCGTACTCTTGATCGCGGACCTGCTGCCCGCGAGCGCTGCCACCTTCTCGGCGATTGCGCGGAACGACGTGACGTCGCCGGTCGCGATATTGAGGATGCCCGCGCTGCGATGGAACAGGACTAGGCGCGCGAGCTCGGCCACGTCATCCACCAGCACGTGGTCGCGCCGCTCCTCCCCCTCGCCGAACAGCACGATCTCCTTGCCCTCCGCCGCCAGCCGGCGGAAGCGGTTGGGGCCGTAGCCGTTGTGCGGATCCTCGGCGCCGTAGATCAGCGTGGGACGCAGGATGGCGTAGGGACACTTGGCGACGTCTGCCAGCAGCACCTCGCGGGCGCGATGCATGGCGCCATGCGCCGAGCCAGGCTCGGCGCAGGACGCCTCGGTCAGGGGCGTGGCCGAATCGCGATAGACCGCATCCGAGCTGATATAGACCAGATGCGCGATCGGCGTACGGCGCAGCGCGGCGCAGACCGGCTCGATCATCCGCAAATTCGCGACCATCATCGTCGCGTCCTTGCAGGGCGCCAGCGCCGAGACCACGACCAGCGCGTCGTCCGGCTTCAGCGCGCCGGCGAGCGCGTCGGCCGCGCCGGCAGAAAGCAGATCCAGCCCCGGCCGGCCGAGCCGCAGCACGTCGACGCCCGCGGCCTCGAGTCGGCGCGCCGTCGCAGCGCCGACGAAGCCGCCCGCGCCCAGCACCACGGCGCGGCGCGGCGGTTGCGGCGATGGATTTGCGTGCTGCAGCATCGGCGGGGCTCCGTGGGCGGTCCTGGCGCTTGGCGTCATAGCACGAATTTCCGGGTTGGGAAGGCCGGGCGGGAGTGATAAGAGGAAGCCGCCGGTAGAACGGAGCGCAGGCATTTTGCAGACCGATGCTGACATTGCGGCGGGCCAAGCCGCCCGCAGGAGCGGGCGCTACGATCTGGCGGTCGCGGCGTTCCGGCGCGCGGCCGCGCGGCCGGAACGCGCGGTCGCGGCCCGCGAGCTGGAGTTCTCTGCGTTGCGCGAGGTCGGCATCGCGCGGCATCTGATTGGGCGCCTGATGCGCCGGATCGGCGCTCCGCTGCCGGCGTATGAGGGCTTCGCGGCGATCGACCCGCCGCTCGATGCCCATGCGGTCCGGCGACGATTGGACGAGTTGGCGTCGGACGTGCCGTTCAAGACGCTGCTGGACGCGGACCGGCTGGCGCGCGGCGAGGCAGGCGAGGAGGCGCCCGCAGCGGGCGATGCGACTGCAGGGCCGGAAGTACGCGTCGTCTGGGCGCAGCGCGAATTGCGCCGCGGCCGGCCGCTGGACGCGCTCGCACGCCTGAGCGGCGTCGTGTCGGACGAAGCACCGTCGGCTACGGGCCAGGCCGTCGTCGGCAGGTGCTTGTGGGAAATCGGCGACAAGGGCGCGGCGATGAACGCGTTCAACCTGTCGCTGCTGTATTTGAACAGCACCGCCGTTCGCGGCAGGCTGCGCTTCCAGACCGCCTACAAGGACCACCGGATCGTCTACTACCGGGGGCAGTTCTACGCGATCCCGGACTGGCGCGATCCGATCTTCGAGGACAGCGGCGACGAGGCCAAGGTCGTCGCTCACCGGCTTCCGCGCTGGCTGCGGCATCGGCTGCGCCGGATCCTGCCGTCCCGCGCTATCGACCTCATGCATCGGGCGCTGAACTTGCTGGCGCTGCGCGGCGAGGTCCGCCTGGACCAGATGGTGCATTCGCCCGATCTGCTGTCCGTGCTACGCGCGGTCGATCGGCTTCATCCGCCCAAGAGGTGAACCGATCGCCGCCGGTATTGGTTTGGAAGTAGCTAGCTGACGGAGACCTGGGCTGCGGTGATG
>CAYMTM010000222.1:0-7301 GCA_964393375.1 uncultured Rhodospirillaceae bacterium
CAGCAGCACGTCGCGCACCTCGACCGACAGGCGCGCCCCGTCGTCGGCCAGGACCATGCCGCACCAGCGCGAATCCTTGTCGTAGAGCCCGCGCTGGGTGCAGACCGAGAGGCCGGTGAGGTTAGCGGTCATGCCGCCGCCGGCGTCGCCTGCGCCGCTGTCGCCGAATTGCATCGGTTGTGCGCCGGTCGCCTGCGCATAGCGCGGCAGGTTGCGCGGCTCGTTGACCGCCACCACCGCACTCTGGCGCTCGGGTGCGGCCGGGCGTTGATCGGCGATGCGCACGCCGAAGTCGCGCGTGTTGCGGCGGATGCCGTTCAGCCGCTCGTTCGCCAGCATCGCGGTCTGCGAGTTGGACTGCGACAGGATGATCTGCTCGTAGGTCTGCTCGGCCTCGCGGAACCGGCCCGACATCTCGAGCTTGTAGGCCTGCTGGAACAGCGCTTCCGCGCTGCCCGAGGCGTGCATGCCGATGCCGGGGATCGCGGGCGGCGAGACTCCGGGCTGCGGCGCCGGCGCGGCGGATTGCAGCGCACGATAGGAGGGCAGTGCGTTCATCTGGTAGGCCGTCTCCGCCGCCTCGCGCAGCGCCAGGTACTGGCGCGACGCGGCGGTGGGCGAGGTGTCGACCGGCGGCATGTAGGCCGGCGGCACATAGGGCTGCACCGGGCCGGCCAGCGGCGCCGCGCCGGCCATGGGCGTCGGCGGCAGCGGCGGCGGGGTCTGGCCGGGCAGGGGAGCGCCGGAGACCAGGACCGGGTCGCCGGAGCCGGGCGCCATCCAGGGCGGGCGCCGGCTGCCGGTCGCTATCGGCGCTTGGGCGCCGGCAACCTGCTGCGGCGTTGCGGCGATCTGGGCGGTGGCGACATTGGGCAGGCCGGGCAGGCTCGGCGAGGCGATCGAGCCGGCGGTGGGCGCCGTGGCGGGCAACGCAGGGGCCGGACTCGCCGGCGCGGTCAGCTGGTAGCGCGAGGACTCCGGCTGCGGCGCCGGCTTGACCTTGCCGCTCGACGAGCCGGGCAGCGGCGGCGAGGTCAGCGAGGGTCCGGCCAGATAGAATCCGCCCGGATCGCGCGCCGGGGCAGCCGTCGTGGCCGGCGCGGGCGGCGGGCTCGCGGTGGCGGGCGTCGTTCCGGCGGCCGTCGTTCCGGCGGCCGTCGTTCCAGTGAGCGTCGTTCCGGTGAGCGTCGTTCCGGTGAGCGTCGTTCCGGTGAGCGTCGGTCCGGCGGGCAGGGTCGGCATCGGCGCCGCCGCAGTGGTCGCGGCGCCGAGCGCCGTCGTTCCAGCCGCAGCCGGCGCACCCGCGGCGCTGCCGGCCGGCGCGGAGATCGCCTCGATCACCTGCGTGCCCAGGACAAAGTTGCCGCTGGGGGATGCAGGGCCGGGTTGGGGCGCCAGCGCGGCGGCGAGCGCCGCCGGCTTCGGCGGCGGCGAAGGCGCGGCGGCGGGCTTCGTGGGCGGCGGCAATTGCCGGGAAGGCGAGGCCACGGCCGTTCGCCCGGTGATTGGCGGCTCGGCGGCGGCCGGCGGCCTTGTCGTGGAGGCGGGCTGCGACGGCGCGGCAGCCTTGGCCGCTTCGGTGGGAGGCGGTGCGTTGACGATCAGTTGCGGGCCGCCGCGGCGATTCCAGTCCGCGGCTTCTTCCGGCGACAGGCGCGACTGGCTGACCAGCCCACCGTTGAAATAGGTCGCCCGGATATAGTCGTTGCCGCGGATGGTCATGAACTGGCCGTGGCGCTGGCCCTGGCGGTACTGGCCGTGCACCACATAGCCTTCCGGGTACTTGGTCACGGCGTAGCCGTCGAGTTCGCCGTCCTTGAAGTTGCCCTCGTTGCGCTCGGTTTCCGCGCCGTCGCGGAACCAGACCAGGGTGCCGCGCCCATCCAGCTTTCCGTCCCGGCAGTTGCCGAACCAGCGGATCGATTCGTTCGGGTTGGGGAAGGGATTGGTGGTGGCGCAGCCCGATTGCGGGTCCTTGACCCACACGGCCGCCCATCCCGAAGCGGCGGCCGTCATGACCACCAGCGCTCCGGTCAGTGCCCGGACTGCAGTGCTTCCCCTGGCCATGCTCGTTCGCGCGGCCTTTGTTGCAGAAATTGTTGAGAATCCTAGCGCAAACGCCCTTTCTGCCCTACCGCGTTTTGAACCGGCGGCGCGGCCCCAGCCGCCGGAGAGCGCCGGAATTCATACTAAGTTATTGATACTTATAGGAAGTATTGCTGTTGCAGCGATGCAACGTAATGCGTTGATTCTGCCAGCCCGCGGCGAAACCTTTCGTGCCCGGCTAGGGCTTGTGTAATTCTTTCCAAGGGGCCCAGCGGTCGGACAGGTAGACGGGCGGCGCAGGCGGAGCGAATGGCGCGAGATACGAGCTGGCGCAGACGTGCGGTCGCATGGGCGGCCGTCATCGGCGGGGCTACGCTGGCCCTGCCCCTGCCGATTTGCGCCCAGCAGGCCCAGCCTCAGTTCCCGACCCGGCAGCAGCTCCTGGCCCAGCAGGCCACCCCGAACATCCAGGGTCAGGTCCGCGAGCAGACCCAGCTGCAGCAGCGCGTCCAAGGCGCCGGTACCGCGGCGGCCGCCGCCGCGGTGCAAAAGCGCGAACAGGAAGGCATCCGGCCGGTCACGTTCGAAGACGTGCTCAAGGACCCGGACAACGTCGAGCTCAATTTCGACTACGCGCGCACCCTGGTCGCGCAGGGCGACCTCAAGGGGGCCGCCTCGACGCTCGAGCGCATGCTGCTGAACTATCCCGAGCTGGCGCAGGTCCGGCTGTTCTACGCGATCGTGCTCTACCGGCTGGACAGCCTCGACGAGGCCGAGCGCGAACTGCTGACGGTCAGCCAGCTCGAGATGCCCGACAGCCTGCGCCAGGAGATCCAGGGCTATCTCGACCGCATCGCCTACCGCAAGAAGCGCACGCGGTTCAGCGCCTCGCTCAGCTTCGGCACCGCCTACGACAGCAACCGCAATGCCGCGCCGCGCTCGGGCCAGGTGCTGTTCGTGGACATCCCGATCCCGGTCGCCGACAGCGCGCGCGAGCATTCGGACAAGGCGCTGCTGTCGATCGGTTCGTTCCGCGTGCGCCACGACCTCGGCTACCAGGAGGGCCACGAGGTGTTCGGCGGGCTGACGCTGTTCCGCGCCGACCAGCTGCACCTGAACGAGCAGAACCTGCAGTCCTATGTCTTCGACGGCGGCGGCGCCTACAAATCGGACTGGGTGAACGTCACGTTCAACCCGACCTATACCAAGCTGCGGCTCGCCGACCAGTCCTACTACGATTCCTACGGCGGCAAGTTCCGGCTCGACAAGAAGGTCGATCAGAGCTTCGACGTCTATGCCGAGTATACCGGCGTCTACGAGAAGTTCCGCGGCATCACCACGAGCCCTTCCTCGGTCGACCGCACCGTCGGCCGCCACGACATCCGCACCGGCGTGACCTGGACGCTGCTGCCGACCCTGCAGCTGAACTTCGAATACGCCTTCACGCGCAAGGACGCCCGCAAGAGCTACGTGGCCTATTACGGCGACGCGCTGTCGGGCAACCTGACCTACCTGATGGACGGCGGGCAGTTCCTGCTGTTCACGGCGATGGGCGAGCGCGACCAGTACGACGATCCGGACCTGTTCGTCAGCGCGCGCACGCGCCAGGACACGATCATGCGTTTCCGCGGCACCTACGGCGCGCCGCTGGGGTTCTTCGCCGGATTGGTGGCGGGCCCGGAGGCGCTGCCGAGCTACATCGCCGACATAACCTTCACCGGCGCCCTGGAATGGCTCGACAGCGCATCCAACCTGCCGAACTACGACTACTCGAATCTCAAGGCGCAGTTCCTTCTGACCAAGCGCTGGGAATTCTAGCGCCGCCGCGCCCATGGCGATGGGCTCCCGCCTCGCGCGACTCTTCGTCCTCCGGAACCTGATCCGCTTCGGCGTGCCGCTGGCGATCCTGGCGGGCGCGCTGATGGTGCGCGTGGCGGAGCCGGTACTGGTCGAGCGCGCGCAGCTGCTCGTGTTCGACGCCTTCCAGCGCGCCAAGCCGCGCCAGTACGATCCGGACGCGCCGGTGCGGATCATCGACATCGACGACGAGTCGCTTGCCAGGATCGGGCAATGGCCCTGGCCGCGGACCCGCGTGGCGCAGCTGGTCCAGCGGCTGGTCGAGAAAGGTGCGGCGGTGATCGCCTTCGACATCGTGTTCGCCGAGCCCGACCGGACCTCGCCGCGCGAGGTGCTGCAGCTTTGGCCGCCGCTGCCCGAGGTAAAGGCGCTGCTCGACCTGCGCGACCGCCTGCCCGACCACGACGCTGCGTTCGCCAAGGCTGTCAAGGACAACCGCGTCGTGCTCGGCTTCGTGCTCAACGAGACGCCGGGCGGGCGCCGGCCGCGGGTCGGTGCCACCGTCGCCTGGGGCGGCGAGGATCCGCTGCCCTGGATTCCCGCCTTCAGCGGCGCCACCGCCAACCTGCCGGAAATCGAGGCCGGGGCGGCGGGCAACGGCAGCTTCAACATGGCGCCGGGCCTCGATGGCCTTGTCCGCCGCGTGCCGCTGGTGGTGCGCCACGGCATCGACCGGGCCAATACGCAGGTCTACACCTCGCTGGTGGTCGAAGCGCTGCGCGTCGCGCAGAACCAGCGCACGATCGTCGGAAAGGCCTCGGGCGCCAGCGGCGAGACGAGCTTCGGCGCGCGCACCGGCATCGCCCAGATGCGGATCGGCCAGTTCATCGTGCCGACCGATCGCAACGGCGCCTTGCTGATCTACTACACCGGCCATCGCGACGCGCGCTACGTGCCCGCCTGGCGCGTCCTCGACGGCAGCGTCGACCCGGCGGAAATCGAGGGGCGCATCCTGTTCGTCGGCACCAGCGCCGCGGGCCTCATGGATCTGCGGTCGAGCCCGCTCGACCTCGTCCTGCCGGGAGTCGAGGTCCATGCCGAGGCGGTCGAGCAGATCGTCGCGGGCGAGTTTCTCGTCCGTCCGGACTGGGCGGCGGGGGTCGAGGTGGTCGTACTGCTTTTCCTGGGCCTGGCGATGGTCGTGCTGATCCCCTTTGTCGGCGCCGCGGGATGCGCGGCGCTCGGCGCGGGCGCGATCGCGCTGGCTTGCGGATCGTCCTGGTACGCCTTCAGCGAGTTCCGCTGGCTGGTCGACCCGTTCTTTCCCTCCGTTTCGGCGCTGGCGGTCTATATCGCCGGATCGCTGCTGAGCTACCTGCAGGCCGAGGCCGACCGGCGCCAGATCCGCCATGCCTTCAGCCAATACATGTCGCCCGCGCTGGTCGAACAACTGGCGCGCAACCCGGAGAGACTGAAGCTGGGGGGCGAGACCAAGACCATGACGATCCTGTTCTGCGACGTGCGCGGGTTCACATCGATCTCCGAACAGTTCAAGGAGAACCCGCAGGGGCTCACCGAGCTGATCAACCGCCTGCTGACGCCGCTGACCGACGTCATCATGGCGCATGACGGAACGATCGATAAGTACATGGGCGACGCCATCATGGCGTTCTGGAACGCGCCGCTGGACGTGCCCGACCACGCCGAGAAGGCGGTCGCAGCGGCGCTCGGCATGTTCGAGGCGATGGAGCGCGTCAACGCGGAGCGGGCGCAGGAAGCCGAGGCGGCGGGCGCGGAATTCAAGCCGCTCGCGATCGGCGCCGGCATCAACACCGGAACCTGCGTGGTCGGCAACATGGGCTCGCAGCAGCGCTTCGACTATTCGGTGCTGGGCGACTCGGTCAATCTGGCGTCGCGGCTGGAGGGCCAGTCGAAAGCCTATGGGGTGGGCATCGTGATCGGCCAGGAAACGGCATTCGCGGTCAAGGACCGGTTCGCGCTGCTGGAACTCGATCTTTTGGCGGTCAAGGGCAAGGTGGAGGGGGTGCGCATCTTCACCGCGCTCGGCACGATCGATCTTGCCCGCAGCGCGGATTTCAAGGCGGTGGCGGGGCGGCACGCCGCGATGCTGATGAACTACCGCGCCCAGGACTGGGATGCCGCCGAGGCCGACATCGCCGGATTGCGCGGCGTGTTCGACGGTGCGATGGACGGCTACTACGCCATCTTCGCCGAGCGCATCCAGCTCTACCGCGCCGACCCGCCCGGCCCGGGCTGGGACGGGGTGTTCCGGGCGACGACGAAATAGCAACGCCGCCCCCGGCGGCATCGAATACCGCTGGTTGCATCTTCGTGTGCAGGAAATGCAACACGAGCGGTATTCGTGCAGGAATGAGCCCTCCTGACGCAATGAAACGAAGTATTTGGTACGCGAATTTAACCTTTCCTCAGTATTTGCCGAGTATGCGTTGCCTCGCCTGAAATCCAAGACCGCGTGCGACCGTCGACGGCAGGCGTCGCGGCGCGCGGCTCAGAGGTGAAAAATGTTCCGCAACATCACGATCCGTACCTCGCTCATCGCCCTGGTCGGGATTCTGGTTCTCATGGCTTGCGCGGTGGCGGCGAGCCAAGCTTGGCGCGCGATGCAACAGCGCGAGATGGCGCTGGCCGCGGTCGAGGCGAACGACACAGCCGACCTCTTGATCGACGCGACGGCGAACTGGGCGCGCGAGCGCGGGCAGGTCACGGCCGCCCTTGCGGCACCCGGTGCGGCCGAGCCGGGCCTGCGCGATTCGCTCGCCAAGCTGCGCGGCGTGGCCGACGACGCGTTCGCCAAGGCGGTCGCCCGGCTGAAGCGGGGCCAGGCCTTCCCCGACCGCGACAAGCTGATCGCCGAGGCGGAGGCCGCCCACCGGAAACTGGCGGAGATGCGGACGCGGGCCGACGCCGAATTGGGCAAGACGCGCGAGGAGCGCCTGGCCGACGTGGTTCGGGACTGGGCGCCGACCGTCACCGCGGCGATCGACCGGGTCAAGACCCTGCGCCTGGGCGCGAATTTCACCAGCGACAGCGCCGAGGCGGTAATGGCCGCCTATGCCCAGATCAAGCACAACATCTGGGCCATCAGCGAATTCGCCGGCCGCCAGCGCGCGCTGATCGGCGCTCATATCGCCCAGCGCAAGGCGTTCGAGCCCCAGACGCAGCGCGACATCGGCAATTTCCGCGGCCATGTCGAGCGGGCGATGGAGACCATCGAGGCCATGGTCAAGCATCCGGCGATCGCGCCGGCGATGGAAGCCGAGGTCGCCAAAATGCGCCGTGCCTTCGTCGACGAGTTCGGCGCGGTACGCCTGAGGGTTATCGACGCCGGCTCCAAGGGCGGCGAGTATCCGATCACCGGGCCGGAATGGATGGCGGCCGCAACCAAGGGCATCGACGCCGTCCTCGCGCTGGGCGAC
>CAYMTM010000223.1:0-7264 GCA_964393375.1 uncultured Rhodospirillaceae bacterium
CAGCGGCTCGGTCCGCTTCTTGTCGCGCGCCGCATGCAGGCGCTGCTGCACCTCGAGCATGAAAGCATGGAAATGCACGCGGCGCTTGGCCTTGACCGGCGCCGTCGCGAAGAACAGGTCCATCAGCATCGACTTGCCGCGACCGACGCCGCCATAGATATAAAGCCCCTGCGGCGGATCGGCCCGGCGTTCGGCCAGGCCAAGGCGCTCCTTCCATCCGCCCGCGCCTTGGCGCGGCTTGTAGTGCCGGAGCGCGTTGTGCAGGCTCTGCAGCTTCTCCGCCGCCAGCTCCTGGTTCTGGTCGGGTTTCAGCGTCCCCTCGCGCAGGCGGGCGCGGTAGGCGAACAGCGGGCCTTCGGGTGCCGGGGCGGCGACGGGACGGGCGGACATGGGTCCGCAATCTAGCCCCGATTGGTTAACAGGATCACGCCGAGCAGCGCCTAGGGCGCAACGCGGATGAAGGGACCGTAGCTCCTGGCACCCGGCTTCAGCCGCCCGGTTTCGTCGAAATCGGCCATCATGTTGAAGGGTAGGGGCTCTAGCGCGTCCAGCCGCACCAGGCGTTCGGCCAGGCCCTTTTTGTATGCGTGGACCCGGCGTTCCTCCTCGTCCGGCCGGTCGTACTTGATGCCGTCCTGGATGCCCGCGCTCAAGAACGGCGGCAGGACCTGGAAGCCGACATAGACCAGGCTCTTGTGCATCGGCCACAGCAGCAGCGCCAATTCGCCGCTGCGGCCGTTGTACCGGTAGCTCGGCTCGGGCGCTCCGGCGGTGACCGACAGCATGGCGCGCTTGCCCAGGAACTTGCCGGTCTCGTAGCGTTGCTTGGCGGTATAGACGCCGCCGAAGGTGAATACGCGGTCGACCCAGCCCTTCAGCATCGCCGGCAGGCCGAACCACCAGATCGGGTATTGGAACAGCACGAAATCGGCGCGCTCCAGCCGGGCGATCTCCGCCGCGACCTCGCCGGCGGTGGCGCCCTGCTCGTGGGCGTGGCGCTGCTCGGTCTGCGCGCCGAACCGCTCCGGCCGGGCGCGCCGGGAGAAATGGCGCGGCCCTTCGGCAGGATGGAAGTCCTGGGCGTAGAGGTCGCTGACCTCGACCGTATGGCCCTGGGCCCGCAGGGTTTCGACGGCGACATCCTTCATCTGGGCGTTGAACGAGCGCGGCTCGGGATGGGCGAGCACGATCAGGGCATGCATGACGAGGGGTCTCCCGGGAACCGGAGTCGGCTTGAAACCACTGGTATGGCAAGGTAATGATCGCGCGCCGCGCTGGGGCGGCGCAATGGCCGCCGTTAAGCATTGTGCGCGGCCGGAAGAATCGAGGGTGTCATGGGCTACCGGGTCGCTGTGGTGGGCGCCACCGGCAATGTCGGCCGCGAAATGTTGAACACGCTGGTGGAGCACGAATTCCCGGTGGACGAGGTGGTTGCGCTCGCCTCCGAGCGGTCGGCCGGCAAGGAAGTGAGCTTCGGCGAGGACCAGATCTTGCGCGTGCAGGACTTGGCCAAGTTCGACTTCAAGAACATCGACATCGGCCTGTTCTCGCCCGGCGCCAAGGTGTCTGAGATCTATGCGCCCAAGGCCGCCAAGGCAGGCTGCGTGGTGATCGACAACACCTCGCGCTTCCGCATGGAGCCGGACATTCCGCTGGTCGTGCCCGAGGTCAATCCCGAGGCGATCGCCCAGTACAAGAACCGCAACATCATTGCCAATCCCAACTGCTCGACCATCCAGATGGTCGTCGCTCTCAAGCCGCTGCACGACTTGGCGAAAATCAAGCGCGTAGTGGTGGCGACCTACCAGTCCGTTTCGGGCGCCGGCAAAGAGGCGATGGACGAGTTGTGGAACCAGACCCGCAACATCTACGGCGCGCAGCCGGTCGAGCCGAAGAAGTTCGCCAAGCGCATCGCCTTCAACTGCATCCCGCATATCGACGTGTTCATGCCGGGCGGCGAGACCAAGGAAGAATGGAAGATGACCGAGGAGACCAAGAAAATCCTCGATCCTTCCATCAAGGTGCAGGCGACCTGCGTGCGGGTGCCGGTGTTCGTGGGCCATGCCGAGGCCGTGAACGTGGAATTCGAGAAGCCGATCTCGGTCGAGGAGGCGCGCCGGGCGCTCGCCAAGGCGCCGGGCGTCATGGTGGACGACCGCCGCGAGCCGGGCGGCTACATGACGCCCCAGGAATGCGTCGGCCAGCCCGAGGTGTTCGTCAGCCGCATCCGCAAGGACCCGACCATCGCCAACGGGCTTTCGATGTGGGTGGTGTCCGACAACCTCCGCAAGGGCGCGGCGCTCAATGCCGTGCAGATCGCCGAGCGGCTGATCGACGGCATGCTCGATTCCAAGCGGGCGGCCTGACGCCGGAACCGACCGAGCGATGACCGCCGCGGAGGAGACAGGCGGTCGGGCATCGGGGCTCGAGGCCCTCGCCGCTCCGTCGGTCGACATCCCTCTGCCGGGCGCGCCTGGGCAGCCGCCCGCGGCGGCGTCCGATGCCAGGCCGCCCGGACGGCCGCTATCGTCCGCGCTCGAACAGGCCGTGGCCCTGCACCGCGCCGGCCGGCACGAGGAGGCGCTGGCGGCCTATGATCGGGCGCTGCAGGCGGCGCCCGGCGACCCGCGCATCTGGGTCAATATGGGCGTGGTGCTGCGCACGATGGCGCGGTTCGAGGCCGCAGCTTCCTGCTACCGCCGGGCGATCGCGCTCGACCCCGCCAATGCCGGCATCCACAGCAACCTCGGCAACGTGCTGCGCCTGTGCGACCGCCTCGACGAGGCGCTGGCCTGCCACCGGCGCGCACTCCAGCTCGATCCCGCCAACCACGCCGCCGACTACAACATGGCGCTGACGCTGCGCGACCTCGGCCGCCCGGGCGAGGCGCTTAGCTATTTCGACCGCTGCATCGCCGGCGGCCATGCACGTCCCGACGTGCTGGTCGAGCATGCGCTGACGCTGTTGGCCGCGGGCCACTATGCGCAAGGGTTCGCCCGGTTCGAGGCGCGGCTCGGCATGCCCGCCGCGGCACCCGCCGGATCGGACGCGCCGGTCTGGGACGGCGGTCCGCTCGACGGCAAGTCGATCCTGGTACAGGCCGAGGCCGGCACGCGCGACACGCTGACCTTCCTGCGCTACGTGCCGGCGCTGGCCGCGCGCGGCGCCAAGGTGCTGGCGTCGGCGCCGCCGCCGGTGGCGCGGCTCATCGGCGCGCTGCCCGGCGTGGCGATGGTCGTGCCGGCCAACCGCCCGGCGCCGGCGACCGATCTGCGCGTCGCGCTGAACAGTCTGGCGCTGCTGTTCGCGACCCAGCGCGACACGGTACCGCAGGAAATGCCGTACCTCGCCGTCCCGCCCGGACGGCCTCAGCGCCAGTGGCTGGCGCCCGGACCTTCGGGCGAGCGCAAGGTCGGCATCGTGTGGTCGGACCGCGCCCGTGACCGCGCCGCGCGCGGCTGCCCCTTCGTCCATTTCCTGCGCCTGGCCGGAATCCCCGGCATCGCGCTCTATCGGCTGCAGACCGGCCCGGCCGCCGCCGAGCGCGACCTGCATGCCCCGCCTTCCCTGGTGCGCGACATACAAGGCGAATTCGCCGACCTGGCCGATGCTGCGGAGGCGATCGCCGCGCTCGACCTCGTGGTCGGGGTCGACAGCGCCGCGGTCATGCTGGCCGGTGCGCTCGGCAAGCCGGGCATGGTCGTGCTGCCGATGGGGCCGGACTGGCGCTGGGCGGGCGATGGCGACCGCTCGCCCTGGTATCCGACCTTGCGCCTGTTCCGCCAGGAAAGGATCGGCGACTGGGACGCGGTGTTCGAGCGCGTCGCCGACGCGCTGGCCGGCAACGTACCCCCGCCGGCCGCGCCCGCTGCCGCGCAGGCGCCCGTCGCAGGGCCGTCGGTTGCGCCGGCGCCTGCCGCCGCACAGCCGGCAGCGGTGCAGCCAGTCCGCAAGGCGCCGGCGCAGGAGCCGGCCCGCGCCCTGCCTGCGGCCGGCGCAACGGCGCCCGTATTCGCCGTGCCCACGGGGCCTCGCCAGGCGGTCGGGCGCTTCCTCGACGAGCATCTGGCGCTCGGCGCGATCCTGGTCGAAGCGGGCGCGGATGGCGAAGGATTTGCGATGGGTGCGGTGCTGCGCCGTCCGGGCCAGGTGCGGGTCATCGCCGTCGGCACGCGCGCCCATGCGCTGGCCGAGCTGCGCCGGCAGGCCGAGCGGGCCGGGCAGGCGGCGGTGCTGGAGACGCTGCGCGCGGGGCTGGGCGCCAGGGTCGCCCCCGCCCTGGCGGACGCGCCGCCGCGCACCACGCTCGACGCGCTCCTCGCCGAACGTCGCGAGCTGGCCGGCCGCGTGTTCCTGTGTCTGGGCGCGGGTGTTCGGGTGGACGAGGCGATCGCCGGAGCGATGGACCTGATCGCCCAGCGACGTCTCGCCGCGATCATCTGGCGCACGGCGATGGACGGGGGTCCGGATGCGGCCCGGCGGGCCGGCGTGCTCGACAACCTCGCCCGGCTCGGCTTCGGCCATTTCCGCCTGCCGGACGACGATCTTGGCGGCAAGCTCATGCCCTATGTCTCGCTGCCGGAGCCCGCGACCGTTTTCAGTCTGTCGCCGTCGATCGAACGCCGCGCCGGCTATGTGGGTGCGCCGTCCGGCGGTGCGCCGCTCCTGGAAGAGCCGCGCTATGCCTTGCTGGACGCCGCCCAGCGCCGCGCCCGGACGGCGGCGCTGGCGGCGGCGCGGGGCACCGACGCGGCGCGCTGGGCCGATCCCGCCAACCTGGCGGAAGGCGCCGAGGAGCGGGCGCGCCTGGCCGGGCCGCACCTGGTCTTGCCCGGAAGGGCGGAGGCCACGGTGCTCGACCTCGGGGCCGGGCTCTTGCGCCTGGAGCGGCATCTGCCGGAGGGGACGCGCTATGTGCCGGCGGACCTGGCGCTTCGCAGCGCCGACACGGTCCTGGTGGACCTGAACCAGGGCGAATTCCCGGCCGGTACCTTCGACGCCGTCGCCATGCTGGACGTGCTGGAATTCGTGCACGATGCGCCCGGCCTGCTGCAGCGGGCACGCGCGGCCTCCGGCCGGCTGGTGCTGAGCTATCGTCTGTCCGACGGCTGCGATGCCGAGGCGCGTGCCGAATCCGGCTGGTTCAACGCATTCACGCGCAGCGTCCTGGAATCGCACCTGGCGATCGCGGGCTGGATGGTGGCCCGGCACCAGCGTGCGGGCCCCTACGATCTGTTCGTGTGCGAGGCGGCCGACGCCGGCGCCTAACGCAATTTCATCACGTCGAAGCGGCGCGAGGGCTTGGCGATCTCGTTCTGCGCCGCGATCAGCGCCAGCTCGCGTCCGCCGGCGCGGTGGGTGGCGTCGAACACCGCGAAGATGCGCGCCGCGGTGTCGTCGAGGGTGCGCGGCACGCTCGACGTTTCCAGGAACGTGGCGAGAAACAGCGCCGCCACCACGTCGCCCGCGCCGTTCGGCAGCGGGTCCAGCCGCAAGCGCGGCGTCGCCACCAGCCACGAGCCCTCCGGCGAGTCGGCCAGCATTTCGATCGTGTCGGCGGGCGCGTCCTTGCGCATCAGGCTGGTGATCAGCACCACGCGCGGGCCAAGGGCGCGCGCCGCGGTGCAGGCGTCCAGCGCCTGGTCTAGCGTTCCGACCGTCTTGCCGGTCAGGTATTCCAGCTCGAACTGGTTGGGCGTGATGATGTCCGCCGCGGGCACGCTGCGGTCGCGCATGAACTTCGGGATTCCCGGGCGTACGAACACCCCGCGGCCGACGTCGCCGATCACAGGGTCGCAGCAATAGATGGCGCGGGGATTGGCCTTGCGGATCTCGGCTACCGCATCGAGGATCACGGTTCCGATCGCCGCGTCGCCCATATAGCCACTCAAGATCCCGTCGCAGCGCGGCCAAACGCCGCGCTCGGCGATCCCGGCAATCACCGAGGCCACGTCATGGGCCGAGAAAATCGGGCCGCGCCACTGGCCGTAACCCGTGTGGTTGGAGAATTGCACGGTATTCACCGGCCACACCGTGTGGCCGAGGCGCTGCAACGGAAAGACCGCCGCGCTGTTGCCGACATGGCCGAAGGCGACGAAGGACTGGATCGACAGGATGTTCATCCGCTGGCGGCTCCCGCAAACGCCGTTGGAATTCTCCTTGGGTCCGGTTGCCTATCACGGCGCAAGGGCGCGCGGCTATGCTTTCCTGGCCGGGGCAGACATGCGCCGGGGGACATCCGAAAGGACGGGTCGCGGCGGCGATTGCGGCGGACCCGAATTTTGCGTGCACGCCCGCCCCCGACCATGGCACGCTTGCCGCCCGGTGCAACCTGCCGAGCTTGGGGAGAAGCGATGCCCGCCATCGACCGGCCGCGCCGCAGCGTGCTTTACATGCCGGGCTCCAACGCACGGGCCCTGGAAAAAGGGCGTGCGCTGGCGTGCGACGGGCTGATCCTGGACCTCGAAGACGCGGTGGCGCCGGACGCCAAGGTCCAGGCGCGCGACCTGGTGGTGGCCGCGCTGCGCGGCGGTGGCTACGGCCGGCGCGAGCTGGTAGTGCGGGTGAACGCGCTCAATACCGCCTGGGGCCAGGCGGACCTGGTGGCCGTCGCGCGGTCGCGCGCGCACGCGGTGCTGCTGCCCAAGGTCGAGAGCGCGGATGCCGTGCGCCAGGTCGAGGCGGCGCTGGTGGCGGCCGGCGCGCCGGCGGAGCTGGCGATCTGGTGCATGATGGAAACGCCCCGCGGCCTCCTGGCGGCGGCCGAGATCGCCGCCGCCAGCCCGCGCCTTGCCTGCCTGGTGATGGGCACCTCGGATCTGGCCAAGGACCTCCACGCACAGCATACGCGCGACCGCCTGCCGCTGCTGACCGGGCTTGGCCTGTGCCTGCTGGCGGCGCGCGCCAATGGGCTCGCCGCGCTGGATGGCGTCTATCTCGATCTCGACGACGAAGAAGGCTTCGCCCAGTCCTGCCGCCAGGGCCGCGCGCTCGGCTTCGACGGCAAGACCCTGATCCATCCCAAGACCATCGCGGCCGCCAACGACGCCTTCGCGCCGTCGGAGGAGGAGATCGGCTTCGCCCGCAAGCTGATCGCGGCGCACGCCTCGGCGGAGGCGGCGGGCAAGGGCGTCGTGGTCGTGGACGGCAAGCTCATCGAGGCGCTCCACGTGCAGAACGCGCGCCGCCTGGTGGCTTTGGCCGAAGCGATCGCCGACATGCAGCGCGAGGGGGCCGCTGCTTGAGCGTGCCGAGCAAGACGGGC
>CAYMTM010000224.1:0-7186 GCA_964393375.1 uncultured Rhodospirillaceae bacterium
CTTTGGCCGCGTAGGCGCGCTGCGAGTCGAGCACCTTCTTGAAGAACGGGTTCTTGGCCGACTCCTCCTTGGCGATCTCGTCCCAGGCCTTGAAGAAGTCGGTCAGCACTGCCGGCGGGGTGCGCAGGAGCTGCGTGCCGTGCTTGCTCACCATCTCCTCGATCGCATCGGCGTTCTGCAGCTGCCACTTCGCCCACCAGCGGGTGAAGGTTTCGACGGTGGCCGAGCGGATCACTTCCTGCTGCTGCGCGCTAAGCCCCGCCCAGACCTCGCTGTTGATGATCAGCTCGCCGATCGAGGCGGATTCGTGCATGCCCGGCGTGTAATGGTACTTCCAGACCTGTGGCAGGCCGAGGCGCAGGTCCTCGATGCCGCCCACCCATTCCGCGCAATCGATCACGCCGCGTTGCGCCGAAGGCACGATTTCGCCGCCCGGCATGTTGACGGTCTGCATGCCCATGCGCTGGTAGATTTCTGCGACGATGCCGGTCTGGCGGCACTTCATGCCCTTGAAGTCCGCCAAGTCCTTGATCGGCCGCTTGAACCAGCCCAACGCCTGCGGGCTTGCCGGCAGGATCGGAAAGACGACGACGTTGAGCTTCAGCTCCTTCTGATAGAATTCCCACCAAAGGTCCAGACCGCCGGCCTCGTACAGCCATCCGAGGAAGTCGATCTGGTCCATCCCGGCAATGCCGGCGGGCGTGTTGGAGAAAAGGGTCGCTGCCTTGCTCTTACCGACCCAGTAGTAGGCAATGCCGTGGCCGCCATCGATCACCTTCTTGTGCGTCGCGTCCAAGATCTCGAACGGCGGCACGATCTGGCCGGCGGCCAGCGCCTCGATCTTCAGCTGGCCGCCGGTCAGCTTGTCGACGCGCTCGGCGAAGAACCTGAAGTTGTCCTGCAGGGTGAGGCTGGCGGGCCAGGTCGACTGGAACTTCAGATTCTTCTGCTGGGCCTCGACCGGCGCCGGCACTGCTGAAAGGCCCAGGGCGACTGCGCTGGCGCCTATGATCGCTAGCATTCTCCTCATGAAAGACCTCCCTTGTTGTTGGACGATCAGGATTGAAGCTCGAGTCGTCGATGACGCACGTTTCGTGCCGCTTGGAACTGCTCAAAAATGGGGCTTGGACACTCCTTCGGCTGCGACCTGCAATTATTAGACCTGACGCACGGTTTGCGGGTCAAGCGATTGATCAAAACTCCCGCGGATATGAGCTGTTGTCCGGGGGGACGGCGCGGCGGGCCGCGCAGGCCAGGCGGTGCCGGTTGGCGCCGCCCGGGGTGCACGGGGGCAGCGTTGTCTTAACGGGCGGGCCAATCCGCGCCGCCCGCGACTTTGCGTCGCGCATTCACGCTCTTATTGCCCCTGGATGATGGCTATGCGAGAAACGGTGGCCGCCAACAGCGAAGAAGCGATCCGTGGCCAAACGGACAAGCAATGGACGGGGGAGGGTTCTCGGTGCAGTTCCTGATCCAACTAAGCCGCGCTATCGACGCGACCAACCGCTTCGTCGGCAAGACCGTCTATTGGCTTGTCCTGGTGACCGTCCTCATCAGCGCCGGGAACGCCGCGATCCGCTACGGCTTCAACATGAGCTCGAACGCGTGGCTCGAAGTCCAGTGGTATCTGTTCTCGGCGATTTTCCTGCTTTGCGCCGGCTACACGCTGCTCAATAACGAACACATTCGGATCGACATCATCAACGCGCATCTGCCGAAGCGGACCCGCGACTGGATCGATGTCTGCGGCCATGTCCTTTTCCTTGTGCCGTTCTGCGTGGTGATGCTGATCGAGGGGTGGCCATATTTCTGGCTGGCGTTCAAGACCGGCGAGATCTCGGGCAACGCGGGCGGGCTGATTCGCTGGCCGGTCAAGGGGCTCATTGTGGCCGGCTTCGCCTTGCTGCTGCTCCAGGGCCTTTCCGAACTCATCAAGCGGATCGCGGTCATGCGCGGGTTGATAGCCGACCCGCATGGCGCGAAGTCCGGGCCGCACTGAGCCCGGGAGCGCGCAATGCGCATCATCCGAATCCTGTTCCTTGCCATCGTCGCCGCCTTCGTCGTGCTGGTCGTGGCGGCGCTTGCCGACAAGACCGGCGGCGCCGCCCTGTTCCTCAAGACCAACATGGCGCCGGTCATGTTCGTCGCCCTGGTGGTGTTCCTGCTGCTCGGTTATCCCGTCGCTTTCGCCTTGGCGGCCAACGGCCTGCTGTTCGGGCTGGTCGGCATTGAGCTCGGGCTGTTCTCACCCAATTTTTTCCAGGCTCTGACCAATCGCCTCTACGGCGTGATGGAAAACGACATCCTGCTGGCGATCCCTTTCTTCACGTTCATGGGATTGATCCTCGAGCGCAGCGGGATGGCCGAGGACCTGCTCGATACGGTGGGACAGGTCTTCGGGCCGGTGCCCGGCGGGCTCGCCTATGCCGTGATCTTCGTCGGCGCCCTGCTGGCGGCCACCACCGGCGTCGTAGCAGCCTCGGTAATATCGATGGGCCTGATCTCGCTGCCGATCATGCTGCGCTACGGCTACGACCGCCGGCTGGCCTCAGGCGTGATCGCGGCGTCGGGGACCTTGGCGCAGATCATTCCGCCCAGCCTGGTGCTGATCGTGCTGGCCGACCAGCTCGGCCGGTCGGTCGGTGACATGTACCAGGGAGCGTTCGTACCAGGCTTGGTGCTGACGGCGCTTTACGGACTTTATGTGTTCGGCATGACGGTGCTGCGGCCGGGATGCGCGCCAGCCCTGCCGCTCGACGCGATCACCATCCACGAGGAAGACGGGAGAGCCGGCTACCTGTCGCTGCTGGTCGCCGTCGTCGCGGCCGTTGTGGGCGCGGTCGTTCTGTCGCGGTGGATGCACGGCATCTGGGCGGCGGCGGTCGCCGGCGGCGCGCTCTACATCGTCGCCTACCTGAACAAGCTGATGCAGCTCGGTCTGCTGAGCAAGCTGACGCAGCAGGTCGTGATCGTGATGATGCCGCCGCTGGCGCTGATCTTTCTGGTGCTCGGCACGATCTTCCTCGGCATCGCCACGCCGACCGAAGGCGGCGCGATGGGCGCCACCGGCGCCTTGTTGCTGGCCTGGTCGCACAATCGGCTGACCTGGGACCTGATGCGCCAGGCGATGAACACGACGGCCAAGCTGTCGACCTTCGTCGTCTTCATCCTGATCGGCGCGCGCGTGTTCAGCCTGAGCTTCTACGGCGTCGACGGCCATGTCTGGGTCGAGCACCTGCTGCTGGGACTGCCCGGCGGCCAATTGGGGTTCCTGATCGTCGTCAATGTCCTGGTCTTCGTGCTCGCCTTCTTCCTCGACTTCTTCGAGTTGGCGTTCATCGTGGTTCCGTTGCTGGGGCCGGTGGCCGAGAAGCTGGGCATCGACCTGATCTGGTTCGGCGTGCTCTTGGGCGTCAACATGCAGACCTCGTTCATGCATCCGCCGTTCGGTTTCGCGCTGTTCTACCTGCGCAGCGTCGCGCCCGTGGGCGAATTCATCGACAAGATGACGGGCAAGGCCACCAGGGGCGTGACGACCGCAGAGATCTATTGGGGCGCCGTGCCGTTCGTCGTGATCCAGGTGATCATGGTGGCGATCGTCATCGCCTTCCCGTGGCTGGTGACCGCGGGCCTCGACAAAGGGCCGAAGCAGGATCCCTCGAAGGTGAAGATCGAGATCCAGGCGCCGCCGGTGCCGGGCACGAGCGACGAGCCGGCGCCGATCGTCATCAAGTAGCGCCGCCGCGCGTGCGCGGCCCGCAAATGCAAAGGCCCCGTCCTTGCGGGCGGGGCCTTCGCGTTCGGCGTCGCCGCCGCAGTTAGAGCTTGTTCGCGCGGTACTGCCGCACCATGAAGTTGTCGAAGGTGTTGTCGGCGACCTGGAACCACAGCGTCTGCTCGGCGCGGAACGGCTTCCAGTTGTCGTAGACCTTCTTGAAGTTTGCGTTCTTGGCGGCGACTTCGTTGTAGAGTTCGTCGGCCGCGGCGAAGCAGGCTTCCATGACCGGCTGCGGGAACGGCAGCAGCTTCGTGCCGCCCGCGATCAGCTCGCGCAGCGCCTTCGGGTTCTGGGCGTCGTATTTCGCCATCATCCAGGCATGGGCGTCGGCGCAGGCCGCTTCCAGGATGTTCTGGTAGGACTTCGGCAGCTTCTCCCACTGCGCGATGTTGACCAGCAGATCGAGCTGCGGGCCGCCTTCCCACCAGCCGGGGTAGTAGTAGTAGGGAGCGACCTTGTTGAAGCCCAGCTTCTGGTCGTCATAGGGACCGACCCATTCGGCGGCGTCGATCGTGCCTTTCTCCAGCGCGGGATAGATGTCGCCGCCGGCGATCTGCTGCGCCACGACGCCGAGCTTCGCCAGCACCTGGCCGGCGAAGCCCCCGATGCGGAACTTGAGGCCCTTGAGGTCGTCGATGGTCTTGATCTCCTTGCGGAACCACCCGCCCATCTGGGCGTTGGTGTTGCCGCAGGTGAGGCCGATGACGCTGTAGCCCTTGTAGAAATCGTTCAGCAGCTGGCGCCCGCCGCCGAAATACATCCACGCGGTCTGCTGGCGGGCGTTGAGGCCGAAGGGGATCGCGGTGCCGAAGGCCCAGGTCGGATCCTTGCCGACATAGTAGTAGGGCGCGGTGTGGCCGCATTCCACGGTGTTGTTCTGCACCGCGTCCAGCACCTGCAGGCCGGGGACGATCTCGCCGCCGGCGAAGACCTGGATCTGGAACTTGTTGTCGGTCGCCGCCGCGACGCGCTTGGCCATGAACTCCGAGGCGCCGTAGATCGTGTCCAGGCTCTTCGGGAAGCTCGATGCGCAGCGCCACTTGATCTCCGGCGCGCTCTGCGCGATCGCCGGCGCGGCAAGGGTCGCACTCGCCGCCGCGCCGATGCCGGCAGCCTTCAGGAACTTGCGTCTCTGCATGAGATTTCCTCCGGTGAAACCGATCGGGTGGTGAAGGACCGGTTTCCGCCCGAGTCGACGGTGTCCGGCCATCGTTGCTGGATCGCTCGAATCCGCGCGCAGATTACGTGAGGGACGGCCTGCTGTCACTCGCAGAGAGGGCCAAACGTTAACGGATTTCGGCCTGCGGCAGGTCGCGCCAGACACCGCCGGCAAGCGCCTGCAGCGGCTGGAAGCGCGCCTTGTAGGCCATCTTGCGGCTGTCGGCGATCCAATAGCCCAGATAGACATGCGCCCGGCATTCGCTTCGCGCCTGCGCGATCAGCCACAGAACGGCATGCGTGCCCAATCCGCGGGCATTCTCGTGCGGGTCGAAGAAGCTGTAGACCGCCGAGAGCCCGTCGGCCATCCGGTCGAACAGGCAGGCGGCCAGCAGCGCTCCGCCTGCCGCGCGGAACTCCACCAGCGCGGTGGCGACCGCGCTGTCCTCGACCATCGCGCGGTATTCCTCGAAGCCCATCCGGGCCATCTCGCCGTCGCCGTGGCGCGAACGCTGGTAGCGGGCGAACAGGTCGAACTGCTCGGGCGTCGCGATCGGCGGCGCCTCGCGGGCAAGAAGGTCGAGGTTGGTGCGCGCGACGCGGCGCTGCGAGCGGCTGGGGCGGAACCGGTCCGCCGCCACCCGCACCGGCACGCAGGCGCCGCAGCCCGGGCAGGCCGGGCGATAGGCCACGCGATGGCTGCGGCGGAATCCCGCCCGCGAAAGCGCGTCGTAGACCTCGGCGGCGTCCCGTCCCGCGATCTCGGCGAAGACATGCCGCTCCACCTGTCCGGCCAGGTAGGGGCACGGCATCGGCGGCGTGCGGAACAGGAACCGCGGCGGCGCCTCGAGCAGGAAGCGCCCGGTTTCCGGCGCGCGCTCGCGGGTATCAGGCATGCGCGCGCATCCCGGCGCCGGCGCCCGGCGGGATCGCCTCGGCGCTGTTCAGTGCGCTCGACCGCACCGCCACCATGCCGGCGCACAGATCGTGCGCCAGCCGGCGGCGGCGGTTGAAGATCCCGAGCAGCAGGATCAGCCCGCCCGTGAAGGCGAGCGAAGCGTAGAACAGCAGCGCCGCAAGCAGCGCCTGGAAGTAGTCCGGGCGATCGCCGGTCCAGCTTCGCATCTCGACGTCGAACAGCCGCATGCCCCAGGTCGACGACCGCGGGCCGCCGATCGTCAGCGTGTGATAGGCGAGCGGCACCGCGCCCAGCGCCGGGAACAACAGCGGCGCCAGCAGACCGAAGCTCAACGTCGCGAGGATGGCGAAGGCGATCTTGACCGCGAAACCGATCGGCAGCAGCACCAGCAGATCGACCAGGTAGGCGGCGACGCGCCGGCGCGCCAGGCCCCGGAAATGCCCGGGCCGGTCCAGCCATTCCGGCATCGCGCCGAACCAGTTCACCCGGATGCGGTCCGCCGGAACGGGAAAGGTGGGATTGGCCATTCCTTAGCGCTCCCAATCCTTGCTCATGCAGCAGCGTCCCCGGTTCCAAGATCGGGCAGACGGGGCTGGATTGCAAGCGGCGGCCGGTTGAGGCACCGGCCCGGGAGTGGCACAGTTGCGGCGGACATCACGCGACGGAGGCAAGCCATGCGCGTGCCGGCCCGCCTTTGGGCGCTCGTCGCCCTGTCGGCCTGGGCGGCCGCCGGACCGGCCGCCGGGCCGGCCGCGGCCGACGAGGCCGAGAAGGCGCGCCTGGCCATGGTCGGCCTGATCGAGCGGGTGGCCGAGGCGTCCGGCCGCGAGACCGGCATCGACCGGATCGACCCGCGCGTCCTGGCGGCGATGCGCAAGGTGCCGCGCCACCGCTTCGTGCCGCCGCAGCTCGAGCGTTTCGCCTACGCCGACACGCCGCTGCCGCTCGGCCACGGCCAGGCCCTGACGCAGCCCTTCCTGGCCGCCTTCATGACCCATGTGCTGGCGATCAAGCCCGGGGACAAGGTGTTCGAGACCGGCACCGACACCGGCTACCACGCGGCGCTCCTGGCCGAGATGGGGGCCGAGGTCTATTCGGTCGAGATCGTCGAGCCGCTGCTCGACATCGCCCGCCGCCTGCTGCCCGAGCTCGGCTACGCCAAGGTCAGGCTGCGCGGGGCGGACGGCTACAACGGCTGGGCCGAACACGGACCTTACGACGCGATCCTGGTCAAGGAATCCGCCGTCGACATTCCCCCGCCCCTGCTGCGCCAGCTCAAGCCGGGCGGGCGCATGATGATCCCGCTGGGTACGCCCGAGGGCCAGCAGTTC
>CAYMTM010000225.1:0-7184 GCA_964393375.1 uncultured Rhodospirillaceae bacterium
CCTCGCGCAGGCCCGGCTCGGCCAGTTCCTTGACGCGCTGCGCCAGCGCCGCGGCACCGTCAGCCTCGGCCGGAACCGGCCAGGGCTCCTTGGCGCAGGCCTCGGCCAATTGCACGATCGCCTGGATGACCGGCTGGAAGCTCCTGTGGCCGAACATCACGGCGCCGAGCATGACATCCTCGGGCAGTTCCTGGGCCTCGGATTCGACCATCAGCACGCCGTCGGCCGTGCCCGCCACCACGAGGTCGAGCTTCGAGTTCGGCATCTCGTCGCGCTGCGGGTTGAGCTTGTACTGGCCGTCGATGTAGCCGACGCGCGCGGCGCCGATCGGCCCCAGGAACGGTATGCCCGAGAGCGTCAGCGCGGCGGAGGTCCCGACCATGGCGACGATGTCGGGGTCGTTCTCCAGGTCGTGGCTCAGCGTGGTGCAGATCACCTGCACCTCGTTGCGGAAGCCCTCGAGGAACAGGGGCCGGATCGGCCGGTCGATCAGCCTGGAAGTCAGCACCTCCTTCTCGGTCGGCCTGCCCTCGCGCTTGAAGAAGCCGCCCGGAATTTTGCCGGCGGCGAAGGTCTTTTCCTGGTAATGGACCGTCAGGGGGAAGAAATCGACCCCTGCGCGCGGCTGCTTTGCCCCCACCACCGTGCACAGCACGACGGTCTCGCCGTAGGTCACCAGCACGGCGCCGTCGGCCTGGCGCGCCATCTTGCCGGTTTCCAGCACCAGGCGTCGCCCACCCCATTCCAATTCTTTGCGGAATACGTTGAACATTGTCCTGCTTTCCTTCCACATCCACATGAAGCACCGCGCCGGATTGCGCGGCACCATCGGGCGCGGCTAGCCAGCCTTCGCCCGCACGCGCCCAGGCGCGATTCCGCGCGGGCCGTTCCGGCCGGCGCAGCGTCGCGTCCGATACGCAACGCTCATCGCCGCACCATTACCGGCGCTGCCCGGTCCCGCCGCGGCGCGCCTAGCGACGCAGCCCCAGACGCCGGATCAGTTCGTCGTAGCGTTTGATGTCCTTGCGCTTCAGGTAGTCGAGCAAACGGCGGCGCTGGCCGACCATGACCAGAAGGCCGCGCCTGGAGTGGTGGTCTTTCTGATGCTGACCCAGATGCTCGGTCAGGTTGTTGATGCGTTCGCTCAAGACCGCCACCTGCACTTCCGGCGAACCGGTGTCGCCGGCCTTGGTGGCGTATTCTTTGACGACCGTCTGCTTGCGCTCAGGGGTGATCGACATCGGTTGCTCCTTCGAACAAGGGGTTGAGCACGCGCACCGGGCGAACCGTGGCACCGTCGCGTCGGGCCAGCGCGACCGCGCGGCCTTCGGACATGACGCACACCTCCGCGCCGTCCTCCAGGCCCTCAAGCCTGTCGATATCGGCGCGGCGCAGCAGCGCTATCGATTGTCCGCTGCGCAGCCGGCTCGCCTCGGCGCCGGTCACGGCCAATGCCGGGATGTCGTCCAGCACGGTCTCGACCGGCGCTATGGGCGGCGGACTATGCCCCAAGCCCCGCAAGTAATCCAGCGTAATCGCGGTATTTTCCGTGAACGGCCCGACCTTCATCCGACGCAGGGCCGAGACGTGCCCTAAGGTGCCGAGCGCCAGGGCCAGATCGCGCGCCAGGGCGCGCATGTAGGTGCCGCTGCCGCATTCCACCAGAAATTCCGCATGGTCGGCATCGGGCTGCCCCAGGAGTTCGAAACGGTAAACGTTAACGATCCGCGGGCCGAGCACCACCGGCTGGTTGGCCCGGGCAAGGTCGTAGGCACGCTCGCCCCCGATCTTTACCGCCGAGAACGCAGGCGGCACCTGCTCGATCGCACCGACGAACCGTGGCAGTGCAGCGCGGATCGCCCCGGCGTCGGGCCGGCCGGGCGCGGTCTTCACGACCGCTCCCTCGCAATCGTCGGTGGTGCGTTGCTCGCCCCAGCGGAGCTGGAACCGATAGGTCTTGGGACGCTCTGCCAGGTGCGCAATCGTCTTGGTCGCCTCGCCGAGTGCGATCGGCAGCACGCCCGTGGCGATCGGGTCGAGGGTTCCGGCATGGCCGAGCTTGGCCGCGTCGAGCAGCCGGCGCACTTGCCCCACAACCTGGGTCGAGGTCATGCCGGCGGGCTTGTCGATCGCAATCCAGCCGTCGATCGCCCGGCCGCGCCGCCTACGCGCCATCGCCGCCCTCCCGGCCGCCGCCGCCCAACCCCACGGAGCGCAGCACCCGGTCGATGCGGCTGGCATTGTCGAAGGACGTGTCGAGCACGAAATCGAGCCGCGGCGCGAAGCGCAGGCGCACCGCGCCCGCCACCTGGCCGCGCAGATGGGCGCTTGCGTGGTTGAGCGCCTTGACCGCCTCGACGCCGCCCGCGCCGCCGAGCGGCGTCACGAATGCGGTCGCGTTCTTTAGGTCGGGGCTCACGCGCACTTCCGTGACGGTGATCGATCGTCCGGCGAGCGCCGGGTCGCGTAATACGCCCCGTTCGAGCAGCCGCACCAGCGCATGGCGCAGCTCTTCGCCGACGCGCAGCTGCCGCTGGCTCGCGCCGCCTTCGGTGGAATGGCTGGATCGACGGGACATTTGGACGTTCCTCAGGCCCGGCCCGCCGCGGCGGGCAAGGGGGCGGCACCGCCAGGACGGACCAAGCGAAGAAAGGCGGGCGTCAGGCGAGCTGGCGCGCCACTTCCTCCATTTCGAAGCACTCGATCGTGTCGCCCGGCTGGATGTCCTGGTAGTTCTCGAAGGCCATGCCGCATTCGAAGCCTTCCTTGACCTCGCGCACCTCGTCCTTGAAGCGCTTGAGGGTCTTCAGGCTGCCTTCGTGGATGACGACGTTGTCGCGCAGCAGGCGCACCTTGGCGCCGCGCTTGACCACGCCCTCGCTGACCTTGCAGCCGGCGACCTTGCCCGCCTTGGAGACCGTGAAGACCTGCAGTATCTGAGCGTTGCCCAGGAAGCGCTCGCGCACGGTCGGCGCCAGCAGACCGCCCAGCATCGCCTTCACGTCGTCGATCACGTTGTAGATGATCGAGTAGTAGCGGATGTCCACCCCGTCGCGCCGCGCCATTTCGCGCGCCTGCGGATTGGCGCGGACATTGAAGCCGATAACGACCGCGCGACTGGCGTTGGCGAGCGTGATGTCGGATTCGTTGATGCCGCCGACGCCCGAATGCAGGATCCGCACCGCCACCTCGTCGGTCGACATTTTCTGCAAGGTCGCCGCAATCGCCTCGATCGATCCCTGCACGTCGGCCTTGATGACCACCGGCAGTTCCTTCGCCTCGCCCGCCGCGATGCGCGAGAAGATCTGCTCGACCGTGCCGCGCACCGTCGCCGCGGCGGCGGCCGAGCGTCGTTTCTGCTGACGGAACGCCGTCACGTCGCGCGCGCGGCTTTCATTCTCCACCACCAGCAGCTCGTCGCCGGCAAGCGGCGCCGCATTGAGGCCGAGCACCTCCACAGGCGCCGCCGGCCCGGCACTGTCGATCTTGCGGCCGCGATCGTCGGTAAGGGCGCGCACGCGCCCCCACTCGGCGCCGGCGACCACGATGTCGCCAAGCTTCAGCGTCCCGCGCTGGACCAGCACCGTCGCCACCACCCCGCGGCCGCGATCGAGCTTGGCTTCGATCACCGTCCCTTCGGCCGGACGGTTTGGGTTGGCCTTCAGGTCCAGGATTTCCGCCTGCAGGAGGATCGCCTCCTCGAGCTTGTCGAGGTTGATCTTCTTGGTCGCCGAGACATCGACTGTCTGCACGTCGCCGCCCAGCTGCTCGGCCTGGATTTCGTATTGCAGCAGGTCGGTGCGCACCTTGTCCGGGTTGGCGTCGGCCTTGTCGATCTTGTTGATCGCCACGATGATCGGCACGTTCGCGGCCTTCGCATGGCGAATCGCCTCGACGGTCTGGGCCATGATGCTGTCGTCGGCGGCCACCACCAGGACGACGATGTCCGTCACGTTCGCGCCGCGCGCGCGCATCTCGGTGAAAGCGGCGTGGCCGGGCGTGTCGATGAAGGTGATCTTCTTGCCCGATGCCAAGGTCACCTGGTAGGCGCCGATATGCTGGGTGATGCCGCCGGCCTCGTGCTTGGCGACGTCGGTTTCGCGCAGCGCGTCGAGCAGCGAGGTCTTGCCGTGATCGACATGGCCCATGACCGTGACGATCGGCGGGCGCGGCACCAAGTTCGAACCGTCGTCCACCGCGCCCTTCAGCCCGATCTCGACGTCGGATTCCGCCACGCGCCGGAGCTTGTGGCCGAATTCGGTGACCACCAGTTCGGCCGTGTCGGCGTCGATCACCTGGTTGATGGTCGCCATGACGCCCATCTTCATCAGCGCCTTGATGACGTCGGCGCCGCGCTCGGCCATGCGGTTGGCGAGCTCCTGGACGGTGATCGTCTCGGGGATGACCACCTCGCGGATGACCTTCTGGTCGGCAGCCGCCGCCTGCTGCTGGCGCAGGCGCTCCTTCTCGCGCGCGCGCTTGACGGCCGCGAGCGAGCGCACGCGTTCGTCCGCGCTGTCGTCGAGCGCCTGGGCGACCGTGATCTTCCCGGTGCGGCGGCGTTCGTCGCCGGCGATGCGCGCCGCCGGGCGCTTCGGCTTGAGGTCGGCCTTGAGGCCCGGACGCTTGACGCGGGAGATTTCCTCGTCTTCCGGCTCGATGACGCGCTGCTGGACCGCGGGCTGCGCCGCCTTGGCCGGGTGCGCCTGTGCGGCCGGCGCGTGCGCCGTGCCGGGCTTGGCCTTGGCGTGCTCGGCGGCGCGGCGATGAGCCAACTCCTCCTCGTTGCGGCGGCGTTCCTCCTCGGCCTGGCGACGGCGTTCCTCCTCCTCCGCCTTCCGGCGGGCTTCCTCGGCCGCGCGACGCTCCTCCTCGGCCTTGCGGCGGCGCTGCTCCTCGTCCTGGCGGCGATGCTCCTCGATATCCGCCAGCTTGCGCGCTTCCTCGTCCTTGATCGCGCCCTGCAGCGCCTTGAGGCGCCGCGCGCTTTCGTCCTTGGTCAGGACATGCGCCGCATGGCGCGCCGCATCGGCCTCGGCGGCGGCTTCGCCGGCCTCGCCCGACACGCGCGCATGGGCGTGCGCCTCGCCCGGCGCCCCGGCCTGGCCCGGCGTGAAGCTGCGCTTGCGCTTGACCTCGACCTGGACGGTCTTGCTGCGGCCGTGCGAGAAGCTCTGCCGGACCTGCCCGGTCTCGACCGTCTTCTTGAGCTCGAGCTTGCCGCGCGCCGGCGCCAGGCTCAGCTTCTTCTTCTCGCTCTGGGCTTCCTTGGTCTCGTCCATGTCACTCGTTATCCCAATGTTGCGGCGCGCTATCGCCTTGCGGGGCGTCCGGGCGCAGCCCGGCCAAGCGGCCGGCATCCTCGATCAACAGGCGGCCGAGCGGACCGTCGGCCACGACGGCCTGGGCGGTGCGGCCGCGGGCGAAGGCGCGGCCGATCTCCTCGCCGCTCAGAACCTCGATCCGCGGGGCCTGCGCGCGCCAGCGGCGGCGCGCATCCTCCCCCGCGTCGCGCGCCAGGACCAGTACCCCGCCGCGTCCCGCGTCGAACCATTCCTCGACCCTGGCGGCGCCGGCGACCGCCTGCCCGGCGCGCCGCGCCAGGCCCAGCGTGTCGACCAGACGCCGGACCAGCAGTCCTTCGACCAGCGCGGCCAGCCCGTCGGGAATCCTGACCTGGCCGCGGAAGGCGCGGGCAAAAAGCCTGTTCTTGAGCGCCTCGTCGATGGCGGCCCGGCTGGGCGTGAGCCAGACCCCGCGCCCCGGCAGCCGGGCGGCCACGTCAGGGGTCACGGTGCCGTCCGGCGCCAGCACAAAACGCAGCAGCGCCTGGCGCGGCAACGATGCGCCTGTGGCGATGCACCGGCGCAGCCTCTCGCCCGTCCCGGCCGCTCGCCTGCCGGTCGCCATCGCGACCGTCGTCTCTGCCGTCGCCAGCATTGCCACCATTCCGTCGTCAGGCTCCCTTGGCCGCCTCGGTCGTCGCCTCTTCCTTCTCGAACCAGTGCTGGCGGGCCGCCATGATCGCGGCGTTCGCCTGTTCCTCCGTGAAGGGCATGCCCTTCAGGATTTCCAGCAGCTCGTCGGTGGCCAGGTCGCCCAAGTCGTCGAGCGTCTTGATGCCGCCCTCGCCGAGCTTCGCCAGCATCGCCGAGGTCATGCCGGGGATCGCCGCCACCTCGTCGGTGACTCCCAGCTCCTTGCGCCGGCGCGTGAAGCGCGCCTCCTGCTCCTCGAGATAGGTCCTGGCGCGGTTCTGCAGTTCCTCGGCCACGCCCTCGTCGAAGCCCTCGATCGCCGCCAGTTCCTCGATCGGCACCATCGCCACGTCCTCGACCTTGGTAAAGCCCTCGGTCACCAGCAGATGGGCCACCACGTCCTCGACGTCCAGCGCATCGATGAAGAGCTGCGAGCGCGTGCGGAACTCCTCCTGGCGGCGGTCGGACTCCTCGCGCTCGGTCAGGATGTCGATGTTCCAGCCCGTCAGCATCGACGCCAGCCGGACGTTCTGCCCGCGCCGGCCGATGGCGAGCGAGAGCTGGTCGTCCGGCACCACCACGTCGATGCGGTGCGCGTCCTCGTCCAGCACCACCTTGGCCACCTCGGCCGGTGCCAGCGCGTTGACGACGAAAGTCGCCGGGTCCTGCGACCAGGGAATGATGTCGATCTTCTCGCCCTGCAGCTCGCTGACCACCGCCTGCACGCGGCTGCCGCGCATCCCGACGCAGGCGCCCACCGGGTCGATGCCCGAATCGTTCGAGAGGACGGCAATCTTGGCGCGGCTGCCGGGGTCGCGCGCCACCGCCTTGATCTCGATGATGTTGTCGTAGATCTCGGGCACTTCCTGCGCGAACAGCTTGGCCATGAACTGGGGATGCGTGCGCGACAGGAAGATCTGCGGGCCGCGCTGCTCGCGGCGCACGTCGTAGATATAGGCCCGCACGCGGTCGCCGCGGCGGAAATTCTCGCGCGGCAGCATCTCGTCGCGACGCAGGAACGCCTCGGCGCGGCCCAGGTCGACGGTGACGTTGCCGAACTCCAGGCGCTTGACCAAGCCGTTGACGATCTCGCCGACGCGGTCCTTGTACTCCTCGTACTGGCGGTCGCGCTCGGCCTCGCGCACCTTCTGCACAATCACCTGCTTGGCGGTCTGCGCCGCGATGCGGCCGAAATCGATCGGCGGC
>CAYMTM010000226.1:0-7160 GCA_964393375.1 uncultured Rhodospirillaceae bacterium
TCGTCACCATGCGCCGGACCCCCGCCCGGCGCGCGCGGTCCACGACCGCGTCGAGTTCCGCGGCGAAGTCCGGAAAGTCGAGGTGGCAGTGGCTGTCGACCAGCATTGTCAGCGCTTGGCGGCCCTGGGCGAGCCGGCCTTCGGCGGCGTGGCCTCGGCCGGTTCGACGAAGCGCGGAAAGATGCCTTCGGGCGTCGGCAGTGCTGCCCCCGGCTTCAGCGCCCCCGCCTCGCCCAGCCGGCCGAAGCAGCGATCGGCCGGCGCGATGCCGAGCTGGTAGAGCAGCTTGGCCGCCGAATCCGGCATGAAGGGCTGCATGAGCGCGCCGAGATGGCGCAGCACCTCGCCAAGCACGTAGAGGACGGTCTCCATGCGCTTGGGATCGCTCTTGCGCAGGGTCCAGGGCGCCTGGGCGTCGATATACTGGTTGGCCTGGACCACCACCTCCATCCAGTCCGCCAGCGCCTTGTGCAGCTCCTGCAGTTCGACCGCCGCCCGCATCGCCGGCAGCAGCGCATGCGCCGCCTTCAGCATGGCCCGGTCGGCATCCGTCAGCGGGCCGGGCGCCGGCACGGCGCCGCCGCAGTTCTTGTTGATGAAGGTCAGCGTGCGCTGCGCCAGGTTGCCGATGCCGTTGGCGAGCTCGGCATTGATCCGGTTGATCATCGTCTTGTGCGAGAAATCGCCGTCGTTGCCGAACGGCACCTCGCGCAGCAGGAAATAGCGGGTCTGGTCGAGCCCGTAGGTGGCGATGAGCTTCAGCGGGTCGATCACGTTGCCGAGCGACTTCGAGATCTTCTGGCCCTCGTTGGTCCACCAGCCATGGGCGAAGACGCGCCGGGGCGGCTCGAGGCCGGCTGCCATCAGGAACGCCGGCCAGTAGACCGCGTGGAAGCGTAGGATGTCCTTGCCCACCATGTGCAGGTCGGCCGGCCAGAAGGTCTTGAACGCGGCGGAATCGGTGTCCGGATAGCCGACCGCGGTGATGTAGTTGGTCAGCGCGTCGAGCCAGACATACATGATGTGCCTGTCGTCGCCGGGCACCGGCACGCCCCATTTGAAGCTGGTGCGCGACACCGACAGGTCCTTCAGGCCGCCCTTCACGAAGCTGACCACCTCGTTGCGCCTGGACTGCGGCAGGATGAACTGGGGATTGTCCTCGTAGAATTTCAGCAGCCGGTCCTGCCAGGCCGAGAGCTTGAAGAAATAGCTCGGCTCCTCGACCCATTCGACCGGCGCCCCTGTCGGCGCCACCTTTCGCCCCGGCGGGCTCTCGATCAGTTCGCCCTCGGTGTAGAACGCTTCGTCCCGCACCGCGTACCAGCCGGCATAGCTACCCAGGTAGATGTCGCCGGACCTCACGAGCGCCTGCCAGATCGCCTGCGACGCCTTGATGTGGCGCGGCTCGGTCGTGCGAATGAAGTCGTCGACCGAGAACTTCATCGCCGTGGCCAGGTCGCGGAAGTTCTGCGACACCTTGTCGGTGAAAGATTGCGGGTCCATGCCCGCCTTCCTGGCCGACTTCTCGACTTTCTGGCCGTGCTCGTCGGTGCCGGTCAGAAAATGGACCCTGCGCCCGTCGAGCCGCATGAAGCGCGCGATCGCGTCGCAGGCCAGCGTCGTGTAGGCGTGGCCGATATGCGGCTTGTCGTTGACGTAATAGATCGGCGTCGTGATGTAGTAGCGCGCGTCGGCCATTTCCCGGTGTCCAGGCCCCTCGTCCCTCAGCCTTCAAGTTCCGCCGTCCCATCCCGGCCCGATCGGCGGCATCCACGCAAAGACATGGATGGCCGGGGATCGGCCCGGCCATGACGGGAGGAAAGCGTTTACGCCCGGCTCCGCGCCGCCTGCGCCAGGGTCAGCACGGCGTCGACCACGACCTGCTTGCGATCCAGCTTGGCGCTCTCGGCGCGGGCGAACAGTTCGGCGAGCTTTTCCCACACCTGCAGCCAGCGATCAAGGCCGGCGGCCTCGGCCAGGGCCTGCGCGACGGTGAATTCGGCGTCATCGGCGCGGGGCCGGTCAAGCCGGCCGGCGCGCTGGTCGCGGCACAGCCGGGCCAGCAGATTGGTTAACATCTCCCCGAACACGCGGAATCCGTCCTCCGCCCCGGCCCGGCCGAGCCGGTCCGACAGCCTGTCCAGCGCCACGCCGTCGATCCGCGGGAATCCGGCAAGCATGGCCAGCAGGTCGCGGTGCAACTCGACGCCGCCGTGGTCGAGCAGGGCCAGCGCGCGCCCGGCGCTGCCCTCCGCCAGGCGCGCCAGCGCATCCAGCTCGTCGTCCGGCAACTCCGGCTTGTGGCGGCGGACGATGCGCTTCACCGTCGCATCGTCCAGGGGCCGCATCGCCAGGCGCCGGCAGCGCGAGCGGATCGTCGGAAGCAGGCGTCCGGGCGCGTGGCTGACCAGCAGGATCAGGGCGCGCGGCGGCGGCTCCTCGATCGCCTTCAGCGCCGCGTTGGCGGCCTGGCGCGTCATCTCGTCGGCGCTGTCGATGATGGCGACACGCCAAGCCCCCTCGCCCGCGGTCAGGCGCAGGAACTGGCCCATGTCGCGTACGTCCTCGACCGAGACGTCCTGGCGCCACTTGCCCGTCTTGTGGTTCAGGCTGCGGCGGACCAGGCGCAGGTCGGAGTGTCCCTGGGCGGCGACGCGCTGGAACACCCGGTCCTGCGGATCGACCGCCAAGCTGTCGGCAGCGCCGAACAGCCCGCCTCCGTGGCCGCCCGCCAGGACAAAGCGCGCCATCCGGAAGGCCAAGGTCGCCTTGCCGATGCCGCGCGGCCCGGCCAGCAGCCAGGCATGGGGCATGCGCCCGGAACTCCAGGCGGATAGGAAAGCCGCCTCGGCCTCCGCATGCCCGTACAGCTCCGGGTTCAGGCGCGGCGCGCGCTCCGGCGGATCGTCGTCGGGATGGCGTTCGTCCTCGGACTTCACACCGCCACGGATAGCCTTGATCGCACGGCTGCCGCAATGTCCTCGGCCACCGTATCGACCGGACGGGTGGCGTCGATCACGACGCAGCGCCCGGGCTCGTTGCGCGCAATTTCGAGGAATCCCTGGCGCAGGCGTTCGTGGAAAGCCGGGTCCATGCGCTCGTAGCGGTTCTCGCCGCCGCGCTCTTCGGCCCGGCCCAGGCCTTCCGCGACCGGCAGATCGAGGATCAAGGTCAGGTCGGGCTTGAAGTCGCCGACCACCAGGCGGTAGACCGCCTCGACCGCCGCGCGGCCCAGCCCCTGGCCGTAGCCCTGGTAGGCCATGGTGGAATCGGCGAAACGGTCGCATACAACCCAGTGCCCGCGCTCGATCGCCGGCCACACGGTGCGGCGCAGATGGTCGCGCCGTGCGGCGAAATGCAGCAGCAGCTCGGTCATCGGGTCCCACCGCCCGGGGTCGCCGGATACCAACAGCTTGCGAATGACCTCGGCGCCTTCGGCCCCGCCGGGTTCGCGTGTCGCCACGACCTGCAGGCCCGTGCGCCGCAGGCGATCGGCCAAGCGAAAGACCTGGGTGGACTTGCCCCCGCCCTCGCCGCCCTCCAGCGTGATGAAGCGGCCCTTCGTCACGCCCGACGATGGTGGCGACATTATTTCGGCGCGCCCAGCACCATGTAGGTCAGCGTCGCCCCCATTTTGGCGACCAAGCCGAGCTTCTCGACATCGGCCTCGGCGACCAGGGGGATCTCGCGGTTGGCCATGCCGGGAGCGGAGACGACCAGCTTGCCCAGCTGCTGGCCCTTCTTGACCGGCGCCGGCACCGGCTCCTGCGTCACCACCTGGACTTTCAGGTCCTTGCGCGCGGCGCGCGGCAGGGTGACGATCGCGTCCTTCTCGACGCGCAGGCCGACGCGCTGCTTCTCGCCCAGCCAGACCTGGGCGTCGCCGACCTTGTCGCCCGGCTTGAACAGCGCGTAGTTGTTGAACTCGCGGAAGCCGTATTCCAGCAGGCGCTCGGCCTCGGCCGAGCGCTGTTTCATGTTCTTCAGGCCGTGCACCACCAGGATCAGGCGGCGGTTGCCGCGCTGGGCCGAGGCGGTCAGCCCGTAGCCCGCCTCCTCGGTATGGCCGGTCTTGATCCCGTCGGTCCCCGTGTCCTTGTAGATCAGCGGATTGCGATTGCCCTGCCGGATGCCGTTATAGGTGAACTCCTTCTCGGCGTAGATCTTGTAGAGATCCGGAAACTCGGTGATGAGGTGCCGGCCGAGCGTGGCCAGGTCGCGTGCCGTCATATAGTGGTTCGGGTCCGGCCAGCCGGTCGAGTTGGTGAAATTGCTGTCGGTCAGGCCGATCTCCTTGGCGCGCCGGTTCATCGCCGCGGCGAAGGCCTCCTCCGAGCCGTAGAGCCCCTCGGCCAGAACGACACAGGCGTCGTTGCCCGACTGGATGATGACGCCCCGCAGCAGGTCGTCGATGCGGATACGCGCGCCGACCGGAATGAACATGGTGGAGCCGGAGTTGTTCCACTGCTTCCAGGTCTTGTCGGAGATCGGCAGCGTATCGTCCATTTTCAGCTTGCCGGCCTTGATCTGCTCGAAGACCATGTGCGTGGTCATCATCTTGCTCATCGAGGCGGGACCGACGCGCTCGTCGGCCGCCTTCTCGTAGAGTACCGCGCCGGTGTGGAAATCGACCAGTAGCGCGTTGCGCGCCTCGCTCTCGAACGGCGTGGGCCCGCGCTGGCCGGAAGCGCTCCCCGATTCGCCGCCCGGCGGCGTCTGCGGCTTGGCGGCGGTCTCCTTGCCCGGGGACTTCTTGCCCGGCGCCTGCTTCGCGGCCGCCGGCTTCTTCGGCTCGGCCTGCTGTGCGCCGGCAATGCCGAGCGGCAGCGCGACAAGCCCCGCCAGCGCCAGGGCGGCGGCACCAAGGCGCAGGGACCACATCGGCGATCGCTGGTTCATCGTCTCACCTCGTTCTCGCGGCGGCGTCGGGCCGCCCAAACCTGCGCCAGCAATGTGCCCAAAATAGGGACATCCGCGGATCGGGATGCCCGGGCGCGCTGCCGCTCACTCGACGACGATCCTTGCCCCCGCATACCCCCTCTTCACGACGCGTTCAAGGGCGGCGTCGGCATCGTCCACGCTGGCCAGCGGCCCCAGCCGCACGCGGAACAGGCGCTGGCCGGTGGCGGACACGGGCGTGATCGTGGCCGGCGCCAGCTCGGCGATGGCGTCGCGCACGCGCAGCGCGTTCTCGTGGTTGGCGAAGGCGCCGGCCTGGATGTAGATGCCGCTGGGCCCGACCGGCACGACGCGCAACTGCGGCTCGACCGCGAGGGGTGGCGGCGGGGGCGGCGGCGCGGCGGGCGTGGCGAACGAGGCGAGCTGCAGCAGGTCCGAGGGCTGGCCGCGCAGCGTCGCCTCCTTCACCATCCGGCTCTCCTCGGGCAGTACCTCCACCCGCACCTTGGCGGTGCCGACCTCGTAGACGCCCAGTAGCTCCGCGCTGCGTCTGGACAGGTCGATGATGCGGCCGCGCGCGAAGGGGCCGCGGTCGTTGACCCGGAGCGTCAGGCTGCGCCCGTTCTCCAGGTTGGTGACGCGCACCACCGACGGCATCTGCAGGGTGCGGTGCGCCGCGGTGATCGCGTTCATGTCGTAGGTCTCGCCGTTCGCGGTAGGCTTGCCGTGGAACTCGGCGCCGTACCACGAGGCGATGCCGGTCTCGACCGCGTGGAACTCCTCCTTCGGGTAGTACCACTGGCCGTCGATCTGGTAGGGATCGCCGACCTTGTAGATCGGCCGCAGCGGCGGGCGCTGGCCGGGCGGATAGGCGGCCTGCTGCGCGCGCGCGTCGTCGGCCGTCGCGCGGGGCGTGCCGTAGATCTCGCGCGCGGTCTTCTTGGCCACATGGGTGGCGAGCTGCGTCTCGGCGCAGCCCGCGAGCGCGAGGCCGAGCCCCGCGAATACGGCATGCCGGGCGAGCCCGCGCCGGGCGGGCCGCGTGCGCAACGCCCGCATGGGTCTCAGCCCCCTTCGGCCAGGCGATCCGCCAGCGTGCCGACGGCCGTGGCGAAGAACTGCGAGCGGTTCCACTTCATGATCACGCGGTAATTGTCGTAGGCGAGAAAGGCGTCCTCGCCGCCGCCGGGCCGGATGATCGAGGCCGCAAGCTCGCGCGCGGGCAGCGGCGCGCCGTCGATCTTGCGCACGCCCATCGCGTTCCATTCCGCCAGCGCCTTCTTGACGCCGAGGTCGGCCTGCTCGGCGGGGAACCCGGGCGGCAGCGAGACCGGGCGGCCCCAGGTCTGGTCGTCCGACCAGCCGGACTTGCGCAGATAGTTGGCGATCGAGGCGAACACGTCGGGCAGCGAGGTCCAGATGTCGCGCCTTCCGTCGCCGTCGTAGTCCACCGCGAAGTTCAGGAAGCTCGACGGCATGAACTGGCTCTGGCCCATGGCGCCGGCCCAGCTGCCGGTCATGGCGCCGGCCGCGATGTGGCCCTCGTCGACGATGCGCAGTGCGTTGAGCAGCTCCTGGCGGAAGAAGGCGCTGCGCCTGCCGTCATAGGCCAGGGTCGCCAGCGCCGCGATCACCGGGAAGCCGCCGGTCAGCCGGCCGTAGTCGCTCTCGATCCCCCACAGGGCGACGATGAAGCGCGGCTGCACGCCGTATTTGTTCGCGATGCGCTCGAGCAGCGCGCGGTTCTCCTCCATCAGCCGGCGGCCTTTCTCGACCCGCGCGTCGTTGACCACGCGCGCCAGATAGTCGCGGAAGGTCAGGGTGAACTCGGGCTGCCTGCGGTCGAGCTCGAGCACGCGCTCGATCGGCTGCAGCCCGGTCAGCGCGTCGTCGAGCGTGCGCGGGGTGATGCCCTTGGCCTGCGCCTCCCGGCGCAGGTCGCTAAGCCAGGAAGCGAAGTCCTGGGAATTGGCGTGCGCGCGCGGTGCTGCCACCGTCGCGGCGAACGCGGCGGCGAGCTTAACGAAGCCGCGGCGCGTCCATGCTGGCCTGGGACAAGGTAGAGTGCCGGTCATTAACGCCGTTCATTTCTCCTACCCGCCCACCGATTCGTATCTGCCACAGAGCGATTCGCTTGTCCACGGGGCTTGCGCCATGCCCGCCCGGCCGGCGCTTTGCGCCGTCCCGCCGACGGGCGGCGCGCGGCGACCCGGCGGGACCGATTCGGCTCCTGCCCCCCGCGCCGGCAGATGCATTTCCCG
>CAYMTM010000227.1:0-7112 GCA_964393375.1 uncultured Rhodospirillaceae bacterium
TGATCGTCGCCGGCCAGGGCACCGTCGCGCTCGAGCTGCTGGAGGATGCGCCGGATCTCGACTGCGTCGTGGTGCCGATCGGCGGCGGCGGGCTGATCGCCGGCATCGCCATCGCCGCGAAGGCGCTCAAGCCCGCGATCGAAATCGTCGGCGTGCAGACCGCGCTCTACCCGGCGATGGTCGAGGCGCTGCGCGGCAACCAGCCCACAAGCGGGGGTGAGACGATCGCCGAGGGCATCGCCGTCAAGTCGCCCGGCATGCTCACCCGCGCCATCGTCAAGGAGCTGGTGGCCGACATCCTGCTGGTCGACGAGCCGGCCCTGGAGCAAGCCGTCATGAAGCTGGCGGAGGACGCCAAGCTGGTGGTCGAGGGCGCGGGCGCGGCGCCGCTGGCGGCCGTGCTCGCCAACGGCGCGCGCTTCGCCGGACGCAAGGTCGCGCTGATCGTCGCGGGGGGCAACATCGACTCGCGCCTGTTCGGCTCGGTGCTGATGCGCGGGCTGGTGCGCGAGGGCCGCGTCGTGTCGTTGCGCATCGACATCACCGACCGGCCGGGCACGCTGGCCCAGGTGGCGGGGCTGATCGGGGCGTGCGGCGGCAACATCATGGAGATCCATCACCAGCGCCTGTTCCGCGACGTGCCGGCCAAGCGGGCGGACATCGACGCCGTGGTCGAGACACGCAATGCCGAGCACGTGCGCGAGATCACCGCCCGCCTGACCGCCGCAGGCTTCAAGACCCGCGTGCTGGGAACCACCGCGGAGGGGTAGCTGGCTGTCGCCCGCTCAGTGCGGCGCGATCAAATCCAGCCTGGGGAAATACGTGCGATAGCGCGCCGGGTCGCGCGTCAACAGACGATATCCCGACACGGCGGCATGCGCGCCAATGAAGAAGTCCGGCAGCGGCGAGCGGCGTTCGCCGCCCCTTCGTCGATACAGAACGAAGGCCTTGCCGGCGAGAAACGCCGCCTCGTAGGGCAGCGCCTCGCGCTCGAAGATCGATCGGGGGAACGCCGCCTCGATCTCTTCATAGCGCGAGAAGCGGATCGACACTTCGGCATAGATGACGGGGTTGACGACGAGGCGGTCCCGATCGCCGGCTTGCTGGAGCGCCTGGCTCGACCAGCCGAACCAGACGCCGTTCTCGGACATCACGTCGAGCAGCACGTTGCTGTCGACGAGGACCGCGCCCATCAGCCGCGCGTCAGCGCCATGATCTCTTCGGTGGTCATCGCGATGTCGCCACGCCCCCTGAGATGCGCGACGATCCGCGCGCCCCTGCCGGCGCCTTTGCGCCCCTTCGCCCGCACGATCCGCACGGACTTGCCATCATAGGTGAACTCGACTTCCGTGTTCGGCAGCAGCCCTGCCCGTTCCCGGATGTCCTGGGGAATGGTGACCTGGCCCTTGGAGGTGATGCGCATGGCGGCTCCTTACTCTTACCGGTAAGAGTAATACAACTGGCTCGACGACGCAACCCGCGCCTCACCGCCCCATCAGGCGCCAAATCCAGTCGAACGCTTCCGCTCCAAGCCATAGCAGCAGCGCGCTCCAGGCCGTGCCGAGGAGACTGATCGCAAGGCCGGCGACGATGGCGCCCCCGTCGCGCTCCATCAGGCCGAGGCCGATCGCGGCGAGGCCGCAGCCCATCACCAGGTTCGCCGTCGGCAGCGGGATGGCGAGCACCAGGGCGGCGAAGACGCTGAACAGGCCCAGAAGCCGCTCGGCCCCGGGTTCCGTCAGCCGCAGATAGCGCGGGTGGATCGCCGCCTCCATCCGCGTCAGCACCGGATGGAGTCGATCGACCAGCCGCCGGAAAGTTTTCCGGCTCATCGACCGTCGGCGCAGCCACCCCGGCAGGTCCGGTTCGTCCTTGCCCCGCGCGAGGTCGAGCGCGACGACGGCGAGCGGCAAGCCGGTCAGGGTCGAAAGCCCCGGCATGGCCGGCCCGGGCACGGCGTTCGGCAAGGCGAGCAGCACGAAAATCAGCCCGAATCCGCGCTGGCGCAGCGCGTCGGCAATCTCCCCGAGCGTGATCGGCTCGCCGGCCTCACCGTCGCTCGCGGCCGCCAGTCGCTCCAGCACGGCGGAAACGCTCCCCGCCGGCCCGCTGCCCATACCCATGCGCGCGCATTTCCCCATGGTTGACGGCGCGTTAACCAAGCCGGGCTACCCATACAGGACGGCCGCTTTCCGCGATAGCGGCCGCGCCGCGCGCCGGGCCGGTTAAGGCGGTTTTAACCAGCGGGCGGCAGGATGACGCGTTCGCAGAAGCGAGAACGCGCGGCAGGGCCATTCATGCTCGTCATCGTCGGATCGATCGTCGTCGTCGTCAGCGTGATCGGCGGCTACGTGGCCATGGGCGGCAAGCTGGGCGTGCTGTGGCAGCCCTTCGAGTTCGTCATCATCTTCGGCGCGGCGGCCGGCGCGCTGGTCGTGGGCAGCTCGAAGCAGGTGGTCACCGGCGTGATCGGCGGCCTGTCGCACGCCCTCAAGGGCGCCAAGTACGGCAAGGAGGACTACCTCGAACTGCTGTCGATGATGTACGCCATCTTCAAGCTGGCGAAGACCAAGGGCATGCTGGCGCTCGAACAGCATGTCGAGAAGCCGGAAGAGAGCTCGCTCTTCAAGCAGTTCCCGAAGTTCTTCGCCAACAAGGACGCGGTCACGTTCTTCTGCGACTACCTGCGCATGCTCACCTTGGGCACCGACAATCCGCACGAGCTCGAAACGCTGATCGACGAGGAGCTCGAGACCAAGCACCACGAGCACCACGAGGTCGCGCACGCCGTGCAGAACATGGCCGACGGCATGCCGGCCCTGGGCATCGTCGCCGCGGTGCTGGGCGTCATCAAGACCATGGGCTCGATCACCGAGCCGCCGGAGGTGCTGGGCCGGCTGATCGGCGGCGCGCTGGTGGGAACGTTCCTGGGCGTGTTCCTGTCCTACGGCTTCGTCGGCCCGCTCGCCAACACGATGAAGGCGATCTTCGACGCCGAGCACAAGTACTACCTGTGCATGAAGGCGGGCCTGCTGGCGCATCTGCAGGGCTACGCCCCGGCCGTCGCCGTCGAGTTCGCGCGCAAGTCCCTGCTGTCGCACACCCGCCCGACCTTCTACGAGGTCGAACAGGCGGTCCAGAACGCCCCCAGCGCCTGAGGCGCCGATGGCCGCGGACCAGGAAGGCCACACGACGATCATCATCCGCCGCAAGAAGGGCGGCGGCGCGGCGCATCACGGCGGCGCCTGGAAGGTCGCCTACGCCGACTTCGTGACCGCGATGATGGCGTTCTTCCTGCTGCTGTGGCTGCTCAACGCCACCACGACCGAACAGAAGCTCGGCATCTCGAACTACTTCGACCCGCTGGGCGCCGTGAAGAGCCAGGGCGGCGGCGAAGGCGTGCTGGGCGGCCAGTCGCCCACGCCCGCCGGCTCGCAGAAGGCCGCGACCGCGCCCGTCTCGGTCATGCTGCCGCTGCAAAGCAAGCCCGCGCCCGGCGAGACGGAGGATTCCGAGGGCGATCTCAACGTCAAGAAGCAGGACCAGGAGCCCGAGCCGACGGACGAGCGGCTCCAGGAAGCGCTGGCGAAGAAGGAGCAGTCGGAGTTCGAGAAGGCCGAGGCGGTGCTGCGCCAGGCGATCCAGAGCGTGCCCGAGCTGAAGGACCTCGCCGACAGCGTGAAGATCGACCAGACGCCCGAGGGCCTGCGCATCCAGCTCCTCGACCAGGACAAGATGTCGATGTTCGCCAAGGGCAGCGCGCGCATGGAGGAATACACGCGCAAGCTCCTCGGCCTCGTGGCGCAGGCGATCAAGCCGCTGCCGAACAAGCTGTCGCTCAGCGGTCATACAGACTCGATCCCCTACCAGACCGTGACCGGCTACACCAACTGGGAGCTGTCCGCCGACCGCGCCAACGCCAGCCGCAAGGCGCTGATCGAATCCGGCATCGCGCCCGACCGCATCGCCCAGGTGGTCGGCAAAGCCGACCGCGACCACCTGTTCCCCGACCAGCCCAACTCGCCGCGCAACCGGCGCATCAGCATCGTCTTGATGCGCGAGACGCCGATCGAAACCGCGACCGGCAAGCCCAAGGCGCCGGCGCCGACCAAGGCCGCGAGCATCGACAGGAAGCCCGGCAACGGCGAGGAGAAGCGCACCGCCAACGCCGCCCCGCCCGGCGCCCTGCCGGTCCCCGGCACGATGGGCCCGGCCGCGCCCCGGGTGATCGAACCGCAACCGGCAGCGGCGAAGAAGCCGTAGAAGCCGTCCTCGCCGCTTGCGCGAAGAAGCTGCTCCGCGTGCGCTTCTTGCGGCCCTCATGGTTCGACAGGCTCACCATGAGGGCATGGGTTCGGCCGGTTGCCGGACGCGGCGCCTTGGCCTCGGCTGCCGCACCTGACGAGTCGCGTTCCGACCAGAACCTCATCCTGAGCCTGTCGAAGGATGAGCCTGTCGAAGGATGAGCCTGTCGAAGGATGAGCCTGGCGAAGGATCAGGCTTCACGCGTGCTTCGATCGGCGGTGGCTAAGGTCCGATTCCCGCCGCGGATAGGCACGAAGCGCGCGGCGTGCTCGTAGCGCCGCAGGTCGATCAGGCGCAGATCGGCCGACAGGCGGAACATATAGCGCAGCCGGTCGATATCCAGATTCGCCTGCGCCAGCAGCGGGCCGCGCCGCCGCGTGAAGGCGGCTGCGATCAATCCGTCCAGCAGATTCAACGCCGTGGCGACGATCCGGTCGCCCAGCGAGAACTTGTAGGATCGCGGCAGCTTCTCGACCGCCGGCAACAGCCAGAGCAGGAATTGGTAGGTCGATTCGAGGACCGGCGCCACCGGCCTCACTTCGAGTCGCGACGCTGCCATGCTCAGCCTCCATCGCAGGGAAACAAGATCGTGTCGAAAAATCTCGGCCATCGCCGCTGCCGCGGCGATGGCCGAGGGCAAAAGACCGAAAGGTTAAAGGGCTAATTGGTCCTGGCGAGACGGAAGCCGACGATGTAGCTGCGGTTCGAGGCCGTGGCGCTGCCCCGGTACGCCGAACGGACGTACCTCGGAGGGTTGCCCCAGGAACCGCCGCGCAGGACGCGGCGGTTGCAATCGCCGCTGGTCCAGGCGGAGCCGTCGCGGGGCGAGCCGTCATAGGACTTGTTCCAGCAATCCTCGGTCCACTCCCACACATTCCCCAGCATGTCGTGCAGACCAAACCCGTTCGCCCTGTAGCTCCCCACCGGCGCCGTGTTCACCTGCCCGTCGTCGCATTCGTGAACGGTTAGGGTCCAACCCGAATACTGCCGCTTGACGGCCCGGTCGCCCACATTCGCGTAACCGCAGGCCTGGCTGGCATCCTCGCCCCAATACCACGCCGCGGTGCTGCCCGCACGCGCCGCGTACTCCCATTCCGCCTCGCTCGGCAACCGATAGCTCTTGCCGGTCTTGCGCGACAGCCACGCCGCATAGGCCTTGGCGTCGTCCCAGCTCACGCACACCACCGGGTCGCGCTCGCTCTGGGAGAAGCCGGGGCTGCGCCAATCCCGCGACGCCGATTCCTCCCATCTGTCGCCCGTGTAGCCGTAGCAATTGCCCCCGGCGCTGTAGCCCGTCTCGCGCACGAACGCCGCGAACTGGCCGCGCGTGACCTCGTATTTCCCCAGCGCAAAGCCGCGCACCGACACCGAATGCTGCGGTCCCTCGTGATTGCCCCTGCCGGCTTCGCCGGCGGGCGATCCCATCGTGAAGCTCCCCGCCGGGATCGCCACCATCTCCGGGCAGTCCGGGCAGTCGCGGAAGCTGCGGCCCGGGGCCGGCGTGACCCCGGGCGTAGGCACCGCGGGCGTCGGCGCCACCATTGCCTGCTGCGTCTCGGCTTCCTTGCGCTTCTTGTAGGCGGCGGCCTCCTCCACCAATCCGGCCGAGACATAGGCCGGCGCCTCGCCCTTGCGCTCGACCTGGTACCAGGGCTGGCCCTTGACCTTGCCCAGGACCAGGAGCGTGTCGCCCTCCTTGAGCGTCGCGAGCTGCTTCGACTTCACGTCGGGCGCCTCGCGCAGCCGCGCGCTCTGGGTCGCCACGTATTCCTTGTCGATCGGATCGACGGCGATGTCGGGTTTCGCCGGCACCGCCGACGGCACCGCCGACGGCGCCGGCGCGGCCGCCACCTGGGGCTGGGCCTTCAAGGCCGCGACGCGCGAGCGCGCCAGGCCCGCGAACATGCCCTGCGGGAACTGCTTCAGGTACTCCTCGTACTCGTCCAGGCGGTTGCTCATCTGCGCGGACTGCCAGAACAGCGCCTCGCGGTCGGTGGGCGCGCCGGTGGCGGTCGCGCTGGGCGCCACGTTGACCGTCAGGTTGAACACGAAATCGCCGGTGAGCGACGACGCCTCCCACGGCGTCTGCTGGTTCTTGGTGGCGCCGGCCACCTCGATCCGAACCTGCTTGAACACCTCCTCGGCCTTCAGCCCGGGCCGCGCCAGCGCCGCTCGAACGGGTTGTTGCGGCAGGCGTCCAGCACCACCAGGCTGACCCGGGCGCTGGCCGCCGCCATCTGGTCCAGCACCGTCTCGACGTCGACGGCCTCCAGCTTCACGCGCTGCTCGGCCGCCAGCCGCGCGTCCACCGGGATCATGTAGTTGCGCCCGCCGAGCTGGATGCCGTGGCCGGCGTAGAACAGCATGCCCACCGCGCCCTGCGACAGCTTCTCGGCGAAATCGCCGATCGCGGTCTCGGTGGCGGACTTGGTGAGGTTCTCGCGCAGCAGCACCTCGAACCCCAGCTCGCTCAGCCGCGCGCCCATGGCGCGCGCGTCGTTGACCGGGTTCTTCAGCGGGCCGTCCTTGTAGGCCGCGTTGCCGATCACCAGCGCCACGCGCTTCTCGGCCTGCGCCAAGGCCGCGCCCGGCGCCGCCAATCCTCCGGCGACCGCCAGCGCCGCCGCGAATGCCAGAAACCGACCCATGCCACGCCCCCCGCGAAAGGCCGCAATCCTCGCAAATACTCGCATAGGTCGCTGCCCTCGGGAAGTGACCCGGTTCACCTACCTGCACCGCCAAGGCGGGTTTACGTCCGCTCCCCGCCCTGGAACGGGGTGAAGCGCACGGCGAAATAGCGCTTCTGC
>CAYMTM010000228.1:0-7102 GCA_964393375.1 uncultured Rhodospirillaceae bacterium
AGCCGCGAAATGTGGCGATGCGATGGCAGGCGCCCGCAGGCCGGTCGTGCCCCGGTCAGTCGCTCGCTTCCGCCCGCCTGGCCCAATGCGCGGCCTTCGCCGCGTCGCGCCGCTGGCCATAGAGGCCCTCGGCATAGATGCGCGCCAGCATGGACATGGCCCCGAAATGCCCGGCCTCGGCGGCGCGGACGAACCAGCCGACGGCCGCCGGCGGGTCGGCCTTGACGCCGCGGCCGTCGACCAGCGCGTCGGCGATGTCGTTCATCGCGATGCGATCGCCCAGTTCCGCCAGGCGAAGGTTCGCCGCATAAGCCGCGCCCTCGCGCCCCGTGCGCTCGTAGACCAGGACTGCGATCTTGTTGGCTTCGAATGGAAGCGGATCGAGGGCCAACGAGCGTTCGATCGCCTTGGCCGCGTCGGCAAAGCGGTAGTCGGTCGCCAGCGCCGCCGCATACTCGTACCAGGCAAACGCGTCGGTCCGCTTCTCCTCGGCGATGGCGCCGAACTCGTTCGCCCCGCCCATGCCGTCGCCCAGGTCCAGCAGCGCCTTGCCCAGGTGTCGGCGCAGCTCGGCATCGCTCGGCCTGGCCTTCAGCGCCTGGTTGCAGGCAACGACCTTGTCCTGGCCGCGCGCGCTCAGGCAGGTCGCATCCCAGTCCTGCGAGGCGGCCGGCTGGACGGCCGCGACGAACGCGAGGCCGACGGTGGCGGCAAAACGCTTCATGCGCCGATCATAGCAAGGCTCCGGCAGCTTCAGAACCGCTCCTCGCCGTGGTGGCGATGGGCGTCCGGAAAATCGCGATAGAGCGCGAACTGCGCGTTCTGGACCAGTGAATTGACGGCGAAATGGAACCCCTCCGCCGGCTCGCGCCGGCCGGAGGCGCGCACGAAGGCCTGGTCGAGCTGCGCCAGATCGCGGACCTCGATCGTCAGGTGGAACTCGCCCAGGGTCGATAGCCCGAGCCCCAGCTTGCGCCGCGTCAAACGCCAGCCCTGGATCAGGCCCTGGTCCTTCAGGTGGCCCATGTACTGTGCCACCTTCTCGCTGAACGCGATGTCGCCGATCCCCGGCTTCAGGTCGCACCAGACGTGGTAGATGTCCATTCGCGTCCTTTCCCTAGCCGGTGCGATCGGGCGCCACCGGAATATTGTCGATCAGCCGCGTACGGCCGATCCATACGGCGGCGAACAGCCGCGCCCCCGCGGCGATACGGTCGAGCGGGCGCAGGGTCGCTTCGTCCGCGAGAGTCACATAGTCGATCGCGGCGAAGCCGGATCGGGTCAACCCGATTCTTGCTTGCTCCAACGCAGGTCCGGCCGGATCGCCCGCGCCGATGCGCCGCGCGGCCTCGGCCATCAGCCGGGGAAGCGCGGCGGCGACCCGCCGCTCAGCGGCGCTCATATAGGCGTTGCGCGAGGACATGGCGAGGCCGTCCGCCTCGCGCATCGTCGCCACGCCCTCGATCGCGACGGGGATCTCCAGGTCGCGCGCGAGGCGCTTGACCACCTGCAGCTGCTGCCAGTCCTTCTCGCCGAAATAGGCGCGGTCGGGCAGGGCCTGCAGCAGCAGCTTGGTCACGACCGTCGCCACGCCGGCGAAATGCCCGGGGCGGAACGGGCTGCACAAACCCTCGGTCAGCGGCCCCGAGACCGATACGGAGGTGGCATGGCCGTCCGGATACATCGCCGCGACGCCGGGTGCGAACAGCAGGTGTGCGCCGGCGGCGGCCAGTTTGGCCGCATCGGCCGCCTCGTCGCGCGGATATGCGGCGTAGTCCTCGTTCGGTCCGAACTGCGTGGGGTTGACGAAGATCGTCGCCACGGCCCGGTCGCATTGCCGTAGCGCCGCCCGCACAAGGCTCAGGTGGCCCTCGTGCAGCGCGCCCATGGTGGGGATCAGGCCGACCGCCAGACCCTCCCGGCGCCACGCATGGATGCGCGCACGCAATTCGGCGACCGTGCGCGTGATCGGCAGGTTTCCCGTTGCGGATTCCGACATCGGATCACCCTGTAGCGTCGCTGTCCCGACGATAGGGCGAATGCGCCATCAGGGCGGCGCGCTCGCGTTGCACCGCCAGCCGCTCGCGCTTCAGGTAGTCGGCGATGGCCGAGCGCAGGCGCGGATCGGCGATCCAGTGCGCGCTCCAGGTCGCCACGGGCAGGTAGCCGCGCTGGATCTTGTGCGGGCCCTGGGCGCCGGCCTCGACGCGCGGCAGCCCGTGGCGGATCGCGTAGTCGATCGCCTGGTAGTAGCAGCATTCGAAATGCAGCAGCGGCCAGTCGCCGCGGCAGCCCCAGTTGCGGCCATAGAGCGCTTCGTCGCCGCGCAGGTTCAACGCGCCGGCGATCCAGCGCCCGTCCTTCTCCGCCATCACCAGCGCCACCTTGTCGCCCAGGCGCTGGCCCAGCAGGTCGAAGAACGGGCGGTTGAGGTACGGGCTGCCCCATTTGCGGTCCGAGGTGCTGATATAGAAATCGAAGAAGGCGTCCCAAACCGGCTCGGTCAGTTCCGCGCCGCTCAGGCACTTGATCGCGATTCCCGGCGCCACCGCGTCGCGCCGCTCCTTGCGGAGCTGCTTGCGCTTGCGCGAGGCGAGGGTGGCGAGGAAATCGTCGAAGGTGGCGAAACCCCGGTTGTGCCAGTGGAACTGCGTGCCCTCGCGCAACAGGAACCCGGCGGCCTCCAGCAGCGCCGCCTCGTCCTCGCGACAGAAGGTTACGTGCAACGACGATACGCCCATGCGCCGCGTCACTTCGGCCAGGCCCGCGGCCAGCGCGGCGCGCACCGCGTCGGCTTCGCCGCCGGGGCGCGCGAGGAGCCGCGGTCCCGGCACCGGCGTGAAGGGCACGGCGGCCTGGAGCTTCGGGTAGTACTGCCCGCCCGCGCGCTCATAGGCCTCGGCACAGCCGTGGTCGAACACGTACTCGCCGTAGGAATGGCTCTTGAGGTAAAGCGGCACGACGCCCAGCACGCGCCCGTCGGCGCCCTGGGCGACAAGATGCCGCGGAACCCAGCCCGCGTTGCGGCCCACGGCCCGCGAATCCTCCAGCGCGCTCAGGAACGCATGGCCGACGAAGGGATTGGCCCCGCCCGCGCAGGCATCCCACTCGGCCGCAGGGACGTCCGCGATGCGGTCGGCCAGCCGCAGTTCTATTGCGCGGTCACCCTCGGGCATGCCGCCGGGCTACGCTCACACCAACTCGATCGTCGCATCCACCTCGACCGCCACGTTGAGGGGCAGCGAGCCGGCGCCGACGGCGAAGCGGGCATGCTTGCCGGCGTCGCCGAACACCTCCACAAGCAGGTCCGAGGCGCCGTTGACCACCTTGGGGTGGTCGGTGAAGTCGGGCGGGCAGTTGACGAAGCCGCCGACCTTGCAGATGCGCTTGATGCGGTCGAGGTCGCCGTCGCAGGCCGCCTTGGCTTGGGCGATGATGTTGAGCGCGCACAGCCGCGCCGCCTGCTGGCCCTGCTCGATCGAGTATTCGCGGCCCACCTTGCCGATGAACTTCAGCTCGCCGTTCCAGAACGTCACCTGGCCCGCGACGTAAAGCGTCTTGCCGGCCACGACATAGGGCACATAGTTGGCCGCCGGCGCCGCCGCCTTCGGCAGCTCGATCTTCAATTCCTTCAGCCGCGCCTCGATCCGTCCCGCCATCGTCCTCTCCGTGCGTGCCTTGCGAAGTGCGGGGGAGCATAGACCACGCAAACTCGACTCGCCAGGGCAACGGAACAATGCGGCGAATTCTGCTAGACTTCTTCTATGGAAACGCTTCCACGCCATAGCTTCACACGCAGGCAGTTCCGCGCGCAGGAACGCATCTTCGAGCAGGGCGATGCGGGAGAGCACGCCTTTGTGGTCGACGGCGGGCTGGTCGAGATCGCCCAGGTCTGCGGCGGCCGCAGCCGCGTGCTCGGCCGCATCGGTCCGGGCGGCATCTTCGGCGAAATGGCGCTGATCGACGACGCGCCGCGCATGGCGCGGGCCACGGCGGTGGAGAACACGGTATGCCTGCTGATCGCCCGCGACCGTTTCCGCGCCAAGATCGACGCGGCCGACCCCCTGATTCAGGCGCTATTGCGCATCTTCGTGCAGAATATCCGCTCGCTTACCCGCGAGACGTGAGCGAAGCGCGGTCAGAAAGACGGGGTCTACGTTGCCGTAGACCCCGCAAGGTACAGGGAGCACTGATGCCAGGCTAGTAGGCGGTCGCTAGCATCACCTGCGACCGCCACATGCGCCGCCTGCTGCGACGCATCTCGAAAGGCGCCGTCCTGGCGCTCAACTGCATCCGCTGGTGCCGCCGCACGTGTCGCATTTCAGGCACGTGCCGTTGCGCACCATCGTGAAATTTCCGCATTCGGGGCAGGGATCGCCCTCGTAGCCCCTGAGCCGCGCCGCGCGGATGCGGTCCAGCCGCGCGTCCACCGCGTCCGCCACCTCGGCGGTCACCGCCACCGCCTCGACCCGCGGCGTCGGCAGCACCGCGCCATGCGTGCCGGTGGCCGTCGCCGCCGAGGTTTCGGCGCCGCCGCGCAGCACCAGGAAGCTGTTGCGCACGAAGCCCGTGGAGGTGATCCGCTTCAGCACCGCCTCGCTCGGCACGTTCGCCGGCGCCGCGCCGTTCGGGCCTCCGCCGCGGTTGGCCTCGCCGCGGCCCACGGTGTCGGGCGACGAATCCTCCGGCGTCGCGTGTGCAAGGTCGGTGCGGCCGAGATACGAGATCGCCAGTTCGCGGAAGATGTAGTCGAGGACCGACGTCGCCATCTTCACGGCATCGTTGCCCTGCACGGCGCCCGACGGCTCGAACCGTGTGAAGGTGAACGCGTCGACGAACTCCTCCAGCGGCACGCCGTACTGCAGGCCGATCGAGATCGCGATGGCGAAATTGTTCATCAGGCTGCGGAAGGCGGCGCCCTCCTTGTGCATGTCGATGAAGATTTCGCCGAGCCGGCCTTCCTCGTACTCGCCGGTGCGCAGGTAGACCTTGTGGCCGCCGACCATCGCCTTCTGGGTGTAGCCCTTGCGGCGCTGCGGCAGACGGCGGCGCTCGGTCGCGCGCTCGATCACCCGTTCGATGATCTTCTCGGCGACGATCGTGGCGCGCGCCGCGGCGGGCTTGGCGAGCACGGCCTCGACCTCCTCGGCGGCGTCCTCGGGTTCGTCCGCCAGCACGCCGGCGGACAGCGGCTGGGAGAGCTTCGACCCGTCGCGGTAGAGCGCCGTCGCCTTGAGGCCGAGCCGCCAGGACAGCAGGTAGGCGTTGGCGCAGTCCTCGATCGTGGCCGCATTCGGCATGTTGATGGTCTTGGAGATCGCACCGGAGATGAAGGGCTGCGCCGCCGCCATCATGCGGATGTGGCTTTCGACCGACAGCGACCGCGTGCCGTTCCGGCCGCAGGGATTGGCGCAGTCGAACACCGCCAGATGCTCGGGCTTCAGGATCGGCGCGCCTTCCAAGGTCATCGCGCCGCAGCAATGGATGTTGGCCGCCTCGATCTCCGCGCGGGTGAAGCCCAGCGCCGCCAGCAGATCGAAGCCCGGGTCGTCCAACTTGGCCTCGGGAATGCCGAGTTCCTCGACGCACAGACCGACCCCGAGTGTCCACTTGTTGAAGGCGAACTTGATGTCGTAGGCGCTTTGCAGCGCGTTCTCGACCGCCTGCAGGGCCTGCTCGGTGAAGCCCTTGGCGCGCAGCCGCGCATGGTTGACGCCCGGCGCATCGGCCAGCGTGCCGTGGCCGACCGCGTAGCCCACGATCTCGGCGATTTCCTCCTCGTCGTAGCCGAGGGCCGCCAGCGCGTCGGGCACCGCGCGGTTGATGATCTTGAAGTAGCCGCCGCCCGCCAGCTTCTTGAACTTCACCAGGGCGAAGTCGGGCTCGATGCCGGTGGTGTCGCAGTCCATCACCAGCCCGATCGTTCCGGTGGGCGCGATCACCGAAACCTGGGCATTGCGGAACCCGTAGGCGCGGCCCTGCTCCAGGGCCCGGTCCCAGGCGCCGCGCGCGCGGATCACGATCTCCTTGTCCGGGCATTTCATCGCATCGATCGGCACCGGCGGGACCGACAGGCCTTCGTAGCCGCGCGTTTCGCCATAGGCCGCGCGGCGGTGGTTGCGGATGACCTTCAGCATCGCGTCGGCGTTGCGCGCATAGGCGGGAAAGGCGCCGGCCTCGCTGGCGATCTCGGCCGAGGTGGCGTAGGCGACGCCGGTCATCAGCGCCGTGATGGCGGCGCAGAGCTGGCGGCCCTGGTCGCTGTCGTAGGGAATGCCGCTCGCCATCAGCAAACCGCCGATATTGGCGTAGCCCAGCCCCAGCGTGCGGTAGGCGTGCGAGAGCAGCGCGATCTGGCGCGAGGGGAACTGCGCCATCAGGACCGAGATCTCGAGCGTCAGGGTCCACAGCCGGCAGGCATGGGCGAAGGCGTCGGAATCGAACGCGAAGCCGGAGGCGCCCAGGCGGTTCGGCCGCCGGAACGCCATCAGGTTCAAGGACGCCAGGTTGCACGCGGTGTCGTCCAGGAACATGTATTCCGAGCAAGGGTTGGACGCGTTGATGCGCCCGCCCGCGGGGCAGGTGTGCCAGTCGTTGATCGTGGTGTCGAACTGCACCCCCGGATCGGCGCAGGACCAGGCGGCGTTGCAGATGCGGTCCCACAGCGCGCGCGCCTTGATCGTCTTCGACGGCTTGCCGTCGGTGCGCCGCGTAAGGGTCCAGTCGCGCCCGTTCTCCACCGCCTCGAGGAACGCATTGGACACGCGCACGGAATTGTTCGAGTTCTGGCCGGACACGGTGAGATAGGCGTCGGAATCCCAGTCGGTGTCGTAGACGCGGAAGTCGACCGACGTGGCGCCCTGCTTTCCCAGCTGCAAGGTGCGCTGGATCAGGTTCTCCGGCACCGCCGCCTGGCGCGCCGCCCTGATCGTCTGCCTGAGCGCCGGGTTGCGCTTCGGGTCGAGCCGCGCCTCGTCCGGCAGGTCGCTGGCGGCGCAGGCCTTCAGCATCGCGTTCAGGGTGCGCCTGGCGAGCGTGGAGCCGGCAACCAGCGCCGCCACCTTCTGCTCCTCGACCACCTTCCAGTCGATGAACTGCTCGA
>CAYMTM010000229.1:0-7071 GCA_964393375.1 uncultured Rhodospirillaceae bacterium
GCGCCGCCAATCCCTCCGCCCGCTTCATCATCGCCAATACCTGCGCCGCGTCCGGCGCACCGCCGCGATCGGACGGCACGGGCCCGATCGCGGGTGCGGCCTGCGCCAGGAGATGCGGGACTTGCGCGGAAGGACCGGCGGGGTCGGCCAGATCGGCGCGCGGCGCCGTCGCTCGCGGCGGCGCGGGTTGCGGTGCATCGACCGGCTTCGCCGCGGAGGAAGCGCCACCGGCGGGCGCCGGCGGCAGGTGCACGACGGCGGCGCTCGACAGGTACTCGTCATCGGGCAGTCCCGTCAGCACCAGCGGCGGGGCGGGACCGGCTGCGGGAACAGGCGGCGCGGACACGGCGGCCGTTGCCGCGGGTTGCGCCGGCAGGGCGATGCCTTTCGTTGCGGCTGCCGGCGCGGCTTCGATCGGCGGGATCGCGGCGGCTGCCGGCCTGGCCTCGACGGCCGTCGGCGGCGAAGGCGCGCGATGGATCACGGCAAGGGCGTCGGCCAGCGGCGGCGCTTCGGCAAGGACCAGCGTCGGCGGCGCGGCTGGGGCGACCATGGCTTCCTGCCTGGCGATGTGCGCCGCCGGCGCGGCGAACCGGGCCGCCTCGACATCTTCCTTGGTGATGCGTTCCGCAGCCGCGGCGATGCCGGGTGCCGCCTCTGCGGCCCCGGCGACTTGCGGCGAAGGCGGCAACGGCTTCATCGCGGCCGCCGGCGGCGGGTCGACGGACGCCTGCGCGCCCGGCGGCGGTGCGACAAGCGGCGGCGCAGCCGCGGGCGTCGTCGCAGACAGCGGCGAAGCCGGCATCGCGGCGGCGACAGGGCGTTGTCCGACGGCCTCGATTGCCGGCGGCGCTCGGTCCGGCAGGTAGCGAATTCCGACGCCGACGCACATCGCCAGCGCGATCCCGGATGCCGCGAACAAAGCACCCCGCGACCGCGGCATGCGGCGCGCCGCCGGCAGCGGCATCGCGATTCCCGCCGCCGCCGCTAAAGCCGGCGCGGTATCGTCGCTCGCGCGCGCGGCGATCGGCGCGGCGGTCTCGCGGTCGCCCGCCCTGTCCGGTGCTTCGACGCGAAGGATCGGGCCGGGTGTTTCCTCGCGCAGCGGCGGCGGTTCCGCCGCCGCTTCCGCTGCGCCGATCGGCGGGTCTTTCCCGGTCCAGAATGCGCGCGCCAGCGCGAGCGCCTCCGATTCCAGGCCGCCGCGGTCGTCGAGATCGTCGCTGCGCCCGCCCTTGCCGGAATTGCCGTCCGGCCGGACCGGCAGCGCCGCCACATCCGCCGCAGCGCGATCATCGCCGATCGTCGCGACCGCCGGCGCGCGTGCGACCGGCGGCTCGGCCGCCGGCACCGACGCCGGCTCGTGCAGAAGGTCCATGACGACGAGGGCGCCCGCGGCCTCGATCGGCGTGATGCGCTTGGGCCCGCCGCCCGATGCCGGGGCCGCAGGCGCAGGCGCGGCCCGGCCGACGCCTGCCTTCGGCAACGCCGCCGCCTGGCCCCCTCCCGCGGGCGCCGCTCCCCGCGCCGCAGGAAACCGAAGGACGGTTTTATCCGCCATTGATGCACCAAGGCCTTAGCACGAAACAAAATTGCAATATCCATGCCAGGAAATATAATAATTGAATCAGTCGGCTCCGCCGCGCCATCGGACCAGGTGTAAAGGCTGCCGACGTTTTTCGGCTGTCCGTGCAAAATTCCCTGACAGCACCGCCGCCGCCTGGGCTACAAACCGCGACCGCGTTTCCCGCATCCCACAAGCCCGGCGCACCGGAGAGCCCATGCCCGCCTACCAGTACATCTATGTGATGAAGGGGTTGACCAAGGTCTATCCCGGCCAGCGCGAGGTGCTGAACAACATCTGGCTGAGCTTCCTGCCGGGCGCGAAGATCGGGGTGCTCGGCTACAACGGCGCCGGCAAGTCGACCTTGCTGCGCATCATGGCGGGCATCGACAAGGATTTCGCCGGCGAGGCCTGGGTGGCCGAGGGCGCCAGCGTGGGCATGCTGGCGCAGGAGCCGCAGCTCGCCGCCGGCAAGACCGTGTTCGAGAACGTCGTGGACGGCATGGGTCAGACCAAGGCGCTGCTCGACCGCTTCAACGCGGTGAGCGAGAAGCTCGGCTCCGTCGAGGACCCCGACGAGATGACCAGGCTGATCGAGGAACAGGCCGCGCTGCAGGAGAAGATCGACGCCGCCGGCGCCTGGGACCTGGAGCGCACGATCGAGATCGCGATGGACGCGCTGCGCTGCCCGCCCGGCGACGCCAAGGTCGACCATCTCTCGGGCGGCGAGAAGCGCCGCGTGGCGCTGTGCCGCCTCTTGCTGCAGAAGCCCGACCTGCTGCTGCTGGACGAGCCGACCAACCACCTCGACGCCGAATCGGTGGCGTGGCTCGAGCGGTTCCTCAAGGAGTACGCCGGCACCGTGGTGCTGGTCACGCACGACCGCTACTTCCTCGACAACGTCACCGGCTGGATCCTCGAGCTCGACCGCGGCAAGGGCGTGCCCTACGAGGGCAACTATTCGTCCTGGCTGGAGCAGAAGCAGAAGCGCCTGGAGCAGGAGGGCCGCGAGGAGAGCGCGCGCCAGCGCACGCTCGCGCAGGAACTGGAATGGGTGCGGGCCAGCCCGCGCGCGCGCCAGGCCAAGAGCAAGGCGCGCATCCAGGCCTACGAGGCGCTGGTCGCCCAGGCCAAGGACCGCGCCCCGGAAACGGCGCAGATCGTCATCCCCGCCGGTCCGCGCCTCGGCCAGGAGGTGATCGAGGCCAAAGCGCTGAACAAGGGCTACGGCGACCGTCTGCTAATCGAGAACCTGAACTTCCGCCTGCCGCCCGGCGGCATCGTCGGCGTGATCGGGCCGAACGGCGCCGGCAAAACCACTTTGTTCCGCATGATCACCGGCCAGGAGAAGCCGGACTCCGGCGAGATCAAGGTCGGCGACACGGTGAAGCTCGGCTATGTCGACCAGAGCCGCGACACGCTCGCCGGCGACAAGACGGTGTGGGAGGAGATTTCCGGCGGGCTCGACCAGATCGACCTCGGCCAGCGCAAGATGCCGAGCCGCGCCTATTGCGGCGCCTTCAACTTCAAGGGGCCGGACCAGCAGAAGAAGGTCGGGCAGCTCTCGGGCGGCGAGCGCAACCGCGTGCACCTCGCCAAGATGCTGAAGTCGGGCGCCAACGTGCTGCTGCTCGACGAACCGACCAACGACCTCGACGTCGACACCTTGCGCGCGCTGGAGGACGCGCTGGGCGCGTTCGCGGGCTGCGCGGTCATCATCAGCCACGACCGCTGGTTCCTCGACCGCATCGCCACCCACATCCTGGCCTTCGAGGGCGACAGCCATGTCGAGTGGTTCGAGGGCAACTTCCAGGACTACGAGGCCGACAAGAAGCGCCGCCTGGGCGAGGCGGCCGTCGAGCCCCACCGCATCAAGTTCAAGCCGCTGACGCGGTAGACGCATCGCCCTCGCGCCGGCACGCGACCTGCGCGGCCGCCGTACAGGCGTGCGGCAGGCGGAGCGGCCGACGGCAAGACTGGCTCCGACGTGGCGCGGATCGACCGGCGCGCGCCCGGTCAGGCATCCTTGCGTATGGGACCCGCGCGGCCGCCGTACAGCACCGCGCAAAGCTTCCGCGCCAGATCGGCCTGTCGATAAGGCTTGTTCAGCAGCGCCACGCCGGGATCGAGCCTGCCGTGGTGCACGATCGCGTTTTCCGCGTAGCCCGAGGTGTAGAGCACCTTCGTGCCCGGCCGCAGCTTCGCGACCTCCTCGGCCAATTGCCGGCCGTTGAGCCCGCCGGGCATCACCACGTCGGTGAACAGCAGATCGAACTCGATCCCGCCCCGCACCAGCTCGAGCGCCTTGGCGCCGGTCTCGGCCACGATGACGCGATAGCCCAGGCTCTCGAGCTGGGCGATCGCCGCGGCCCGCACCATCGCGTCGTCCTCGACCAGAAGGATGCGCTCCTGCCCGCCCAGCGGGCGCTCCGCGGTCGCGGGGACGATTTCCGGCGCGCCCTCCGCCTGCGGCAGGTAGAGCTTCACGGTGGTGCCGTGGCCCACCTCGCTGTAGATCTTCATGTGCCCGCCGGACTGCCTGATGAAGCCGTAGACCATGCTCAAGCCGAGGCCGGTTCCCTTGCCCGCCTCCTTCGTCGTGAAGAACGGCTCGAGCACCCGGGGCAGGATGTCTGGCGATATTCCCACGCCGGTGTCGCTGACCGCGACCATCACGTAGGGGCCCGGGCGTCCGTCGATGTTCGCGCGCGCATAGGCCTCGTCCAGGACGACGTTGCGGGTCTCGATGGTCAGCCGCCCTCCACCGGGCATCGCGTCGCGCGCATTGACGGCCAGGTTAAGGAGGGCCGGCGTCAATTCGCCGGGATCGATCATCGCCGGCGCGGCGGCCGGGTCGAGCGCCAACGCGATCTCGATATGTTCGCCCAGGCTGGATTGCAGGAACGCCGTCGCTTCGCGCACCAGCGTGTTCACGTTGGTCGGCCGCGGGTCGAGCGCTTGGCGGCGCGCCACCGCCAGCAGCCGGCGCGTCAGCTCCGCGCCGCGGTCCGCCGCCAGGCCGATCCGCGCCACCGACTCTTTCGCCTCGGGCTGCAAGTTAGTCTCCTGGGCCAGCATCTCGGCATTGCCGATGATGACCGTCAGGATATTGTTGAAGTCGTGCGCCACGCCACCGGTAAGCTGCCCGATCGACTCCATCTTCTGCGCCTGGCGCAGCTGCTCCTCGACCGCGATCTTCTCGGTCAGGTCGCGCACGAAGGCGGCAAAGGAGTATTCGTCCCCCTCGCGGATCGCCGTCACCGTAAGCTCGACGCGGATGCGCCGGCCGTCGCGGCGCACCGCGTCCAGCTCGACGCGGCGTCCGACGATCCGTCCTTCGCCGGTGCGACGAAACCGGACGATTCCGGCTTCGTGGGCGGCGCGCTGGTCCTGCGGAACGACGAGATCGGCCAGCTTGCGGCCGACCGCTTCCGCGCGCGTCCATCCGAACAACGCCTCGGCCTGCGGATTCCACTCCACCACCTTGCCTTGGTGGTCCATTTCGATGAAGGCGTCGAGCGCGGCATCGAGAATGCGCCGCCGGCGCTTGGCCTCCTCGCCCAGCGCGCGGGTCTTGTCCCGCACGTCGCCGGCCATGTGGGCGAAGGCGCGCGCCAGGACGCCGATTTCGCCGCCGGCGGCCGTCGGCACGTCGATCGTTTCCCCGGCGCCGAACCGCTCGAGCGCGTCGGTCATCTGCGCGAGCGGGCGCGCCAGCGAGCGGCCCAGCCAGACCGCCAGCGCCACGGCGCCGAAGGCGGCGGCAACGCCCGCGGCGAGCACGGCGTCGCGCACCACCATGCGCTCGGCCATCAGTTCGTCGTACGGCACCGCGGTGGCGACGGCGACCGGCGTCTCGCCGGCGAGCCGGATGGGCGCGACCGCCACGCCGAAGGCCTCGCCGGACGGACCGTCGAGCACGGCCGGGGACGGCTCGTCGGCGGCCGGCATGGCGGCGATCCCCGGGAAATCGTCCTACACGCGGACCGGCGTGCCGAGCTCGAAGCCGAAGGTTCGGCCCTGGTCGGGATGGGCCAGGTAGTCGCCCCGCGCGTTGACGAGATATCGCTCGCCCCCGATCGGCGCCGGCCGCAGAAGCTGCGCGAAAGCGGGGCGCAGATCCACGTTGATGACGACGACGCCGAACGGGGTTCCATCCGGCGCGTGGATCGGCGCGGCGGCGCGGATCGTGGGCAGGTGCGGCGTTTCGATCACGCCGTCCTCCTGATTGAGCTCGACCGGCGACACGTACACCTCGCCGGGCTGCAGCGCGACCGCGCGCCGGAAATAGTCCCGGCCGCCCTTGCGCTGCAACGCGTCGTCGGCAACGATGCGGATCGCGCCGCCTGGCCCCATGCGGTCGACGGGCAGGATCTCGAGGCCCTCCTCGGCGACGCCGATGATCCGGAACTGCGCGTAGTCGGGCTTGGCCTGCAATTCGGCGACAAAGCGCTGGGCCAGGCGATCGCGCCACGCTTGCAGCCCGATGCCGTCCGCGGACGCGCCGCTCGGGCTCCTTGACGCGCGTACGATGCCGTCGACCGCGACGTCCCGACGGAAGCCGAGCACGTCGGCGCGCGCATCGTGCACCGTCGCCTCCAGCTCCAGGGCCAGCAGGCGCGCGTAGCCGTCGACGCGGTCCAGCGCCCGGGGCAAAATGTCTGCCTCGAGGTTGCGGTAAATGAGTGCCGCGATCGCGCCCGCCGTGACAAACACCAGCAGGACCATCGCCGCAATCAGGCGCATCGAAAGGTTCATCCGACCGTGCCCGGCTGGGCCCCTTCCTGGTCAGCAGCCGCGGCCGCGAGAGTACAACCGCAAGCACCCACGGTAAACAGCGCTCCTGCCGCGCGCCTCCGCGCCCGCGCGCGACCGTTGCCTCGCGGCGCCAAACCGGCTCATATGGCGGCCGCATTGAAGATCAGGCGGAGGAGAACGGCCACATGGCGGCATCCAGCAAGATCGCGATGGTCACCGGCGCGGGGTCGGGCGTGGGCCGGGCCGTTTCGCTCGGCCTGATGAAGGCGGGCTTTTCGGTGGTCCTGGCCGGAAGGCGCAAGGAGCCGCTGGAGGAGACCGCCGCGATGGGCAAGGCGCACGGCACGCGGACCCTGGTCGTACCGGCCGACGTGGCCGATCCCGCGGCCGTGAACGCGCTGTTCGCCAGGACCAGGGAGGCGTTCGGGCGGCTGGATTTCCTGTTCAACAACGCCGGCGTCGGCACCGGCGTGCCGTTCGAGGACCTGAGCTTTGAGCAGTGGAAGACCGTCGTGGACATCAACCTGACCGGGTCGTTCCTGTGCGCCCAGGCCGCCTTCCGCCTGATGAAGGAGCAGCAGCCCCAGGGCGGGCGCATCGTCAACAACGGCTCGATCTCGGCCCACGCGCCCAGGCCGAACTCCGCGCCCTATACCGCCACCAAGCACGCGATCACGGGTCTCACCAAGTGCATCGCGCTCGACGGCCGCAAGTACGACATCGCCTGCGGCCAGATCGACATCGGCAAC
>CAYMTM010000230.1:0-6959 GCA_964393375.1 uncultured Rhodospirillaceae bacterium
CGACCAGCTCGACCGCGCCGGCGCGCACGCGGTCGCCGCGGCCGACCGTCTCGCCGAGCCGGCGGTGGAGCGCCTCTGCGAGCGTCAGGTCCATGTCGTCCTTCTCCATCGCCAGGCCGTAGGAGGCGACCAGCTCGCTTACCCGGTGGTCGGCGTCGAGCACGAAGTCGCCGGCGTTTTCCTGAAGGTCGCTGGCAGTCGAGGCAAAGCGGCTGGAAAACCAGCGGTCGACCGCCAGGTTGTGCTCCGGCGGCGTCAGCACCAGCACCACGTCGTCCGCCTGCAGCCGCTCCAGCGTGTCGGGCACCAGAACCGCTTCGCCGCGCAGCACCGAGACGATCCGCACCCGCTCGGGCAGCTTCAGCTCCGCGAGATTCCAGTCGGTGGCGCGGCTGTGCGGCTTGACCTCGTAGGCGATCAGGTCGCGGTCGAGGCCGTGGATCAGGTCCACGTCCAATCTGGGCGCGGGCTCGGGCGCCGGAGGGAGCGCGACGCCGAGCTTGCGGGCAACGAAGGGGATGGTCCAGCCCTGGACCGCGAGCGAAACCAACACCACGACGAAGGCCACTTTCAGCATGGCACGCTCGCCGTCGAGCCCCGCCATCAACGGGAACAGCGCCAGGAAAATCGGCACCGCCCCGCGCAGGCCGACCCAGGCGACGAACAGCTGCTCGCGCAGGCTGAAGCCGAACGGCGCCAGCGACACGATCACGGCCAGCGGCCGCGCCGCCACAATCAGCACCGCACCCGCGACCAGCGCCAGCTTGCCCTGCGCCGGAAGTTGCGACGGCGTGATCAGCAAGCCCAGCATCAGGAACAGTCCGATCTGCCCCAGCCAGGTGAGCCCGTCGAAGAAGCGTCCCACGAGCTGGAGCGCGCGCACGCGGCGGTTGCCGAATACGATCCCCGCCAGGTAGACGGCGAGGAACCCGCTGCCGCCCACCGATTGGGCGCCGGCGAAAACCAGCAGGCTCATCGCGAAGGCGAGGATGGGGTAGAGCCCCCCGGTCAGCTCCAGCCGGTTGACCAGCCAGACCAGCGCGAACCCGCCGGCGATCCCGACCCCGAAGCCGATTCCCATCTGGCCGGCGAACTGGCCGAGCACGTCCCAGCTCAGGGTCTCGACGTTCTGCCGCAGCATCTCGACGAACACGATGGTCAAGAACACGCCCATCGGGTCGTTGGCGCCCGACTCGACCTCGAGGGTTGATTTCAGCCGGTCGCGCAGGCCGATGCCGTGCTGGCCGAGCAGGCCGAACACTGCGGCGGCGTCGGTCGAGGCGACGATCGAGCCGATCAGCATGGCGCGCCGCCAGTCCATCGCGAAGGTCGCGATCAGGCACGCCGCCACCACGCCCGCCGTTACGACCACGCCCAGGGTCGCCAGCACCAGAGCCGGCCCCCAGGCCACGCGGATCGCCGCCATGGGCGTACGCAGCCCGCCGTCGAACAGGATCACGGCCAACGCCATGCTGCCGACCAGAAAGGCCATGCGCGCGTCGTCGAACTGGATGCCGCCAGGGCCGTCCTCCCCCGCCAGCATGCCGACGATCAGGAACACCAGCAGGATCGGCGCGCCGAAACGGCGCGAGACGAGATGCGCGAACACGCTGGCCAGCGTCAGCAGTGCGGCGATGACCAGCCAGGTGAACTCGAATTCCACGCCCGACTGTCCCGGCGCGTCAGAACTGGAAGTTGGGCGGCTCCCAGCCGGTCAGCCATTCCTTCAACGGCATGATCACCGGCTCCTGGCCGTTGTCGAAGAACGACGAGTCCACGGCCCACAGTTCGCCGGTCTCGATCTCCGCCATCACCGGCGTGACGTGCGGCAGGATCTTGCCGAACAGCGCGCCGCGCCACGCCACGCTCAGCGCCTTGTGGCGCTTGACGAGGCCGTCGTTCTCCATCAGCACCAGGTAGGTGGTGGTGTTGACCGCCTCGTCGACGCAGTCCTGCTGGCCCGGCAGGGCGATCGAGTTCAAGGTGCCGCCCTTGTCGCCCAGCGTGCCGGCCTGGCGTCCGGCCAGCACCTCGAGCCGGGCGACCGCCCGCTTGATCCGGTTGCGCTCCTCGGCCGCGTCCGCGATCTCACCCTTGAACAGGTCGCGGATCGCCTGCCATTCCTCCGGCGCGAGCCTCACCACCGTGCGGCTGGCACAGCCATAGTCGTGGCAGACCGTAAAGCGGTCGAGCGTGGGCGGCGGGTTGCCCTTTTCGTCGATCCAGCCGAGCGCTGTGATCGAGTTGGTGGCCGGCGTGGCGCAGGCCGCGAGCAGCGAAAGCAGCAGAGTTGCGGCCGCGCCGCGTCGCATGCGCGATGCGCGCCCCCCCGTCGCGACGGTCCTCGCCCCACGCCCCGCAATCCGCTCGTCCGCCCTCATGCCAGCGACCCTACATGGCCGGGGCACCCGGGCCAAGGGGGATGCCTCGTCGCTACGCCGTTGCCGGCGCGGGAAATTCTCGCTTTGCAGGCGCATTGGTGGACGTGAGTGCAAAATTGATTGCATTTCCCCCAACGAGAACATATCATGAACCCCCGGGCCTGGGCTCAGCCTTAACGGGAGCCGCTTGGATCGGTGGATGGCGCTGCCGGGGGCGGCACGGTGGATGGAGGCGGCATTGGGCGGCGGCGAGACCGAGACAAGGAGTGCGGCCGGACCGGCGCCCGGCAGCCCGCCGGACCGCCGGTTCGCCTATGCGCGCGATGCGGCGATCACGTCCTACCGGAACCGCTACGGCCGCGAGCCGTCCGAAGCTGAACTGCAGGATGCGATGCCGCATTACATGACGCAGCGGGACCGGGAGGCGTATGCGCAGGAGCGAGCAGCCGGGTCGGCGATCCTGGCGCGCGGCCTGCCGGCGCCGCCCCTGGGCCGGCCGCTTCGTCCCGCGCCCCCGCGGCCTTCTCCCGTGATGCCGGTTGTGCCGGCGCCGGACGCAGCGCCATCGTCCGGCCTGCATCCCTATCTCGACGCCATGGTCAAGTCGGGGCGCGGCCTGGCGGGCGCCTACATGATGCCGGCCGCGCTGATCGCCGGCATTGTACAGCGGATGGTGGAACCGCCGGCCGAGCCGGACAGCCCGCCCGATCTTGCCCTCCTGGAGAGGCCCGTGCGGTGGGGCGTCGAGGCGCTGCGCGCGCAGGTCGCGGCCTACGACCGCTACAAGACCGATCCGCGCAAGTCGTACCAGACCTACACCAAGGAACGCGAGGACCTGGGCCCGTGCCGGTATGGCGAGAAGCCCGATCCGAATACGCCTTGCTACTATGCCGGGCGCACGGGTGGAATTCTTGAGCCCAATGCAAACGTCGATTGGCGAAATGCGGCGCGATACCCAGCACCAAGCTACTATGAACCGCGACTCGACTGCTCGACGCGAAGCTATGCGGTTGCGCGCGGACGCGAGCAGCAACTGATCCAGCATTTTCGCGACCTGGGCTACTCGGACAACCTGATCAACAGCGTCGCCGACCACGTCTGGCGGCCGTATTTCATGGAGTTGGCGAAAAGGGAGTGTGGGCATCGTGCCATGCCGGAACCAAAGCCCCGGTAGCAGACGGCGGCGAGTCGGGCGACTGAATCGTCGCCGACCTGGCATGGAGGATGTCATCGAGAGGGAAGTCGGGCATGGATCGATGGCCGCCGTTGTCAAAATTGCGCAGGATGTCGCTGGAAGAAGTCCACGCTTTTTATCGCGCGCACGAGGGTGAGTTCGTCGCAGTGCCGCTGGACGAGGAATACGGATTCCTACGAATTGCCCGGAAGGCACGCTTCGCCCTCTATGATTTCAAGGCGTCCACGATCCCTTCGTTGGAGGAAATCGAGAAGCACCGAATCCTCTGCGTTCTCGGGGGTTCGCCGGAGGCGATGGCGTCCGGGCATTGGAAAATTATCGGCCAAAAGCCGCTTGAGCCCGAACTTCAGTTGCCGATCAAGTACTTTCGACATCCCCAGGGCAGCAGCCAAGTCGACATCTACGAGGAAGGCGAATTCAAGCCGTACGCCGGCGAAGACCTTACGAAATTGGAATGTCTGGCGAGTTGGGAGCCGAGGCGCGTCGAGGAGCGCCTGCGCAGCCACTTCGCCGGCCGCCCCGACCTGGGAACGGAGCGCATGAAAGTACCCCGCGAACTTGCCGAACGCCTCTACCGCGAATACTGGGCGCGGCAGGGCAAGGAGAAGACGTAGAGGCGGCCTCTACCCCGTCTCATCCAGCGACAAGAGGCTCGCGTTGCCGCCGGCCGCCGTAGTGTCGATCGACAGCGTGCGCTCGGTCGCGAAGCGGTGCAGGTAGCGCGGGCCGCCGGCCTTTGGCCCGGTGCCGCTGAGGCCCTCGCCGCCGAAGGGCTGCACCCCCACCACCGCGCCGGTCATCGAGCGGTTGACATAGGCGTTGCCGACGGGAAGCCGGTCGGTCACCTGGCGCACCGTCTCGTCGATCCGGCTGTGCACGCCCAGCGTGAGGCCGTAGCCGGTGGCGGCCACCTGGTCCAGCACTTCGTCGAGGCGATTGGCGTCGTAGCGCACCACGTGCAGGATCGGACCGAACACCTCACGCGTCAGGCGCTTCAGGCTGTCGATCTCGACCAGCAGCGGGGCGAAGAACGTGCCCTTTCCCGTGCCCGGCCCCAGGCGGCAGCGGCGCAGCACCTTGCCCTCCCGCGCCATGCGCTCGGCGTGCTTCTCCAGCGTCGCGCGGGCGTCCGCGTCGATCACCGGGCCGACATCCGTGGACAGCAAAGCGGGGTCGTCCACCGCGAGTTCGTCCATCGCGCCGGCGAGCATCGCCAGCAGCCGATCGGCGATGTCCTTCTGCACGAACATCACGCGGAGCGCCGAGCAGCGCTGGCCTGCGGAATGGAAGGCCGATACGATGGCGTCGCCGGTCACCTGCTCGGGCAGGGCCGAGCTGTCGACGATCATCGCGTTCTGGCCGCCGGTCTCCGCGATCAGCGGCACGATCGGGCCCGGCCGGTCGGCCAGCGCCCGCTGGATCGCCTTGGCCACCTCGGTCGAGCCGGTGAACGCGATGCCCGCGACGCGCGGATCGCGCACCAGCGCGGCGCCCACCACTTCGCCCGCGCCCGGCAGCAGGTGCAGCACGTCGCCCGGCACCCCGGCGCGGTGCAGCAGCTCGACGGCCTTGGCCGCCATCAGCGGGGTCTGTTCGGCCGGCTTGGCGATCACCGCGTTGCCCGCGGCCAGCGCGGCGGTCACCTGGCCGGTGAAGATGGCGAGCGGAAAATTCCAGGGGCTGATGCAGGCGAAGGTGCCGCGCCCGCGCAACGCGATGCTGTTGAGCTCGCCCGTGGGACCCGGCAGCGGCTGGGGTGCGGCGAACTCGGCCCGCGCGCGCGCCGCGTAGTAGCGGCAGAAATCCACCGCCTCGCGCACCTCGGCCAGGGCGTCGGGGATGGTCTTGCCGGCCTCGCGCAGCGCCAGCGCCATCAGCTCGGCTGTTTCGCGCTCCATCGCGTCGGCCGCGCGCTCCAGGCAGGCCGCGCGCTCGGCGGCCGGCGTGCGGTCCCATGCGGACTGGCCCCGCGCTGCCCGTTTCAGCGCCTCCTCGACCATGGCCGCGTCGGCCTGGGTCACCTCGCCCACCACGCGCTCGCGGTCGGCCGGGCTGGTCACCTTCTCCGCCTTGCCCCGGCGCTCGACGCCGCCGACGATCGGCGCGGCATGCCAACGCCCCTGCCCCGCCACGCCCATCGACTGCGCCAGCGGCACCATCACGGCCGGGTCGCTGAGGTCGATGCCCTTGCTGTTCGCCCGCTCCGCCCCGAACAGGGCGCGCGGCAGGGGAATGCGGGGATGCGGCTTCGAGGCCAGGCGCCGCACCTCCGCCACCGGGTCGGCGATGATCGCGTCGATCGGCGCCTTCTCGTCAACCAGGCGGTTGACGAAGCTGGTGTTGGCGCCGTTCTCCAGCAGACGCCGCACCAGGTAGGCCAGCAGGTCCTCGTGGCTGCCTACCGGCGCGTAGACGCGGCAGGGCCGGTCCATCTTGTCCTTGCCCACCACCTCTTCGTAGAGCGCCTCGCCCATGCCGTGCAGGCGCTGGAACTCCCAGTCCCGGCGGTTGCCCGCCAGCTCCAGCACCGCCGCCAACGTATGCGCGTTGTGGGTGGCGAAGCAGGGATAGAAGGCCTGCTGGTCGGCGAACAGGGCGCGGGCGCAGGCCAGATAGGACACATCGGTCGAAGCCTTGCGGGTGAAGACCGGATAGCCCTCGAACCCGCGCTCCTGCGCGCGCTTGATCTCGCTGTCCCAGTAGGCGCCCTTGACCAGGCGCACCATCAGCCGGCGCCCGTGGCGGCGCGCCATGCCGGCAAGCAAGTCGATCACCGCCGTGGCGCGCTTCTGGTAGGCCTGGACCGCCAAGCCGAACCCGTCCCAGCCCTTCAAGCCCGGATCGCCCGACACCGCCTCGATCAGATCGAGCGACAGGTCCAGCCGGTCGGCCTCCTCCGCGTCCACGGTCAGGCCGATGCCCTTGTCGCGGGCGCGGCGCGCCAGCTCGGCGATGCGCGGCACAAGCTCGGACAGCACGCGCTTGCGCTGCGCGAACTCGTAGCGCGGATGCAGCGCGGAGAGTTTCACCGAGATGTTGGGCGCGTCGTGCACGCTGGGCGCGCCTTTCGCCGCCCCGCCGATGGCGTCGATGGCGGCGCGGTAGGAGTCCATGTAGCGCTGGGCGTCGGCCGCGGTGCGCGCGGCTTCGCCCAGCATGTCGTAGGAATGGCGATAGCCCTGGCGTTCCGCCGTCTCGGCCCGTTCCAGCGCCTCGCCGATCGTGCGGCCCATGACGAACTGGCGGCCCATGATGCGCATGGCCTGGACGACTGCGGCGCGGATCACCGGCTCGCCGCTGCGCGCCAGCAGGCGCCTCATCACGCCCGCCCAGTCGCCGCCGCCGTCGGCATCGGGACCGACGATGCGGCCGGTCAGCATCAA
>CAYMTM010000231.1:0-6899 GCA_964393375.1 uncultured Rhodospirillaceae bacterium
CCCGGAGTTTCCAATAGTAGGAGATGGTCGCCAACGCTTAGCTGTCGCAAGACAGACTTTGCTCCTGCCGGGATTCCCCAAATCTGAAACCCGTCTTGCGCATAGCGGCGAAGGTCCCGTTCAATTTCTGAAACTTCAGAGGTATCTAGATGATTGAGAAAAGGGGAGATATCCTCAAACGCAAATCTGACCAATCCGGCCTTAGGTGAACCAATCGTGCGCGGAAAATCGCGCGATCCACCTTTCTCGCCAACATGCTGCCAATAAACAGTCATCGTCGTTCGCGGTAGTTGAACTGCAGATTACAGTTACCAGCTACTGGTATAGACGCCAATAGGATGTTGAGATCAATTTCATCACCTAGGCTCGCTTGGCGAATCGTGCTACCCAAAACCATGACGACCATCCGCAAGGCCGAGGCGCGCGACGCCGAACCGATCGCCCGCGTGCATGTCGCCACGTGGCGCAGCACCTATCCGGGCCAGGTGCCCGATTCGATTCTGGTCGGCATGTCCGAGCAGCGCCATGCCGAGATGTGGCGCCGTTCGGTCGCTCAGCCGCGCGGCGACATGGTCTTTGTGGCCGACCACCCGGAGGACGGCGTGGTCGGATTTGCGAGCTGTGGGCCCTTGCGCGGCAGCAACCTGCCGTTCGCCGGCGAGGTCTACACGCTCTATATCCAGCAGGACCACCAGGGAAAGGGGCTGGGAAGGCGCCTGCTGGCGAGCAGCTTCAAGGCGCTGCTGGAGCGCGGCTATCCCAGCGTCGTCGTCTGGGTGCTGGCCAGCAATCCGTCGCGGTTCTTCTACCGCGCGATGGGCGGCGAACTGGTTGCCGATCGCACCGAGGCGCTGTGGGGAGTCCTGATGGACGAGACAGCCTATGGTTGGCGCGACGTGCGTGGCGCGCTCGCCTCGCCGCGCCTGGCGGCGGCCCCGCCGGAGGACCGCGCCTGATCGCAACCAAACCCAGCCCGAAACACTGATGACCGACCGCATCCTGATCCTCGATTTCGGCTCGCAAGTGACCCAGCTGATCGCCCGCCGCCTGCGCGAGGTCGGCGTCTATTGCGAGATCCATCCCTTCAACCGGATGGACGACGACGCCATCCGCGCCTATGCGCCCAAGGCGGTGATCCTGTCGGGCGGCCCGGCCTCGGTGACGGAGCTCGGTACGCCGCGCGCGCCCGACCTGGTGTTCCGCCTTGGTGTTCCGGTCCTCGGGATTTGCTATGGGCAGCAGACGATGTGCGCCCAGCTCGGCGGCGCCGTCGAGACCAGCGACCATCGCGAATTCGGCCGCGCGGACGTCGAGATCAAGACCCCGAGCAGGCTGTTCGACGGCGTGTGGACCAAGGGCAACCAATATCAGGTCTGGATGAGCCATGGCGACCGGGTGACGAAGCTGCCGCCCGGCTTCCGCGTCATCGCCACCAGCCCCGGCGCGCCCTTCGCGATCCTGGCCGACGAGGACCGGCGCTTCTATGGCGTGATGTTCCATCCCGAGGTCGTGCACACGCCCGACGGCGGACGCTTGCTCGAGAATTTCGCCAAGCGGATCGCCGGCTGCCGCGGCGACTGGACCATGAAGGCCTTCCGCGAGCACGCGATCCAGGCGATCCGCGCACAGGTCGGCAAGGGCAAGGTGATCTGCGGGCTTTCGGGCGGCGTGGACAGCTCGGTGGCCGCGGTGCTGCTGCACGAGGCGATCGGCGACCAGCTCACCTGCATCTTTGTCGATCATGGCCTGCTGCGCCAAGGCGAGGCGGAGGAGGTGGTGACGCTGTTCCGCGGCCATTACAATATCCCGCTGCTGCATCGCGACGCCGCGAATCTGTTTCTGCAGCGCCTGGCCGAGGTCGAGGACCCCGAGCAGAAGCGCAAGATCATCGGCGCCACGTTCATCGACGTGTTCGACGAGGAGGCGCACAAGGTGGGCGGCGCCGAGTTCCTTGCCCAGGGCACGCTCTATCCCGACGTGATCGAGTCGGTTTCCTTCGCCGGCGGGCCCAGCGTCACCATCAAGTCGCACCACAACGTGGGCGGCCTGCCCGAACGCATGAAGCTGAAGCTGGTCGAGCCGCTGCGCGAATTGTTCAAGGACGAGGTGCGGGCGCTGGGCCGCGAGCTGGGCCTGCCCGAAACCCTGGTCGGGCGCCATCCCTTCCCCGGTCCGGGCCTCGCCATCCGGGTGCCGGGCGCGCTCACGCACGCGAAGCTGGACATTTTGCGCAGGGCCGACGCCATCTATATCGAGGAGATCCGCAAGGCCGGGCTCTACGACAAGATCTGGCAGGCTTTCGCCGTGCTGCTGCCCGTGCGCACGGTTGGCGTGATGGGCGACGGACGCACCTATGACCATGTCTGCGCCTTGCGCGCGGTCACCTCGACCGACGGGATGACCGCCGACTGGTTCCAGTTCGAGCACGACTTCCTCGCGCGCGTCGCAACCCGCATCATCAACCAAGTCCGGGGCATCAACCGCGTGGTCTACGACGTGACGTCGAAGCCGCCGGGCACGATCGAGTGGGAGTAGGTCACGATGACCAGGATGCGCCTTGTCTGACGCCGCCGTTTCGCCGCAGGAATCGTTGCGGCGTGCGATCGCGGCGCATCAGACGGGCAGGCTCGACGAGGCGGAACGATATTACCGGGCGGTGCTGGCGGCGAAGCCCGACCAATTCGACGCGCTGCATCTGCTGGGTGTGATCGCCAGTCAGCGCGGCCGGCCCGAGGAGGCGGAGGCGCTGATTGGCCGCGCCATCGCCGCCAATCCGAACATGCCCAGCGCGCACTACAACCGTGCCAATGCGCTGCGGGCCCTGGGACGCAAGGAGGAGGCGCTGGCGGGCTGCGACCGGGCGCTGGCGCTGAAACCGGCCTATCCCGAGGCGCACTACAACCGTGGCAATGTGCTGCTCGATCTTGCGCGTCCGGCCGAGGCGCTGGCGAGCTACGACGCCGCACTGGAGCAGCTGCCCGGTCTGGTGGAGGCCTGGAACAACCGGGGCAACGCGCTGCGCGCGCTGGGCCGGGCGCCCGACGCGCTGGCGAGCTACGACCGGGCGATCGCACTGAGGCCCGACTATGCCGAGGCGCACTACAACCGCGGCACGGTGTTGGAAGGCTTGGCCGGACCGCAGGCAGCATTGGAGTGTTACGACCGCGCGCTCGCGCTTCGCCCGGATTTTCCCGACGCGCTCAACAACCGGGGCAGCGTCCTGCTTGTGCTGCGGCGCCAGAAGGACGCGGCGGACACGTTCGCGCGGCTCGTCCAGGTGGCGCCGGACTACGACTACGCGATCGGGAAGTGGCATCATGCGCTGCTCCACTGCAACGACTGGGCACAGCATGGCGAAGCGACGGCGCGTGTGGACGCGGCCGTTGCGGCGGGCAAGCGGGCGGCCTTGCCGTTCTCCTTCATGGCCGTCAGCGCATCGCCGGAAGCGCATCTGCGCTGCGCACGGACCTTTGCGGCGGACCGGTTCCCGGCCGCGTCCCTGCCCTTGTGGAGGGGCGAACGGTACGCGCACGATCGCATGCGCCTTGCCTATCTCTCGGCCGATTTCCGCGACCACCCGGTGCCGATCCTGATCGCCGGCGTGCTGGAGCAGCACGACCGCGCGCGATTCGAGACGACCGGCGTATCGCTTGCACCCGACGACGGAAGCCCGATGCGGCGGCGCCTGGAGGGCGCATTCGAGCGCTTCATCGACGCGACACGGCTCGACGACGGCGCGGTTGCGCAAATGCTCCGGTCGATGGAAGTCGACATCCTGGTCGACCTTTCGGGGTTTACCCAGGGGGTTCGGACCGGGATTCTGGCGCGGCGCCCGGCGCCGGTGCAGGTGAACTACTTGGGCTTTCCCGGCACGATGGGGGCGGACTACATCGACTACATCCTGGCGGATGCCACGGTCGTCCCGCCGGAGCACCACCGCTACTACGCCGAACGGGTCGTGACCCTGCCCGACATGTACCAGCCCAACGACCGCAAGCGCGCCATCGCTGCCGCCGCTCCCACCCGTGCCGAAGCCGGTCTACCCGCCGGAGGCTTCGTATTCTGCTGCTTCAACAAGAACTACAAGATCATGCCATGGATGTTCGATGTCTGGATGCGCCTGCTGCGGCAGGTCGAGGAGAGCGTCCTTTGGCTGCTGGAGGCAAACGACACGGCAAGCGCGAATTTGCGTCGGGAGGCGGCCCGGCGCGGCGTGGCGCCCGACCGTCTCGTATTCGCGCCGCGCCTGCGGCCGGACGAGCACTTGGCGCGCCACGCGCTCGCCGACCTGTTCCTCGACACACTGCCCTACAATGCGCACACCACGGCCAGCGACGCCCTTTGGGCCGGATTGCCGGTACTGACGTGCCTGGGCGAAGCGTTTCCCGGCCGCGTCGCTGCCAGCTTGCTGAAAGCCGCAGGTCTGCCTGAGCTGATCACGCGCGACATGTCGGCTTACGAGGTCCTGGCGTTGAGCCTCGTCCACGACAGGGCGAAGCTCGCCGGAATCCGGGAAAGGCTCGCCGCCAACCGGGCGAGCTGCGCCTTGTTCGACACCGACCGCATGCGCAGGCATCTTGAGGCAGCCTACGCGGCGATGTGGGAGCGCTATCGGCGCGGCGAGAAGCCGGCGGCATTCGCGGTCGAGCCCGTCGCCTAGCCGATACCGAATTCAGAAGGGGAACGAGAGAATCATGAGCAACGTCAACCGGGCCGCAATCGTCACCGGGTCGGCCACCGGCATCGGCGCGGCCACGGCCAAGGCCCTGGCCGCGCGCGGTTGGCACGTGCTGGTCAACGCGTCGAAGAACAACCGGGATGCCGAAACCGTGGCCCAGGCCTGCGCGGAATTGGCCGGACCGTTCGGGGCCAAGGTCGCGCTTTGCATGGCCGACGTGGCGCAGGACGCCGACTGCCGGCGCATGGCCGATCAGGCGGTAAAGACCTTCGGGCGGTTGGATGCGCTGGTCAACAACGCGGCGATCACCAAGTTCGTCGCGATGCCGAACCTGGACGGGTTAACAGCGGAGGATTTCCTGCACCTGACCCACGTCAATGTCGCCGGCACGTTCCAGATGACGCGTGCCTGCGTCCCCGCACTGCGTGCCTCGGGCCGCGGTGCGGTCGTCAACATCTCGTCGAACGCGGCGGTCACCGGCTCCGGCAGCTCGATCGCCTATGCCGCCTCCAAAGGCGCGGTCAACACGCTGACCCTGTCGCTGGCGCGGGTGCTGGCGCCGGAGGTCCGCGTCAACGCCGTGCTGCCCGGCTTCACCAACACGCCGTGGCACGCCAAGGGCATGCAGCCCGACCGGATCGACAGCGTGGCCGAACATTTCCGCGTCACTGCGCCGCTGCGCGCGGTCACCGAGGCCGAGGACGTGGCGGATGCCGTGCTGTGGTTCATCGAGGGTGCGGCCAAGGTGACCGGCCAGATGGTCGTGGTCGACGGCGGCAATCATCTGCACGTCAACAGCCCTCCGGCGCGGCGCTAGGCGCCCAATGCGGATCGCGCTGATCCACGCGCTGAGGCATTCGATCCAGCCGATCGAGGCGGCGTTTGCCCGGATCTGGCCGGAGGCGCGGTTGGCCAACCTGCTCGACGACACGCTGTCGGCCGACCTGGCGCGGGACGGCGCGATCACCCCCGCCATGACCCGGCGCTTCCTGACCCTGGCGCGCTACGCGGCCGACCAGGGCGCGCGGGGCATCCTGTTCACCTGCTCGGCGTTCGGGCCGTGCATCGAGGCTTGCGCGCGCGAGCTTGCGCCGATGCCCGTGCTGAAGCCGAACGAGGCGATGATCGACGAGGCCGTCGCGCTGGGCGACAGGATCGGGCTCCTGGCCACGTTCCCCGGCACGCTCGCCTCCATGCCGGCCGAGTTCCCCGCGGGCACCCGGCTGGTGCCGTGCCTGGCCGAAGGGGCGCTTGCCGCCCTCGACCGGGGCGACGTGGCCGCCCACGACCGGCTCGCGGCCGCGGCGGCCGCGGGCTCGCTCACCGACTGCGACGTGATCGCGCTGGCCCAGTTCAGCCTGGCGCGGGCCGCAGGGGCGGTGGAGGCGGCGACCGGCCGCCCCGTCCTCACCACCCCCGCCAGCGCCGTCCAACGCCTCAAGCAATTGCTGCTATAACGCCAGGGGCGAGTCGCGCGACTCGTAAGAATCCCAAAAGTTTCATTGCGTTCTGCCACGATGTTACCAAAATCGCGTGGCAAACGGGGGTCAAGATCGATTCCAAGGTCAAGGAGGTCTTGGCTATGAGATACAGGGTTGTACTGACTGCTTTTTTTGCCGGCTTCCTGGCGTCGGGGCCCGTCCTTGCGCAGGATCCCACCTTCGACCAGGCCGGAAAGGCGATCAGTGGCGCCTTCATCGACGCCTATGAAGGCACCCGGGACGGGGTTCTGAAGGCCTGGCAGTGGACCAGCCGCAACGCAACCAAGGCTTGGCAGCAGACCAGCGCGGCGTCGACCAAGGCCTGGGAAGGCACCAAGCAGACCACCGAATCGGCCTATGACAGCACCAAGAAGGCGTTTATGGAGCGCAAGGCGCGGGATTGCGCGAACTGCGACCTGCGCGGGGTCGACCTGTCGGGGACCGACCTGGCAGAGGCGGACCTACGCGGCGCCGACCTGCGGGGCGCCAATCTCAGCAACGCCAACCTGGCGGGCGCCAAGCTTCAGGCGAACATGGTCAGGGGTGCCGATGGCAAGGAATTCGTGCGGCGCACCGACCTGCGCGACGCCAACCTCACAAGCACCAGCTTCCGCGGCGCCGACCTGCGCCGCGCCCAGCTCGACGGGGCGCTGTTCAACAAGACCGACTTCACCAACGCCGACCTGACCAATGCCGACGTAACGGTCGGCGAACTGACCCAGCGCGGTGTAGCGGCCAGC
>CAYMTM010000232.1:0-6843 GCA_964393375.1 uncultured Rhodospirillaceae bacterium
TGCAGCTGGGGAAACGCGCAGAGGCCGATGCGGCCGCCCCCCGGAGTCTCGACGACGTGCGGGACCATCGCGGCGCCCCCTTTCCGCTCAGCTTCCCCGCTGGCGCCGCGCCAGGAACGCCAGGCGCTCGAACAACTGCAGGTCCTGCTCGCTCTTCAGCAAGGCGCCGTGCAGGGGCGGGATCACCTTGTCCGGGTCCTTGGCGCGCAGCGCCTCGGGCGGCAGGTCCTCGACCATCAAGAGCTTGATCCAATCGAGCAGTTCCGAGGTCGACGGCTTCTTCTTCAGTCCCGGCACGTCGCGCAGGTCGTAGAACACGTTCAGCGCGTCGCGCACCAGGTCCTTGCGGATGTCCGGGAAATGCACGTCGACGATGCGCTTCATCGTATCGCGGTCGGGAAACTGGATGTAGTGGAAGAAGCATCGGCGCAGGAAGGCGTCCGGCAGCTCCTTTTCGTTGTTGGAGGTGATGACCACGATCGGGCGCTGGTTCGCCCTCACGGTCTCGCGCGTCTCGTGGACATAAAACTCCATGCGGTCGAGCTCGAGCAGCAGATCGTTGGGGAACTCGATGTCCGCTTTGTCGATCTCGTCGATCAGCAGCACCGGCGCCGCATCGGCGGTGAAGGCCTGCCACAACTTGCCTCGCACGATGTAGTTGCGGATGTCGTGGACCTTCTCCTCGCCCAGCTGCGAGTCGCGCAGCCGGCTGACCGCGTCGTATTCGTAAAGCCCGTGCTGCGCCTTGGTGGTCGACTTGATGTGCCACTCGATCAGGTCCTTGCCGAGGGCGCGCGCGATCTCGCGCGCCAGCACGGTCTTGCCGGTGCCGGGCTCGCCCTTGACTAGCAGCGGACGCTCCAGCGCGATGGCGGCATTGACCGCCACCATCAGGTCCTTGGTGGCGACGTAGGAATCCGTTCCCTGGAAGCGGCCTGGCGCTGTTTTCATCGAGCCGTTGCCCTTCATGGAGCGAGGCGCGGAACGGTGACGCCGATCATGGCGTCGCGGGTCACGATGCCGGCAAGCTTTTCTTCGCTCCACCCTTCCGTCCCGGCGGGGCGCATCGGCAGTACGAGGTAGCGCATGTCGGCCGTGGAGTCGTGCACGCGCACCTCGACGTCGTGCGGCAGCACGGTGCCGAATTCGGCCAGCACCGCGCGCGGCTCGATCACGGCACGGCTGCGGTAGGGGCGGCTCTTATACCAGTCCGGCGGCAGGCCAAGCACGTTGCGGGGGTAGCACGAGCAAAGCGTGCAGACGATCATGTTGTGGAGCTTCGGCTTGTTCTCGACCACGACCAGGCGCAGCGGCGCCACCGAGATATCCAGCAATTCTTCAGCGGCCGCGCTGCCGTCCTGCAGCAGCCGCTCCTTGTAGGCTGGGTCGACCCAGGCCCGTGCCACCATGCGCGCGCCCAGCGCCGGCCCGCGCGAGTCCATGCGCTCGATTTGCGCGCGCAACTCGTCGGCCGTGAAGACGCCCTTCTCGATCAGAAGCTCGCGCATCGCGTCGGCCATCAGCGCGTAGTCGCCGCCTGCGGCCTCGTCGATCGGCGCATGCGGGTGATCGTGCTCGTGGGGGTCGGCCATGGCGGCGCTCCTCAAGCGGGTTCCAGCCAATGCTGGTAGATTTCGATCTCGATCGTGTCGCCGCGCGGGCCGCGGTAGGCGGGCCACAGCTCCGCCTGGCGGAAGCGGACCCGGTAGAGCGGCCGCGGCGGGTCGCCCGAAAGCCCGTAGGCGAGCTGCTCCGGATTGCCGAAGGCGCCGCAGATCCGTTCGATCTCCCCGGTATGGCCGCGGCAATACCACGGTGCGCGGCAATGGCCGGGCGGATAGGCGCGCCGCACGCGCACCCGGTCGCCCGGCTTGAACTGCGGCGTCACTTGCGTGCCGTCCGCAGCTTGGCGATGCGCGCGTCGAGCTCGGCCTTTGTGATCACGCCGCGCTCCAGCATCATGGTTGCGATCGAATGCATCCAGCGCTCGTAGTAGCTCATGCGGTCATATGCGTCCGGCGGCAGCGACTCGATCCCCCGCCGCAGCATGTCGGTGTTCATCAGCCGGCGCTTCTTGTCGGACAGCAGCACCATCATCGCATCGACCCGCTTTTCCCAGAGCGCGTAGTCGTGCTCGGTTCTCTCGACCTTGCCGGCCGGCAAGCCGCCCATGTCGTGGTGCGGACGGTCAGGCATCGCTCAGGCCGCCTTGGCGCTGGCCGCAAGCGCGGCCTCGATCGCGCGCAAGGCCGCGTCGATCTTGTCGGCATCGGGACCGCCGGCCTGCGCCATGTCGGGCCTTCCGCCACCGCCCTTGCCGCCGACCGCCGCCGCACCCACGCGCACCAGGTCGACGGCACTGACCCGCTTGGACAGATCGTCCGTCACCGCGACCACCAGCGAGGCTTTGCCGTCGCCGTTCGCCGCCAGCGCGACGACGCCGCTGCCCATCTTCTGCTTCAACTCGTCGGCCATACCCTTCAATTCCTTGGCCGGCACGTCGCCGAGCGAGCGGGCGATATAGGCGATGCCGGCGACCTGGCGCACGGCCGGCTCGGCCGCCCCGCCGCCGCCGCTGGTGGCGAGCTGGCGGCGCACATCGGCGAGTTCGCGCTCCAGGCGCTTGCGCTCCTCCAGCAGCGACGCGACCCGCGCCGGCAGTTCGGACGGTGCGGCCTTCAGCTCGGCGGCAGCCTGATTCAACAGCTGCTCTTCCGCGTTGATATGCTGCAGCGCCGCCTCGCCGGTCAGCGCCTCGATGCGGCGCACGCCGGCGGCGACGGCGGATTCGGAAACGATCTTGAACAGGCCGATATCGCCGGTGCGCCGGACATGCGTCCCGCCGCACAGCTCGGTCGAGTAGAACCTTCCCTGCTCCTCGCCGGCCAGCGGCTCGCCCATCGACACGACCCGAACCTCGTCGCCGTATTTCTCGCCGAACAGCGCAAGCGCCCCGTGTGCAACGGCCTCGTCGGAAGACATCAGCACCGTTTCGACCGCGCCATTGCCGCGGATGCGCGCGTTGACGTCCGCCTCGACCGCGCGGATTTCCTCGGGCGTCAGCGCCTTGGGATGGCTGATGTCGAAACGCAGCCGATCCGGCGCCACCAGCGAGCCCTTCTGGGTCACATGCTCGCCCAGCCGGCGGCGCAGCGCTTGGTGCAGCAGGTGCGTGACGGAGTGATTGGCGCGCAGGCGGGTGCGGCGCGGGCCGTCCACGGCCAGCCCGACATCGTCGCCGACCTTCAGCGTGCCGGCCGCCACCTTGCCCAGGTGCACATGCAGGTCGCCCAGCTTCTTAAGCGTGTCTCGCACCTCGACGACCGCCCCGCCGGCCGACTTGATGCGGCCGGCATCGCCCATCTGGCCGCCGGATTCGCCGTAGAACGGCGTCTGGTTGACCAGCACCGCGACTTCGCTGCCCGCGGCGGCGCTATCAACCGGCCTGCCGTCGACGACCAGGGCCACGATCTTGGCCTCAGCGGTTTCCGTTTCGTAGCCCAGGAACTCGGTCGCGCCGACCTTCTCGCGCAGGTCGAACCACACGCGCTCGGTTGCCGCCTCGCCCGAGCCCGCCCATTTCTTGCGCGCTTCGGAGCGCTGGCGCTCCATCGCGGCATCGAAGCCGGCGGTGTCGACCGTCCGACCCTGCCCCTTCAGCACGTCCTGGGTCAGGTCGAGTGGGAAGCCGTAGGTGTCATAGAGTCGGAACGCCACCTCGCCCGGCAGCGGCGCCTTCGCCGGAAGCCTCGCGGTCTCCTCGGTCAAGAGCTTCAGGCCGCGGTCGAGCGTCTGCTTGAAGCGCGTCTCTTCGAGCTTCAGCGTCTCGACGATCAGCGGCTGCGCGCGGCCGAGCTCGGGATAGGCGACGCCCATCTGGCCGACCAGCGCCGGCACCAGCTTCCATAGCAAGGGCTCGGCTGCCCCCAGCATGTGGGCGTGGCGCATGGCGCGGCGCATGATCCGCCGCAGCACGTAGCCGCGCCCCTCGTTGGCCGGCAGCACCCCGTCGGCGATCAGGAAGCTCGACGCGCGCAAGTGGTCGGCGATCACGCGGTGCGAGACGCGGTGCGGTCCGTCGGGATCGGTGTTGCTGGCCTGGGCCGAGGCCTCGATCAGCGCACGCATCAGGTCGATGTCGTAGTTGTCGTGCTTGCCCTGCAGCACGGCGGCGATGCGCTCGAGCCCCATGCCGGTGTCGATCGAGGGCTTGGGCAGGTTGACGCGCTGCTCCTTCGTCACCTGCTCGAACTGCATGAAGACCAGGTTCCAGATCTCGATGAAGCGGTCGCCGTCCGCGTCCGCGCTGCCCGGCGGGCCGCCGGGGATTTTCGGGCCGTGGTCGTAGAAGATCTCCGAGCATGGGCCGCACGGGCCGGTATCGCCCATCGCCCAGAAATTGTCGGAGGTCGGAATGCGGATGATCCGGCTGTCCGGGAACCCGGAAACCTTGCGCCAAATCGCCGCCGCCTCGTCGTCCTCGGAGAACACCGTCACCAGCAGGCGGTCCTTTGCCAGACCGTACTCCCTGGTGATCAGGTTCCAGGCCAGTTCGATCGCCAGCTCCTTGAAGTAGTCCCCGAAGGAGAAGTTGCCGAGCATCTCGAAGAACGTGTGGTGGCGCGCGGTGTAGCCGACATTGTCCAGATCGTTGTGCTTGCCGCCCGCGCGCACGCATTTCTGGGCCGTGACGGCGCGGCTGTAGGGACGCTTTTCCTGGCCGGTGAAGACGTTTTTGAACTGGACCATCCCCGCGTTGGTGAACATCAAGGTCGGGTCGTTGCGCGGCACGAGTGGGCTCGACGCCACGATCTCATGACCGTTGCGCTTGAAATAGTTGAGGAAAACCGAGCGGATGTCGTTCGCGGTTGCCATGGCCGTCATATGGGCACTCGACGCCGGCCGGATAAGGCCGCCGCCTGCCCCGTCTCCCTGAAAGTCCTTGTCCCGACGGGTTTTACCGTTCCCGGACGCGGCGAGTCCAGCATTGGCGGTGCGGCCGCGGTAGAGTGTGTGTGCCGCCGCTGCAGGATGCGCATGGGCGCCTGGGGCGCCGGCCGTTTAGAGAACGACACGTCGCTGGACTGGCTCGATTGGCTGGGCCAGGGCGCCGCCGCGAGGAAGCTGCGCCAGGCGCTCCAGCGGGTCGCCGACAACGACGGCTATATCGACGCCGACGAGGCCAGCGAGGCCGTGGCGGCCGCCGAGCTGGTGGCGGCGCTGCTCGGCCAGGCCGCGCCCGATCTGCCTCCGGCGGTGGAGGAACGGCTCGCCGACGCGCCGGTCGATGCCGACGGCTTGGCGTGCGAGTTGCAGCCGCTCGCCCTGGTGGCGCTGAACCGCGTGCGCATGATTTCCGAACTGCGGGCGTTGTGGGACGAATCGTCCCATGCCACGGGCTGGGCGAAGGCGCTGGGTGAACTGGAGCGGCGGCTGCGAGCCGCCAATCCGGCCTAGGACCGGCGAACGGCTGCCGCATCTACGGGCCTACGGGCGGGCACGCCAGGCCCCCGACCGCCGCGTCCGATGTGCGCTAAGAGCGCTTGATCGCCGCCAGCGAGGGTGGCTCGGCCGCATCGGCCGGGGCGGCGATCGCGGCGATGGCGATGACGCCGCCCAGGGCCGCGGCCACGATGGCAATGACGAACCAGATCGAATCGGAGCGCGGAGTGGTATCCATAGTCCCCTTCCTGAAGCCACCCCCGGTTGATGGAAAAGCCCGACCCTGCCCCACGGCAAACCTCACGCGCGACCGGTCCCTCTCCTGCGCGGGCCCAACCCCTGAAGGGCCCGACGCCGCGGCCGCGCCTGTCGGCTACACGCCCTCTACCAGAATCGCCTTGCCTTTGGAAGCCCTTAGACGAAGCGGCAAGATCTTCTGATACTCCGGCGAGTGATAGAAGCGCCGCGCTGCCGCCATGTCGGGGAACTCGACGACCACGATCCGGCCGGGGCTCCAGCCGCCTTCCAGGGGGTCCGTGTGCCCGCCCCGGACCACGAACCGCCCGCCATATTGCTGGATCACGCCCGGCGTGTGCTTGCGGTACTCGTCGTAGGTCGCGGTGTCGTGGATGCTGGCGATGTCGGCGATCAGATAGGCGGCCATGCGATGCTCCCGGGGCGTGGTTCGGGCGGGGAGCAAAGCATCAATCCGGGGCGCCACCAAGCTGGAATGCGGCGCGGCGTCCCAACCGGCCTTGCCGGGGCCCGTGGCCGGGAGCGAAGGCAGCGGCGGGAAAAAGGGGCGGCGCGCCCGCCTCGGAGACCGTCGGCGACGATCGACCGAAGGCAGAGCGCGCCTTCAAGGCTGGAACAGGGGAAGTCCAGCGCCGCCGCCGCCCCCGCGATCCGGCTCCTCCTCCCGATCGCAAGCGCTGGGTCGGCGCGGCGCGTTACGGCCGCCGGCTACTCGCCCTCGGCCTCGGCGGCTTCGCCGCCCTTCATCATGCCGCTGGCGACCAGACCGGCATTGGCGCGGATCGCAGCCTCGATCTTCGCGGCCACCTCGGGGTTCTGGCGCAGGAAGGCCTTGGCGTTCTCGCGGCCCTGGCCGATGCGCTGGCCGTCATAGGAGATCCATGCGCCCGACTTCTCGACGATGCCCGCCTGCACGCCCAGGTCGATCAGTTCGCCGGTCTTGGAGATTCCCTCGCCGTACATGATGTCGAAATCGACCACGCGGAACGGCGCCGCCATCTTGTTCTTCACCACCTTCACGCGGGTCTGGTTGCCGACCACCTCGTCCTTCTCCTTGATCGCGCCGATGCGGCGGATATCGAGCCGCACCGAGGCGTAGAACTTGAGCGCGTTGCCGCCCGTGGTGGTCTCGGGATTGCCGAACAT
>CAYMTM010000233.1:0-1501 GCA_964393375.1 uncultured Rhodospirillaceae bacterium
GCCGGGCGGAGCACGTGCAGGTTCGGTATCGCCCGCAGCGCCGCCAGATGCTCGACCGGCTGGTGGGTCGGCCCGTCCTCGCCGAGCCCGATCGAATCGTGGGTCATGACGAAGACCACGCGCAGGCCCATGACCGCCGCCAGCCGGATCGCCGGGCGGCAGTAGTCGGCGAACACCAGGAACGTGCCGCCATAGGGGATGATGCCGCCGTGCAGCGCCATGCCGTTCATCGCCGCCGCCATGGCGTGCTCGCGCACGCCGTAGTGGATGTAGGTGCCGCCGTAATCCTTGGCGGTCAGCAAGGTCTGCATCTTGGCCTTGGTGTTGTTCGACCCGGTCAGGTCCGCCGAGCCGCCAACGATCGCCGGGATCGCGGCCGTCAGCACATCGAGCGCAAGCCCCGAGGCTTGGCGCGTCGCGGTCTTGACCGGCTTGGCGACCAAGGCGTCGACATGGGCCTTCAGCTTGCCGCGCCAGTCCGCCGGCAATTCGCCCGCAATCTGCGCCTCGAACGCCGCGCGCCCGGTGTGTGCGCTCAAGCGTGCTTCCCATGCCTTGCGCGCGAACGCGCCGCGCGCGCCGGCTGCGCGCCAGGCCGCCCGCACCTGCTCCGGCACGGTGAACGGCGCGTGCGGCCAGCCGAGCTTCTCGCGCGCGCCCTTGATTTCGGCTTCGCCCAGCGGTGCGCCGTGCGCCCCGGCCGTCCCGGCCTTGGTCGGCGCGCCCTTCGCGATCGTGGTCCGGCAGGCGATCATGACCGGCCGCTCGCTGCTCTGCGCCTTGGCCAGCACATCGGCGACCGCGCGCGGGTCGTGCCCGTCCACCGCGAAGGTCGTCCAGCCTGCCGCCTGGAAACGCTTCGCCTGGTCGTCCGAGACGGCTAGATCGGTCGGCCCGTCGATCGAGATGCGGTTGTCGTCCCACAGCACGATCAGGCGGCCGAGTTTCAAGTGGCCGGCCAGCGAGATCGCCTCGTGGCTGATTCCCTCCATCAGGCAACCGTCGCCGGCGATGACATAGGTGCGATGGTCGACCAGGGCCGCGCCGTACTTCGCCGCCAAGTGGCGCTCGGCGATCGCCATGCCCACGGCGTTGGCCAGCCCTTGGCCCAGGGGACCGGTTGTCGTCTCGACGCCGGGCGGGTGCCAGCGCTCGGGATGGCCGGCCGTCGGCGAGCCGAGCTGGCGGAAGCGCCGCAGCTCGTTCATCGTCGGCCGCGCGTAGCCGGTGAGGTGCAGCAGCGCGTAAAGCAGCATCGAGCCGTGGCCGGCCGACAGCACGAAACGGTCGCGGTCCGGCCAGTCGGGCTTCGTCGGGTCGAATTTCAGGAACTGCGCGAACAGCACCGTCGCCGCGTCGGCCATGCCCATCGGCATGCCGGGGTGGCCCGACTTGGCTTGTTCGACCGCATCCATCGCCAGCGCCCGGATGGCGTTGGCCATGTCGTCATGCGTGGCGGCGGCTGGTGCGGCAGACGGACGCGTGGTGGCGGCGGTCATCG
>CAYMTM010000233.1:1511-6840 GCA_964393375.1 uncultured Rhodospirillaceae bacterium
GGCGGAGATTCCGGCGCAAGCGTTACAAGGGTGCGCCCAGGAAACGAACCGTGGGCCTTGGCGGGGCGGAACATGACCGCCAAGCACCCTGCCGTCAACCCTCTTGCGCCGGGCTCGTCGGCCACGATCGCCCATGTGCGAACAGGCCGTCGTGGTTGACGCCGTCGCAAGCCGGTCGGTATGCTCGCTAACGTCAATGCCGGGCCGGGAGATTCGCGCCGAAGGCGCGGCGAATGCGCCCGGCGCGAAGGCCACAGGGACCACGATGACGCCACGGCTCGAAGCCGCTACCCAACGCCTGTATGCGGCCCTCACGCGTGTCGAGACGGCGCTTGCCAACCGCCTGCCCGGCGATGCGGACCGGGTGCGCGAGCTGACCGAGGAGCTGATCGCAAGCCGCGCGGAGAACCGGGACCTGGCAGCCGCCAACAGCACGGTCGCCGCCAGGCTGGACAGCGCGATCGACCGGCTGCGCGCCGTCCTCAGGGGCTGATGCGCTGCCATGGCGCAGGTCGCGGTCACGATCAACAATCGCAGCTACCGGATCGCCTGCGACGACGGGCAGGAAGAGCATTTGCAGCGCCTGGCGCAGTTCGTCGACAAGAAGGTCAGCGAGCTGGTCGCCTCGGTCGGGCAGATCGGCGACACGCGCCTGCTGGTCATGGCGAGCCTCTTGGTCGCCGACGAGCTCAGCGACGCCTATGCCGAGAACGAGCGGCTGAAGGAGGGCGGCGCCGGCGGCATGACCGCTGCCGAGGAGGACGCGCTGGCCGCCGCGATCGAGGGCTACGCGCGCAAGCTCGAATATATTGCCGAGCATCTCGAACGCGCCTAGACTTTCTTGCAGGGCACGGGCTGTGCGGTGCGCCAGGCGACACTTCCCTGGGGCCAATATTCTTCTGAAGGGAGCTGTCCCTGCCGGGGTTCCGGCCTCGGTACATGGCGCCCACCTGCTTAGGCAGGCCACAGAGGAAATATACGCCAGCGGCCATCATGGCTCTGCCCGCTCTCTCTTGGATCAGCCCTGCATGACCGTGGACGAGAAGAAGGCGCTGCGGCGCGACGCTGCGGAACGCCGAGCGGCACTGGCGCGCGCGGCGCCGCCGGACATCGGCGAGATCTTGGCGGAACGGTTTCTGGCCGCCATTTCCCTGCCGCCTGCCGGCGCCGCAGTTTCAGCGTTCTGGCCGATGGGGGCGGAGATCGACGTGCGGCCGCTGCTGCGACGCTTTGATGCGCTCGGCTATCGCTGCGCTCTGCCGGTGACGGTCAAGCGCGGCTTGCCGCTGGTATTCCGCCGCTGGACGCCGGCGACCCGCCTCGTCGAAGGCGGGTTCGGCACCTCGATTCCGCCGGCGAATGCGCCGGTCGTCGTGCCCGAACTGGTGGTCGTGCCGCTGCTCGCCTTCGACCGGCAGGGCTACCGGCTCGGCTATGGCGGCGGATTTTACGACCGCACGCTGGCCGAATTGCGCGCGAAGGGCACGCCGCTTGCAGTAGGCGTGGGCTACGCCGGCCAGGAAATCGCCCGCGTGCCGCGCGCGGACTACGATCAGCGCCTCGACTGGATGGTCACGGAACGCGAGGCGTTCCCGATCGGAGACGGCTGATGCGCCTGTTGTTCTGCGGCGACGTCGTGGGGCGTTCTGGGCGCGAGGCGCTGGCGCAGTACCTGCCGGGCCTCCGGCGCGATCTCGAACTCGATTTCGTCGCCGCCAACGGCGAGAACGCGGCGGGCGGCTTCGGCATCACGCCCGAATTGGCCAAGGAACTCTATGCCGCCGGCGTCGACGCCGTCACCACCGGCAATCATGTCTGGGACCAGCGCCAGGCGATCGCCGGGATCATGGCCGATCCGAAGCTGCTGCGACCGCTCAACTTCCCGCCCGGCACGCCCGGCCGCGGCGCCGCGGTGTACCCGGCGCGCGGCGGCAGGAAGGTCCTGGTGCTCAACGTGATGGGTCGGCTGTTCATGGATGCGATCGACGATCCGTTCCAGGGCCTGGAGCGCGAGTTGAAGGCGCATCGCCTGGGCGGCACGGTCAATGCCATCCTGGTCGACATGCACGGCGAAGCGACCAGCGAGAAGATGGCGGTCGGCCATTTCTGCGATGGGCGCGTTTCGGCCGTGGTCGGCAGCCATGCGCATATTCCGACCGCCGACGCGCAGCTCCTGCCCGGCGGCACGGCCTACCAGACCGACGCCGGGATGTGCGGCGACTACGACTCGGTGATCGGCATGCAGAAAGGTCCGGCGGTGCAGCGCTTCACCCGCAAGATGCCGGGCGAGAAGCTCGTTCCCGCCGAGGGACCGGGCACGCTCTGCGCCGTGTTCGTCGAGACCGAAGACAAGACCGGCCTCGCCACCCGCATCGCGCCGGTGCGCGCGGGCGGCAGGCTCCAGCCGGCGATGCCGTAGGCGGTGGGCCGGCGGGCTAGACTCAGGCCGCCGGTGCGTGGCGGGCGACCGAGGCTTCCAGGCCCGCCATGATCGCGCGGCCGACCGTGCCGCCGTCGCCGGCGATCGCGTGGCGCACCACGGCGCGCAAGGCTTCCAGATGCCCGGCGACGATCTCCAACGCCTGCTCGTCCAGCGGCGCCTCGCGCACGAATTGGCCGAGCGACGCGGCGATCGACCCCACCAGTTTGCCGTCGGCACGACCGCTCAGGCTCGCGAGCTCGCCGCACAGCGCCACGATGCGTTGGCGGGCGGCGTCGCGCTTGACGAGCGCGCGCGCCTCGCCGACGGCGACCGACAGCGCCACCGTGCTCAAGGTCGCCTGGGACCAGAATCCGTCCGCCGATTCCTGCGCGCGCAACGCCGCGACCATGCGGTTCCCTCCGGGCTTCGAGCATCGACGGGCCGCGTTAACAATCGGCAAATGCGGGCAAGCGGCCCCCAGTCTGGGGATAACCCGGGCCGGAGCCCAATTCCTGCCACATTGCTCTGATACCCGGCCTTATCGAGCGGCTATTCTCTCCGCTACAATATCTGGTATAAGCCGTTGATTTGAACCGCAGGAGCTTGGGTCGCCGCGGCCATGGCCGGTCATTCCCAATTCAAGAACATCATGCACCGCAAGGGTCGCCAGGATGCCCAGCGGTCGAAGGTCTTCGCCAAGATCGGTCGGGAATTGACAGTGGCGGCCAAGGCGGGCCTGCCGGACCCCGCCTTCAACCCCCGCCTGCGCGCCGCCATCACCGCCGCCAAGGCCGTCAACATGCCGCGCGACACGATCGAGCGCGCGATCAGGAAGGGTCAGGGCGGCGGCGACGACGCCAACTACGAGGAGGTGCGCTACGAGGGCTTCGGGCCCGGCGGAGTGGCGATCATCGTCGAGGCCCTGACCGACAACCGCAATCGCACCGCCGGCGACATCCGCACCGCCTTCGGCAAGCATGGCGGCAACCTCGGCGAGACCAACTCGGTCAGCTACCAGTTCGGCAGGGTCGGTGAGGTGTTCTATCCGGCCAAGGCCGCCAGCGGCGAGCAGATGTTCGAGGCGGCACTGGAGGCGGGCGCCGACGATGTCGCTTCCGACGACGAGGGCCACACGATCCACTGCGCGCCGGATTCGCTGGGCGCGGTTCGCGAGGCGCTGGAGAAGAGGTTCGGTCCGCCCGAGCGCGCCAAGCTTACCTGGAAGCCCCAGGCGACGATCCCGCTGGACGAGGAAGCCGCACGCTCGCTGCTGAAGCTGCTGAACGTGCTGGAAGAAAACGACGACGTGCAATCGATCGTGGCGAACTACGAGATCGCCGACGATCTGATGGCGCGGCTGATGGGATAGCGCCCGATATGCGCCTGATCGGCCTCGATCCCGGCCTGCGCCACACCGGGTGGGGGGTTATCGACGCCGAGGGGAACCGCCTGCGCTTCGTCGCGGCGGGCACAGTGTCGACCGACGCCGGCCTGGCGCTGCCGGCGCGGCTTGCGGCCCTGCATGAGGCTTTGCGCGCGGTGATCGACCGCTACGCGCCCGCCGAGGCGGCGGTGGAGGAGACCTTCGTCAACAAGAACCCGGATTCGACGCTCAAGCTGGGCCTGGCGCGCGGCGTGGTGCTGCTGGTGCCGGCCCAGGCGGGCCTGCTGGTGGCGGAATATTCAGCCAACCACATCAAGAAATCGATCGTCGGCGCGGGCCACGCCGAGAAGGACCAGGTGGCGATGATGGTCGGGCGCCTGCTGCCCGGATCGGGCGTGCACGGCAAGGACGCGGCCGATGCGCTGGCTGTCGCGATCTGCCATGCGCACCATCGCGGGACCCAGAACCGCATCGCCCGCGGCCGCGTGCAGGCCGGGAGGGCCGCATGATCGCGCGGCTCAGCGGCACGGTGGCGGAGATCGGAGCGGACTTCGCGGTGATCGATTGCGCGGGCGTCGGCTACGTGGCGCAGTGTTCCGCGCGCACCCTCGGGCATCTGCCGCCGGTCGGCGGGGCGGCGACCCTGCATGTCGAGACGTTGCTGCGCGAGGACAGCCTGCGCCTGCTGGGCTTCGCCGACCGGGCGGAGCGCGATGTCTACCGCCTCTTGGTGACGGTCCAGGGCGTGGGCCCGCGCATCGCGCTGGCGATTTTGTCGACCCTCAGCGCCGAGGAGGTGCTGGCCGCGATCGCCGCGGGCGACAAGGCTACCATCGCGCGCGCCGACGGGGTGGGGCCGAAGCTGGCGCAACGCGTCGCGCTCGAGCTCAAGGACAAGGCCGGCGCACTGTTCCTGGGCCGCATGGCGCCCGCGAAGCCGGGCGCCGTGCAGGCTGCCGCGCCTGAGGGGATCACCGGCGCCGCCTCCGACGCCGTCTCGGCCCTGGTCAATCTGGGCTACCGCCAGGCCGAGGCCTTCACGGCCATCGCCCAGGTCGCCCAGAACCTCGGCGCCAGGGCCACGGTCGATGCGCTGATCCGTGCCGGCCTTAGGGAACTGGCGCGGTGAGGCCCGCGGACAAGCCCGTGCGGGAGCGCGAGGTCCAGGGCGAGCACGGCAGCGCCGACGCGGGCGAAGCGGGCCTTCGGCCGCAGCGCCTGGCGGATTTCGTCGGCCAGGAGGCGGTGCGCGCCAACCTGAAGGTGTTCATCGACGCCGCCCGCGCCAGGGGCGAGGCGCTCGACCACGTGCTGTTCCACGGACCGCCGGGCCTGGGCAAGACCACGCTGGCGCAGATCGTCGCGCGCGAGCTTGGCGTGGGGTTCCGCGCCACCTCCGGCCCGGTGATCCAGCGCGCGGGCGACCTGGCGGCGCTGCTTACCAACTTGCAGCCGCGCGACGTGCTGTTCATCGACGAGATCCACCGCCTCAACCCGGCGGTCGAGGAGATCCTCTACCCGGC
>CAYMTM010000234.1:0-6808 GCA_964393375.1 uncultured Rhodospirillaceae bacterium
CCGGAACCGGGAAAAGCAGGGCCAGGAGTATCAGAAACGGCGGGAAGAACAAGGAGAAGAGTATCGCAAACTGACAGAGGCGCAATTTGCCCTCTATCAGGAGCAGAGCGAGAGTTATGGTGAGGATCTGCGCACCTGGCAGTCGGATCGGGAAAAGGCAGTGCGCGGGGCAGAGGGGATGATCGAAGCCATTCTCAAGTCGTACCGGCCGGCGCTCGAAGGGAACGTGGAAAAAAGCTGGCTTTCCCTGTCCATTATCAGCCTGGTGGTGTTGGTGTTGACGATCGCCCTGCAAAAGCGCAAGGATGTAATCTGAGCGACATGGGGCGGAGGCTGCTGCTGATCAATCCGGCCATGCGGGCGGCGGGGCGACGGTTGCCGAACGCGGGCGGGACGGCGACTATGGAGCCGCTGGGCTTGGCCTATGTGGCCGCCCTCACCCCGACCGAGTGGGAGGTGCGGCTGGTCGACACCAATGTCGGCGAACTGACCCAGCGCGGTGTAGCGGCCAGCGGCATGAATTTGTGCCGCGCAGTGATGCCGGACGGCATGCGCTGCGACAACCTGGCGGATCCGCGTTGCGGCTGTACCGCCCCGAACTGACTTCAGGTGGCCCGGCGGCGGCCCCGCCGCCGGGCGCATCGGCAAGTCAGGCCGCGGCGTTGTCCTTGGGCCGGTAAGCCATCGCGCAGTGTTCCTCGCAATAGGGCTTTCCGGGATCGGCCTTCTTGCAGCAGAACCGGAAACTGGCCTCGCCGGGATGGCCGATCGGCCAGCGGCACATATGCTCGGTCAGCCGCATCGCCTGGGAGGGGTCCCATGTGGGCTGCGGCTGGCGGCTCGCCAGGCCCAGGCGGTGGACCTTGCCGATGACGGCATTACGCGTGGTGTTGCCCAGGCGGCGGGCAATCTGGCTGGCGCTCAAACCCTCAGCCCAGAGCCGCTGCAGATCGCTGACCCGTTGTTCCGTCCAACTCATGTCCTGACCTCGTCGCTTTGGGGTGTCGGACCGGCCCTGGGCAATGTCCCCACACCCCCAAGACCAATGCTAGAAATGGTACATCCGACCTCTAAACAACACAAGATCAGGTATGCCCACAGGCTAACCCTCTATATCTAGGCCAATTTTCGCAGAACACCGCCGGCGTTCATCTCGGGTTCAACCCCGGTTCAGCGGGCGTTCAGGCGGGAACCGTATAGTCAACGCATCGTTAAGCCGGCGATCGCCAAGGGCGGGCCGGAAGCAGGGTTGCGGCGCAGGTAGTGCCGCGACGGATCGGATCGAAGCAGGCGCCTCGTTTGTGTCCCCCCGAGTCGTAGGCTTCGTGACGGAGGAAGGGTGGTCCAAGGAAGGGCCACCCTTTCTTCTATCGGCGCGCCCGCGCCGTGCTACACCAGTCGCCGGTGCCACAGGAGGGAATCGCCCGACTTGCTTCTGGTCCTGAATGCGGGCTCGTCCAGCCTGAAATTCTCGCTCTTCGCTGATGCCGCGCCTGGGACGGACCCGAGCCTGCACCGTCGCGGGCAGATCGAGGGCCTGCTTGGCCAGGCCCGCTTCGTGGCCCGCGACGGCTCCGGGGCGGAGGTGGCGCGGCGAGAATGGCCCCCAGGGCTGGAACTCGGGCACGACGGCGCTGCCGCGTTCCTGATCGACTGGCTCCGGGGCAAGGCGACGGGCCAGGGATTGCGTGCCTGCGGCCACCGTGTGGTGCATGGCGGTCGGGAATTCCTGCGGCCGGTGCGGATCGACGACCAGGTGCTGGCGAAGCTGGAAGCCTATGTGCCATTGGCGCCTCTGCACCAGCCGCACAACCTGGCCCCGATTCGCGCCATCAGCCGCGCCTCGCCGGGATTGCCCCAGGTCGCCTGCTTCGACACCGCCTTCCACCGCACCCAACCCTGGGAAGCCGAATCCTTCGCGCTGCCGGAGCGATTCGCCGCCGAGGGAATCCTGCGCTACGGATTCCACGGCCTGTCCTACGAATACATCGCCGAGGCATTGCGCAGGCTCGATCCCGCCGCGGGGCGGGGGCGCGCCATCGTCGCCCATCTTGGCAACGGCGCCAGCCTTTGCGCCTTGCAGGCGGGCAAGAGCGTGGCCACGACCATGGGGTTCACGCCGATCGACGGTCTGCCGATGGGCACGCGCTCGGGCACCATCGACCCCGGCGTCATCCTGCACCTGCTGCGCCGGCGCGGCATGTCGGTCGCGCAGGTCGAGCACCTGCTGGTGCACGAATCCGGCCTGCTGGGCGTGTCCGGTATCTCCAGCGACATGCGCACCTTGCGCGAGAAGGCCGCGGGCGAGCCGCGCGCCGCCAAGGCGCTGGCGCTCTATGCCTATCGCATCCTGCGCGAGATCGGCTCGCTCGCCGCTGCCCTGGGAGGCCTCGATGCGCTGGTCTTCACCGCGGGCATCGGCGAGAACGACCGCGCTCTGCGCGCCGAGGTCTGCGCCGCGCTGGGCTGGCTTGGGGTCGAGCTCGACGAACTCGCCAATGCGCGTGCGACCGGCGCCGCACCGCCGACGCGGATATCGCGCGGCGGCGCGTGTGCCGTATGGGTCATTCCGACCAACGAGGAACTGATGATCGCCCGCCACACGCGCGAAGCGCTGGCAAGCCACGACGCGTAGCGACGCGCGGCCGGCCCGGCTCCGCTCAAACCGGGCACAGCCGGTCGACTCGCGTCATGCCGGGCGCGAAGCGCCGCGAGCGTCTGCGAGGCGAACTCGCGCCGCTACAGCACGCAGGCGAACCCGGCCGTGGTCGCGATCGGCGGAGCCCTGTTGGAGGAACCACGACACCACGGCAGTGGCGAAACAGCAGGTGCGGATGGCGTCGTTCGAGCTTTCGCCGGCGAGCGCAACAAAACGCGAGGCCGACCTGTTGTGCGTCTTGATGGCCTCGGCCATGACGGGCTGATCGGGGGCGGTGCCGATCGTCTCCATCCAGCGACTCCGGAACCCGGGCAAGGCCCTGACAAGGCTTGGGGTCGACCCGGCGCGCCGGCGGGAGAATGCCCGAAGCCTGTTCAGCACACGAGAAACCAAGCAAGGGCGACGATGTCGAGGGCGGCTACGTGGATCTTGAACATAGGCGACCCTCCGAGCCCGCATTTCCCGGCGGCCTTGCCGCGCCGGATCGGATCATAATACGCCGTTCGCGCATGACGGGAATGCAAACGAGGCTTGGAACGGGATTGCGGTCGCGAACGTAGGTATCCGCGTCGCTGCGCGTGTTGCGCCCTGTATCGCCCATCCCTAGGATCGTGCCCTTCACGGGAAGGGGCGCATGACCGAAACCTGCATCAAGACGCGTGTCGACGGCGGCATCGCGGTGATCACGCTTGACCGGCCTGACGTGCTGAATGCGCTCAACTCCGTCCTGATGGCGGAAGTGACCGAGGCGATGAAGCGTTTCACCGCCGCGCCCGACGTGCGGGTGATTGTGCTGCACGGGGCGGGACGCGCCTTCTCGGCGGGATTCGACCTCAAGGAATCCGCGGCCAAGAACTACCAGGGCATCCAGCAATGGCGGCCGGTACTGGAATACGACTTCAATTTCCTGATGCAGTTCTGGGACTGTCCCAAGCCGACGATAGCGGCGGTGCACGGCTTCTGCCTAGCCGGCGCGTTCGAGATGGCGTTGAGTTGCGACATCACCGTGGCGGCCGAGGGCACGCGCTTTGGCGAGCCCGAGGTGCGCTTCGGTTCGGGCATGGTGGCGCTGCTCCTGCCCTGGTTCGTCGGTCCGAAGGCGGCGAAGGAGCTGCTCTTGACCGGCAACGACAAGATCGACGCGCAACGCGCGCTGCAACTGGGGATCGTCAACCACGTCGTGCCCGCGGGCAAGGAAATGGACAAGGCGATGGAGATTGCGCGCGACCTGGTGGCCGCGGCGCCCTTGTCTGTCGAGTTGACCAAGCGCGCGATCAACCGCACCTATGAAATGCAGAACATGCGCCAGGCGCTGCTGGCCGCGCTGGACGTCGACACGTTGATCGAGGCCGGCGCCGGACCCGAACGCACCGAGTTCAACCGCATCCGCAAGGAACAGGGCCTCAAGGCCGCGATCGAATGGCGCGACGCGCGATTCAAGCAGAAGGCGTGAGGCGGCGCCCGCTGCGTTCAACATCATGACCCACAAGCTCACGCCGCTGATGTCGCCCCGCGCCGTCGCCCTGGTCGGCGCCAGCCCGCGCACGGACTCGCCGGGCAACGACATGCTGCGCATGCTTCGGAAGTCGGGTTTCAAGGGTCCGGCCTACGCTATCAATCCGAAATACGAGGAGGTCGAGGGCTATCGCTGCTTCCCGTCGTTGGCTTCCCTGCCCGAGAGGGTCGACCACGTCGTGCTCAGCGTTGCCAATGCACGCATCGAAGCGGCGCTGGACGAAGCGATCGCGCACGGCGCACGGGGAGCCACGATCCTCGGTAGCCTCTACCGTGAGAACGACCTAGAGCCGCCGCTCACCAGGCGCATCGCCGCCAAGGCCAAGGCCGCCGGCATGGCGATCTGCGGCGGCAACTGCATGGGTTTCTACAACGATGAGGACGGGTTCTGGTCGGTCGGCTTTCCGGCCGATCGTGCGCCGCGCCCTGGCCACATCGCCTTCATCAGCCATTCGGGCTCGGTGTTCGGCTGCCTGGCGCACAATGATCCGCGCTTCCGCTTCAACATCTGCGTCTCGCCAGGTCAGGAGCTCGTGACGACCGCCGCGGACTACATGGACTACGCGCTGGAACGCGACAGCACGCGGGTGATCGGGCTGTTTCTCGAAACCGTGCGCGATCCGCCGAAGTTTGTGGCCGTGCTGGAAAAGGCGGCGCGGCGCGAGATCCCCGTGGTGGTGCTAAAGGTGGGCAAGTCCGAGGAGGCGGCGCGCCAGGCGCTCGGCCATTCCGGCGCGCTGACCGGCAACGATGCGTCGTACGATGCGCTGTTCCGACGTTACGGGGTTGTCCGTGTCGACACCGTCGATGAGCTGGGCACGTCGCTCCTGATGTTCGCACAGGGACGGCGTTGCGCGCCCGGGGGGATGTCGGCAATTCTCGATTCCGGCGGGGAATGCGAGATGATCACCGATCTTGCCGAGGAGCTGGGCGTGCCATTCGCGAAGATCAACGACGCCACCAAGGCGAAGCTCGCGGCGCGGCTGGATTACGGGCTCGAGGCGCGCAACCCGCTCGACGCCTGGGGCACCGGGCAGGATTTCGTCGGCATTTTCCGCGACTGCATTCAGGCGCTGCATGACGATCCGGACACCGGCGTGATGGTGCATTTCAGCGACGTGCGCACCGGCTACTACGTCCACGAAGGCTTCGTGGACGCGCACAAGGAACTGCTCAAGAGCACCACCAAGCCGGTCGTCGTCGCGACCAATTACACCCAGCTTCGCCACGACGCCATCGTGGCGCGATTCGACGCCATCGGCATACCGGTGCTCGACGGGTCGATCGCCTCGATCAAGTCGGTTCGGCACATGATGGGCTATCGCGACTTCCTGGTCCGCGGCGCGGTGGCCGCACCCAGGCCGCCCGACGGCGCGCGAACCCGCTGGGCCAAGCGCCTGGCCGAACCGCGCGCCCTGGAGGAGGCCGAGGGCCTGGCGCTGTTCCAGGACTACGGCATCCCGGTCATTCCGCACCGCTTGGTGGAAAGCGCGGACGCGGCGCAAGCGGCGGCGGCGGCGCTGGGCTATCCGGTGGCGATGAAGACCGCCGCGCCGGGCATCCTGCACAAGACCGATGCCGACGGGGTGCGACTCAAACTGGCCGACGCGGCCGCGGTTTCGAAGGCCTACGCCGACCTGGCCGGACGTCTCGGGTCCCGCGTGCTGGTGGCCCAGATGGCCGAGGGCGGCGTCGAGATCATGCTGGGCATGAGCGTAGACCCGCAATTTGGGCCGGTGGTGGTGATCGGCGCAGGCGGCATTCTGGTCGAGATATTGAAGAGCGTGACCCATGAACTGGCGCCGTTCGACGCCGCCACGGCGCGCCGCGCGATCGAGCGCCTGGCTCCCGTCAAGCGCTTGCTGGCAGGCGCCCGCGGACGCAAGCCCAGCGACGTGGACAAGCTTTGCGGGACCATTGCCCGCTTCTCGGCGATGTGCGCCGACCTTGCCGATTTGGTGACAGAGATCGATGCCAATCCCGTGATCGCCGGGCCGGGCGGGGTAGTGGCGGTCGATGCGGTTGTGGTGCCCAAGGCAGTGCGCGACAAGGCGTGATGGACCTGACGATCCCCAAGCCGGACCTTGAGCTGAAGGCACGCGCAAGGCGCTTCGCCGAGACGGTGCTGTTCCCGCTGGAAGTCGAGCTGGAACTCAAGGGGCACCTGACCGAAGCGGACAAGGCGAAACTGAAGCAGGCGGTGGTCGACCACGGTTTCAACGCTATCAACCACGCGAAGGAGCACGGCGGGCAAGGTCTGTCGATCTTCCAGCAGACGCTGGTCAACGAGGAACTGGGCAAGGCGACCGGCGCGCTCTGGGCGGCAGCCTGGCACCCCGCGATCCCGTTGAGGCAGGGCACGCCGTCGCAAATCCGCGATTATTTGGTGCCGAGCCGCGAGGGCAAGCGGCGCGGCGCCTATGCGATCACCGAGGAGGGGGCGGGGTCCGACCCGCGCCGCGTCCGGACCCGCGCCGATCGACGCGATGGCCGGTACTACCTCAGCGGCGAGAAATGGTTCGTTACCTCGGGCGATGTGGCGGACTACCTGATCGTGCACGCCCATGTCGACGGCGACCCGGACAAACCGACACTGTTCTTGGTCGACAAGAACCTGCCCGGCGTGCGCGTGAA
>CAYMTM010000235.1:0-6761 GCA_964393375.1 uncultured Rhodospirillaceae bacterium
GTCGAAGCGGATCGATCCTTTCGATTCGATCAGGCGCAGCAGGGCGTTGGCGAGCGTCGACTTGCCGGAGCCGGATTCGCCGACGACGCCGATGGTCGCACCCTCGCGCACGCTCAAGGACACGCCGTCGACCGCGCGGACGTGATCCACGGTGCGCCGCAGCAGCCCGGCCTTGATCGGGAACCAGACCTTCACGTCCTTGGCCTCGACGAGCGCCGCCGCCGTCGGCGCCGCCGCCAGCGGCTTGCCCTTGGGCTCGGCGGCGAGCAGCTTGCGGGTGTAGGCGTGGCGGGGACGGGCGAAGACCTCGGCCACCGGGCCCTGCTCGACGATCTCGCCCTCGGTCATCACGCACACCCTGTCGGCGACCTTGCGCACGATGCCGAGGTCGTGGGTGATCAGCAGCAGCGCCATGCCGAGCCGCGCCTGCAGGTCCTTCAGCAGCTTGAGAATCTGGGCCTGGATGGTGACGTCGAGCGCCGTGGTCGGCTCGTCGGCGATCAGCAGTTGAGGGTCGAGCGCCAGCGCCATGGCGATCATCGCGCGCTGGCGCATGCCGCCGGACAGGCGGTGCGGATAGTCGTCGATGCGCTGCTCGGGCGCCGGGATGCGCACGCGCCGCAGCATCTCGATCGCCCGCGCGCGCGCCTCGCGCTGGCCGATCTTGCGATGGCGCAGGATCACCTCGGTGATCTGGTCGCCGATGGTGAAGGCCGGGTTCAGGCTGGTCATCGGCTCCTGGAAGATCATCGCCACCCGGTTGCCGCGCAGGTCGTTCATCGCGTCGCGGCCCAGCTTCAACAGGTCGCTGCCGTCGAACAGGACCTCGCCCGAGGCGATCCGGCCCGGCGGCTGCGGCACCAGGCCCATGATGGTGAGCGCCGTCACGCTCTTGCCGCAGCCGCTCTCGCCCACCAGGCACAGCGTGCGGCCGCGCGGCAGCGCGAAACCCACCCCGTCGACGGCGCGGCTGATGCCGTCCTCGCCGACGAAATAGGTGCGCAGGTCGCGCACCTCCAGCAGCGGGTCGCTCGACGCCGAACGTGCGTTCACGGTTTCGCGGCCGCCGCGGCGCCGGCTGCCGACATGGCGCCGAGTCGCCGGGCGCGCACCTCCTCGATCTTGGCGCGGTCGTAGATGCCGGCGGGATTGGCGCGCGTCGGGATCACCTCGCGGAACATCTTGAAGTCCGCCTCGTACATCTCCAGCAGCCGGCGCAGTTCCCCGAGCGGCTCGGGATGATCGTCCACGCGCAGGTCGTAGTCCGGGTAGTCCTCGGTGGAATAGATCAAGAGCGCGGCCGACTGCTTGCCGCGCTTGTCGCCGCCTGCCGCCTGGCCGGCGTCGAGCGCGTTCAGGAGACGCTGCGGCAGGGGCAACGCGCCGCCCGCCAGGTAGGTTTCGAACGTGCGGTCGACCACCGCCGGCCCGGCCAGCATGTTGCCGGCGACGGAGAACCCGTCGCCCAGGCGGTGCCCGCACCAGTCGATGCAGCCCGTTCCGGTATGCGCCGCCACGCCGCCCTTGGCGTCGACGGCGTGCAGCTGGCGGATGATGCTGCCGGCGTCCGCCTCGGTCAGCCGGCGGACGACGTCCGCGGCCGGTACGCCATCGGCCAGCAGCCGCAAGCCCTTGGGACCGTACATCGGGTTCACCAGGGCCTGGGTCGACAGCGCGCCCACGGCGCTGGCCGCGTGCGGGCACAGCGCGCCGACCGCGAAGAACTTGGTCGTGATCGCCACGGCAAAGGCGCCGCTCTTGGCGTCGCGCGCCACGATGGACCAGGTCACCGAAGCCCCCGTTCACCTGGCCGCCGGTTCCCGCCGGCGGCGGCTTGCGGGCGGCAGCATGGCACGCCGCGTCGCGCGGCTCAACAATCGCCGCGATCGTTGAGCGATCAACAATCGCGGAGCAGCGGCCGGGCCGCAGGCCCCTCACACGCGCTTGGTGGGCGCGACGATGTGCCGGCGGCCCAGCGGCCGGACCGTGCCGGCCTGGGGGCCCTTGTCGCTCTCGCCGTCATGCACGCTGACGACCACGTCGCTGCCGACCGACAGCTTCTCGAACGCGTCGTTGAGGACGGCATTGCGGTGGAAATAGACCTCCTGCCCGTCGGCCAGGCGGATGAAGCCGTAGCCCTCCTTGGGGAACAGCCGGGCCACCCGGCCGTGCGGCGGCGGCTCGTGCAGCTTCACCTCGCCGCGCCGGCGGCTGCGGAAGTCCTGCAAGCGGCGCGTGGCGGCATCGAAGGCGTGGCGCACGGCCTGGTAGGCGTCGGGATGGCCGGCCGATGCGGCCGAGCTGCGGCCGATCACCAGGTTCCTGCCCGGCAGCTTCAGGTCGATGCGCGCGCGGTATTGCCGCCCCTTCGGCATGCGCCGATGCGTCATCTCGATCACCACCCGGCAGTGCTGCATGCGCTCGTGCAGCCGGGCAAGCCCCTCGGCGCGTTCGCGCACGACCTCCTCCACGGCGGCGGAGCGCTCCGCGTTGCGGAAGATGATTTCCACCGGCTGGTTCATGACGCGTCTCCGTTGGCTGTTGTCGCGTTACCCCCTTCGTTTCGACCTACCCCGGCACCAAGACCGCGGCGCCGGTCAATTCCCCCCGGCGCAGCCGGGCCAGGGCCGTATTCGCCTCCTCCAGCGCGAAGATCTCGACCGTGGTCCTGACCGGCACCTTGGGGGCGACGGCAAGGAACCGCGTGGCGTCCTCGCGGGTCAGGTTCGCGACCGAGAGGACCTGCCGCTCGCCCCACAGGATCGCGTAGGGGAAGGACGGAATGTCGCTCATGTGGATGCCCGCGCAGACCACCCGCCCGCCCTTGGAAACGCGGCGCAGCGCCTGCGGCACCAGCGCGCCGACCGGCGCGAACAGGATCGCGGCGTCGAGCGGCTCGGGCGGCGCCTCGTCCGTGGCGCCGGCCCAGGCGCAGCCAAGCTCGCGCGCGAAACCCTGCGCGGCCGCATCATCCTGGCGCGTGAAGGCGAACACCCGGCGTCCCTCCCATATCGCCACCTGCGTCACGATATGCGCGGCCGCGCCGAACCCGTAGATGCCGAGCCGCCGGGCGTCGCCGGCCATGGCGAGCGCGCGATGCCCGATCAGCCCGGCGCAGAGCAGCGGCGCGGCGTGCGCGTCGTCGAACGCGTCGGGGATGCGGAAGCAGAAGCGCTGGTCGGCGACGGCGTAGCCGGCATAGCCGCCGTCGATCTGGTAGCCGGTGAAGCGGGCCTGGTCGCAGAGATTTTCATGGCCGGAAACGCAGAACCGGCAGGTGCCGCAGGTCCAGCCCAGCCAGGGGATGCCGACGCGCTCGCCCTCGCGGAACGCGTCCGCACCCGGCCCGCGGGCTATGACCTCGCCCACGATCTCGTGGCCGGGGACGATCGGCAGCTTGGGATGCTCGAGCTCGCCGTCCACGACGTGCAGGTCGGTGCGGCAGACCGCGCAGGCCTTGACCTTCACCAGTACCTGGCCCGGCCCGGCCTCCGGCCGCGCGACCTCCACGCATTCAAGCGCACGTCCGGGTTGGCGCAGCACCATCGCCCGCATGCGCGCGCCGTCCTGCGTGGTCCTCGGCGGCATCATCACGCTCGTCGCGACGATCATGGTCCAAGAAAGAACGTAGGACGCCGGCCTGTGGATTCCAACCCCGGCCGGCCGGCGGGCCGAAGGACCGCGCTCACCCCTCCGGCTGGCCGGTGAAGCAGCGGGTGCGGGGCATCTCAGGTCTGCCTTTCGCGGCGGCCGGACCCTCGGGCGTGAAGTCGACCGCGCGGTCCATCGCGTCCTGGATGCGCCGGGGCATCAGCGCGTACCGGTCGATGCGCGCGGGCTGGGTGTAGAACGGCCGGAAGCGCTGGTCAGGCTGCTCTAGGCGCATTCGGGATTCCAGCGCCAGATCGAGCTGGCGTCGCAGCCGGTTGCACAGCGATTCAGCGGCCGGCTCGGCGGGCGAGACGTCGTTGCGCTGGGCGGCGATCAGGTACCAGGTGAGCGCCGCGAACTCGTCGCGCGCCACGCCGATGCCCGAGGCCAGCAGGGTCGCGTATTCGTATTGCGCCCTGCCGTGGTCGCGCAGCGCCGCCTGCCGAAGCAACCCCGCCGCCGCGACCGGGTCGCGCTCGACGCCCACGCCGCGCAGGTAGAGCCGACCCAGGCGATAGGAGGCATCGGCATGGCCTATCGCCGAGGCGCGGGCGTAGCGGCGCGCGGCCTCGGCGAGGCGCTCGTGCTCGTCCAATGCCTGGGCCTGCCGGCCCTTGTTCTCCTCGTAGAGCAGCGCCGTGCGATAGAGCGCCTCGCCCGCGTCCAGCGCGGCCAGCGGATCGAGCAGATCGAAAGCGTCGGAATAGTGCTCGCGCCCGATCAGCTCGATGCCCTTTTCCAGGTCGCGCAGGCTTGCCGCGCGGCCTGGCGCGGCGAAACCGATCGCGAACACGGCAAGGACCGCGAACCCAAGCGTCGTGCGGCGCACACGTCCCTCCTCGATCCCGGTGGAATCACCCCTATGCCCGCGCCGGTCCAGGGTCAAGGGACACAAGTCATTGGCCGGAAACGCGATTCAACCGCATGAAGCGACTCGCGGATCGGACATGGCACGTGCGGCGAGGCAGGCGACGGACCCGTTTCGCGGCGGGCGGCGCGGTCCGCGATTCGGCCCATTGCGGCTCCGGCCGGCTTGGGCCATGGTGCGGTCATAAAACCGTCGCGCAAGCGTCATCGGGAACATCGAGTGTCCCGGCGCGACCTAAACCTGACTTGGGGAGAACTCGACATGTCACGGAAACACCTGCTGGCGGCGTCGGTTGCCGCCGTACTCGCCTGCGCGCTGGCCTGGCCGGCGATGGCCCAGGGCAAGCTGATGCTCTACACCTCGCAGCCCCAAGCCGACGCCGAGCAGACCGTGGCCGGGTTCGAGAAGGCCAACCCCGGCATCAAGGTCGAATGGGTGCGCAACGGCACCACCCAGCTCATGAACAAGCTGGAGGCCGAGTTCGCGGCCGGGGCGCCGGTGCCGGACGTGCTGTTGATCGCCGACGCCATGACGATGGAGACGCTGAAGGCCGCCGGCCGCTTGGCGCCGCACCCCGGCGCCAAGGTTGCGGGGCTGCCGGCCGGCACCTACGACAAGGACAAGACCTATTTCGGCACCAAGCTGATCACCACCGGCATCGTCGCGCACAAGTCGGCCAAGCCGCCCCAGTCCTGGAACGACATCCTGTCGGCCGAGGCCAAGGGCAAGGTGACGATGCCGAGCCCGCTCTATTCCGGCGCGGCGGCGATCCACGTCGGCACGCTCAGCGCCGACAAGGCGTTCGGCTGGGAGTATTTCGACAAGCTGGCCAAGAACGGCGCCGTGGCGGTGCGCGGCAACGGCGACGTGTTCAAGGCGGTGGCCAGCGGCGAGAAACTCTACGGCGTGGTGGTCGACTTCATGGCGCTGCGCGAGCAGGCCAAGGGCTCGCCCGTCACCTTCGTCTTTCCGAAGGAGGGCGTGACCGCGGTGACCGAGCCGGTGGCGATCCTCAAGACGGCCAAGAACCCGGACAGCGCCAGGAAGTTCGTCGATTTCCTGCTGTCCGAGGCCGGCCTGGCGCTGGCGACGCAGCAGGGCTACTTGGCGCTGGACGCCAAGATCGCGCCGCCGCCGGGCTTTCCGAAGCTCGACCAGATCAAGCTGATGAACTCGGACATTCCCGGGATCATCAAGGCCGACCAGGAGAACAAGAAGCGTTTTTCCGATCTATTCGGCGGATAAGATCAGTTTTTCCAATCCAGCCGGCGCTTGCGGTCCTTTCTTCGATATTCGATCCCGCGCGGCGAGGCCCTGGTCCTCGCCGCGCTGGCTTTGTTGGTGTTCTGCGTCTCGGTCCTGCCCATGGCACGGCTGTTGTGGGAGGCGCTGGCGCCGGGCGGCGTGCCGTCGCTCGAGGTGCTGCGCAAGGCGATCGACAACCCGCGCGTCTGGACTGCGACCGCCAATACGATTCACGTGGCGGTCGCGGGCACGATCCTCGCCGTGTTCCTGGGCGGGGCGATGGCGCTGCTGGTGGGCCTGAGCGACATCCGCGCCAAGGCGGCGCTGGTGTTCCTGTTCATGGTTCCGCTGATGATCCCGCCCCAGGTCAACGCGCTGGCCTGGCTGCAGCTCTTCGGCCCGGCGAGCGTGCTGCTCAACATGGTGGGACTGGCCCCGGCGCCCGGATCGAAGAACCCGCTCTACTCGCGCGATGGCATCATCCTTCTGCTCGGCATCCAGCACGCGCCGCTGGTGTTCCTGGCGCTGCGGGCGGGGTTGCGTTCGATGCCGCGAGAGCTGGTGGAGGCGGCGCGGGCCTGCGGCGCCAGGCGCTACAAGGTGCTCAGCGACGTGGTGCTGCCGCTGACCCTGCCGCCGCTGATCGCCGGCACGGCGCTGGCCTTCGTGTCGGCGGTGGGCAATTTCGGCATTCCGGCCCTGCTCGGCATTCCCGCGCGCTACCTGACCCTGCCCACGCTTATCTACCAGCGCCTGGCGAATTTCGGGCCGCGCGTGATCGCCGAGACCGCGGCGCTGTCGCTCCTGGTAGGCGCCATCGCGTTTGCCGGCGTGCTGGTGCAGTCCTGGCTCTTGAGCCGGCGCGACTACCGCACGATCGGCGCGCCGGCGGCGCCGCTCGCCTTCTCGCTCGGCAGGCCGCGAAGCTGGATCGAGGCGCGGAGCTGGGGCGTGATCGCCGTCGTTCTGCTGGCGCCGCTGCTTGCGCTGTTCGTGA
>CAYMTM010000236.1:0-6758 GCA_964393375.1 uncultured Rhodospirillaceae bacterium
CCGGGCGCTCCTGGTGCGGATAGACGATCGCGTATTCGTCGGCGTAGATGTCATTGCAGCGCTCGATCGCCCAGTCCAGCGTGGCATAGCGCCCGTAGCGGCGCGGGTCGAGCTCGAACAGGTCGAATTCGGGCGAGCCGTCGACGATCAGGTTGGCCAGCCACTTGCCCGCTCCGCCCGCCTGGGTGATGCCGAAGCTGAAGCCGCAGGCGAGAAAGAGATTGGGCCTTCCATAGGCGGGCCCGAGCAGCCCGTTGCCGTCGGGCGTGTAGGTGATCGGGCCGTTTACGACTCGCTTCATGCCGGCCTTGGCGAGGCTCGGCATGCGCTTGAAGGCGCCTTCGATGAAGGGCTCCAGCCGGTCGAGGTCGGGCGGCAGCAGGTCGGCGCCGAACGTCTTGGGCACGCCATGCGCGCCGAAGGGCGTGGCCTTGCGCTCGTAGGGGCCGAGCAGCATGCCCTGTCGCTCCTGGCGCAGGTAGTAGGACACGTCGACCTCGCGCACGATCGGTAGCTCGGCCGCCAGCGCGGCGACCTCGGGCATCGCATCGAACACGATGTACTGGTGCTCGATCGGCACGATCGGCAGGTCGAGGCCGAACATCTGGCCGATCTCGCGCGCCCAGGTGCCGGCGGCGTTGACGACGATTCCGGCGACGATATCGCCCTTCTCGGTATGGATGCGCCACTCGCCGCTCGACATAGGCTGGGCGCCGATGACGGCGGTGTGGCGCAGGATCGTGCAGCCGGCATCGCGCGCGCCCTTCGCCAGCGCCTGCGTCACGCTGGAGGGATCGAGATGCCCGTCCTCCGGGTTGTAGGCGGCGCCGAGCAGGCCGTCGGTCGCCAGCAGCGGATGCAGGCGCTTGATCTCCTCGGGCCCCACCAGCTCGAAAGGCACCCCGATCGTGCGCGCCTTGGCCCGGTGGAAGCGATACTCGTCCATGCGGTCGGGCACCGAGGCCAGGCGCAGACTGCCGGTCTTGTGGAAGCCGACCGCCTGCCCCGTCTCCGCCTCCAAGCGCTGGTAAAGCTCGGTGCTGTACTTGTGCAGCCGGCTGATGTTTAGGCTGGTGCTGAAATGCGGCGTATTGCCGGCGGCGTGCCAGGTGGAGCCGGCGGTCAGCTCGGCGCGCTCGATCAGCGCGACGTCGCGCCAGCCGCGCTTGGCAAGGTGGTAGAGCACGCTGCAGCCCAAAATGCCGCCGCCGATGATGGCGACCGGCACGTGGGTCGGCATGCCGGCGGTCATGGCTGTTCCTCCCACGGCTCGTCGGCCGCCTTGTCCGCGGCGTGGCGGCGCAGGCGGTCGCGCTCGGCCGCGCCGCCGGCATCCCGCACGGCCTCGATGTCCGCCTTGGTGGTGACGGAGCCGTCGGGGCGGCGCACGCGCTTCACCGAGACGCCGGCTTTGTCCGACTGCCGGCGCGGCAGCACGGCGCGCTGCTCGATCGCGAAACGCAGGCCGATGGTGGTCGTCTCGTCGAAGCAGGCGGCGATGACGGCATCCTGTTGCTCCTGCCGGCACTGCACGCGAACGCTCGCGGCAAGCCGCCCCTTCTTGCCCAACACGGGCGCCTGCACCACGTCGACGACACCCGGCACCGCGCGCAGCCGGTCCAGCCCGACCGCCAGGTCCTCCGGCGTCTGGTCGTCGACCTCGAAGCTGATGGCGACGATCGCCTCGGTCCTCCAGGCGCGCTCGCCGGTGCCGTCTTCGAACGCGAGAACGCGCAGCACGTTGCTGATGCCGGGAAGCGTCCGGGTCCCGAACCCGATGCCGGTGCCCACCAGCTTGCGCGGCGTCGCGCCCAGCCCTGGCGCGCAATCGAGATGGCGCAGGATCGCCGCGCCGGTGGGCGTCACCCGCTCGCCCTCCAGGCCGTCGTCATGGGCTAGAAACCCGCGCAGCAGCAGCGCCGTGGCCGGCGCCGGCACCGGCAGGTCCCCATGTTCCGAGGCGACGCGCCCCGATCCGAGCGGCAACGGCCCGGCCGACCACGAGGCCGCGCCGACCGCGTCGATCAGGAACGCCGCGCCTACAACGTCGGCGATCGAGTCCCATTCGCCCAGTTCGTGGAAACACACGTCGTCCATATCCTCGTGCCCGTGCACTTTTGCCTCGGCATCGGCCAGCAAGGCGAAGATCGCGACCGCGCGGCGCGCGACGGCGGGCGCCAGCGCCGAGCCGGTCAGACGTTCGCGGATCTCGCGGAAAGGCGTATGGCCGTGCCCGCCGGGGCCGGGGCCGGGCCCCACCTCCACCACGAAGCGCCTTCCGGTCAGCGCATGGTCCTTGTGAGGAACCAGGTCCAGCCGGACGCGTTCCGGCAGGCCGGCCGCGCGAATCGCCGCCAGCATCGAGTCGCGATGCGCGGGAAAGGCGTGGAGCAGGGCCGCAACGAACATATCGCCGGCCACGCCGCCCACAGGGTCCAGATGGATATGCAGGAGCAATCCCCCTTTTGGATACGGCTTCTTAATCCATAGGCCGGCAGTGTGGCGTGCGCCTGGCGACCTGTCGATTCCCCGGTTCTTAGGGAGTGCGTTTCGGTGTATGAGAGCGCGCCGCGTATGGAAACGACCAGAGGGACAGCGATGTCCGAAAAGTACCAGTTCGACCGTTCCGTCCTGCGCGAGTACGACATCCGGGGCATCGTCGGCAAGACGCTGGGCCCCGCCGATGCGCGCGCGCTCGGCCGCGCCTTCGCCACCACCGTCCGGCGCAAGGGCGGCAAGGCAGTCTGCGTGGGCTATGACGGGCGCCTGAGCGGGCCCGAGCTGGAACGCGCCCTGGTCGAGGGGTTGACCCAGGCGGGCGTCGAGGTCTGGCGCGTCGGTCGCGGCCCCACGCCGATGCTCTATTTCGCCACGCGGACCTTCGGCGCGGATGGCGGGATCATGGTCACGGGCTCGCACAATCCGCCTGACCACAACGGCTTCAAGATGATGCTGGGCAAGGCCCCGGTGTTCGGCGAGCAGATCCAGGCGCTGGCCAGGCTCAGCGCCGCGGGCGACCTCGAATCCGGCAGCGGCAAGGTCGCGGACAGGCCCGCCTTCGACGCCTATGTCGCGCGCCTGGCCCAGGACTATTCGGGCGAACGGGCGCTGAACGTCGCCTGGGACGCCGGCAACGGTGCGGCCGGCGAGGCGGTGGTGGCGCTCGCGAAGAAATTGCCCGGCAAGCACCACCTGATGTTCACCGAGATCGACGGCACCTTCCCCAACCACCATCCCGATCCGACCGAGGAGAAGAACCTGGTCGACCTGCAGAAAGCGGTGCGCGAGAAGGGTTGCGACCTGGGCGTCGCCTTCGACGGCGACGGCGACCGCATCGGCATGGTCGACGGCAAGGGCCGCGTGCTGTGGGGCGACCAGTTCATGGTGCTCTTGGCCGAAGACGTGCTGAAGGACCGACCGGGCGCCACCATCATCGCCGACGTCAAGGCGAGCCAGACCCTGTTCGACCGCATCAAGGTGATGGGCGGCCAGCCGCTGATGTTCCGCACCGGCCATTCGCTGATCAAATCGAAGATGGCGGAGACCGGCGCGCCGCTCGCGGGCGAGATGAGCGGCCATATCTTCTTCGCCGACCGCTACTACGGCTTCGACGACGCGCTCTACGCAGCGGTGCGGATGCTTTCGATCCTGGCCAGGCGCAAGCAGACGCTGGCCGAGTTTCGCGACACGCTGCCCGCCGTGGTCAACACGCCCGAACTGCGCTTCGCCTGCGCCGACGACCGCAAGTTCAAGGTGGTGGACGAGGTGCGCGACCGGCTCGCCGCCGCCAAGGCCGAGGTCAACGGCATCGACGGAGTGCGGGTGCGTACGCCGGACGGCTGGTGGCTGCTGCGCGCGTCCAACACCCAGGCCGTCCTGGTCGCGCGCTGCGAGGCGAAGGACGACGCGGGCTTGAAGCGCCTGAAAGTCCAGCTATCGGAGCAGTTGAAGAAGTCGGGCGTCCAGCCGCCTGCGTTCTGACGCGGCCAAAGCCGTCAGTCCGGATCGGGGAACACCCCGCGCTGTTTCACCTGTCCGAAGGCGAAGCTTGTCTCGATCGAGGCGATGCCAGGTATCTGCGTGAGCTGCTCGCGCACGAACCGCTCGTAGGTCTTCAGGCTGTGGCTGACGACGTGCAGCAGGTAATCGCGTGACCCGGTCATCAGGTAGCATTCCTGGATCTCGTCGAAGCGCTGGATGCGCTCCTCGAAGCTGCGGATGGTCTCCGGGTTGGGCCGTTCCAGCCGCACGCTGACGAAGGCGTTGACCGGCAGGCCGAACTTCTCCTGGTCGACGACCGCCCGGTAGCCGCGGATCACCCCCTCCTCCTCCAGGATGCGAACGCGCCTCAGGCAGGGCGAGGGCGAAAGGTTCACGCGTTCGGCCAATTCCTGGTTCGTGAGGCGGCCCTCGGCCTGCAGCTCGCGAATGATCTTTCGGTCGATTTTGTCCATTCCGCGTCACTTTTAGCAGAAAATGCTAATCTGTATCTAAATCATAGCATATTTGGCAACCCATGCCACCGATACGGTCGTATCCTGCCCGGAGTTCAGCAGCAGCCGACAACCGCCAGGGAGAAGCCGTCATGTCCAGCCGCCGCTCCGACCTTTCCAGCCAGGGCTTCGCCACAAGGGCCATCCACGACGGCATGGACCGGACGGACCCGAGCGGCGCGCTGGTCCCGCCGGTCTACATGACCTCCACCTTCGCGTTCGACAGCGTGGAGCAGGGCGCCGCGATGTTCTCCGGCGAAGCCGCAGGCCATGTCTACTCCCGCATCTCGAACCCCACCCTCGACCTGCTCGAGCGGCGCTTCGCCGGGCTGGAGGGCGCGCAGGCGGCAGTCGCCTTCGCCTCGGGCATGGGCGCGATCACCTCGGTTCTCTGGACGCTGCTGCAGGCCGGCGACGAGCTTATCGTCGACAAGACGCTCTACGGCTGCACCTTCGCCTTCATGCGCAGCGGCCTAACCAAGTTCGGCGTGACGCTCACGCATGTCGACATGCGCGACCCGGCGAATCTCGAGCGCGCCATCGGCCCGAAGACCCGCGTGGTCTACTTCGAGACGCCGGCCAATCCCAACATGCGGCTGGTCGACATCGCCGCCGTGTCGGCGATCGCGCGGGCGCACGGGGCGCTGACCGTCGTCGACAATACCTACGCCACCCCATACCTGACGCGCCCGATCGAACTCGGCGCCGACATCGTGGTGCACTCCGCGACCAAGTATCTCGGCGGCCATGGCGACCTGGTGGCCGGCCTTGCGGCGGGCAGCGCGGAATTGATGCGCGCGGTGCGGCTGGAAGGACTCAAGGACATGACCGGTGCGGTCATGGCGCCGCTGACCGCCCACCAGGTCATGCGCGGCATGAAGACGCTGGAACTGCGCATGGAGCGGCACTGCGCCAGCGCCATGACGGTGGCGTGGGCGCTCGAGGCGCACCCGGCGGTGGCCGCGGTCTACTATCCCGGCCTCGAGAGCTTCCCCCAGCACGGTCTCGCGAAGCGCCAGATGCGCGCCTTCGGCGGCATGATCGCTTTCGAGCTGCGGGGCGGCATGGAAGCGGGCATGGCGATGATGGACGCGCTGCAACTCGTCAAGCGCGCGGTCAGCCTGGGCGATTGCGACACCCTGATCCAGCATCCCGCCAGCATGACCCATTCCGTCTACACGCCTGAGGAGCGTACCGCGCACGACATCTCCGACGGCCTGGTTCGGCTGTCGGTCGGGCTGGAGACGGTGGACGATATTCTGGCGGACCTGCTCGGCGCGCTGGACGGCATCGCCGGGACGATGCGGAAAGCCGCTTAGGCCGGCGGCGAAATGCGGCTGCCCTTATTCCGCGGGCAGCGCGGCCGGGGCGGGTCGTGCCTCGCGCTCGCCCGGCAGCAGCATCGCGGCGGCCACCAGCACGCCGCCGAAGGCCGCCAGCAGCGCGAACAGCAGGAAGAACCCTCCGGTCGCCTGTTCGATCCAGGCCACCAGCATGATGCCCACCGGCGCGATGCCAAGCGACAGCACGAACTTGGCGCCGAACGCGAGGCCGCGGTGCCGGCTGGGCGAATAGCGGGTCAAGAGCGCGCTTTCAGCCTGCGCCTACTTCACGGTCAGCGCGTTGATCGCGAACATCAGCGCCACGATCGCCGGGCCGCCAAGGGTTCCCGCCAGGACCAGCAGCGGGACCTGCACCGCGAACATCCCGGCATAAACCAGCCTGGGCGAGAAGCGGTCGCAAAGCTGCCCGCCCAGCACCTGGACCAGCCCGGAGGCGAGGTAGAGCGCCATCACGATCGCGCCGACCGAGGCGGTGCCGGCGACCCATCCCTGCAGGCGTTCGGCGAACAGCTTGGGCATCACGGTCAAGGTGGCCTGGTAGATCAGCCCGGCGCACAGCATCGTCACGGAAAGCACGACGAATACGCGCCACATCTCCTGGCGCGAGGCGGGCTTGTCCGGCACGCGGTCGCGCTTGCGCTCGACCACCCAGCCCGCGCGCCAGCACAACAGCAGCGCCAGGCCGGTTACGAAGCACACGGCGCCCGGCACGAAGAAGGCCGCGCGCCACGAGACGTAGTCCGACAGCAACCCCGCCACGCCCGCGGCGCCCGCCACGCCGATGCTGCCGAAGAACCCGTTGACCCCAAGCGCCCTGCCGCGCCGGGCCGCATGGCGCACCAGCCAGGCGATCCCCACGGGGTGGTAGATCGAGGAAGCCAGCCCGATCGCCGCCAGTCCCAGCATGATCTCGGTCGGGTTG
>CAYMTM010000237.1:0-6732 GCA_964393375.1 uncultured Rhodospirillaceae bacterium
AGGAACAGCGCGCCCAGGCTGACGCCGACCGGCGTCACGCGGCCGGAGTCCGCCCATGGCTGGGTGCGCAGCCAGTCCAGCGCCGCGACTGCCTGGCCGGGCACCGCGAAGACCTGACGGCGCAGCGTGGGCGCCTCGAGCAGGAAGCCCAAGCCGCGGATCCCGCGGTCGATCGGGTAGTCGAAGCCGACCAGCGCGTTTCCGCCCGGGTCGGCGATCCGGTCGATCGCTCCGGCGCCGCCGCCGCGCAGGCCGCCGAGGACGAACAGGACCGGCAGGCGCCGCGGCGGCGCGGGGTCCGGCAGGCTCAGCACAAGCCGCACGGTCCCGAGCGCGCCCGCGTCCAGCGCGACGCGGCGGACCGTGCGCCCGTCCGTCCGCGCGCCGGTCTCCTCCACCAGCCGCGCCGGGCCCGACGGTCGCGGCAAGTGGCCGAGCGGATCGCCCAGCGACGGCCAGCACCACCACAGGCCGAGACAGGCGGCGCCGGCCGGAAGCGCTGCCGTCAGATACCGAATGAGGGGTCGGCGCATGGCGGCGCCGACTCTGCGCCTACGCCTTGGCGGCGTGGGCTTCGATCTCGATCAGGTACTCCGGCGCGGCCAGCGCCGAGATGACGACCAAGGTCGAAGCCGGGCGCACATCGCCGAGCGCCTTGGCGCGCGCGGCGCGTGATTCGGCGATGTCCTCCTTGCGGGTCAGGTAGGTGTTCACCTTGACCAGGTCGGCCGGGCCCATGCCGGCGGAAGCGAGGATCCCGAGGATGTTCTGCCAGACGAGCTCGGCTTGGCGCGCGATGCCCTCGCCCACCTTGCCGTCCGGGCCGATGCCGACCTGGCCCGAAATGTAGAGCCAGCGCGCGTTGGGCGGCACCTCGATGCCGTGGCTGTAGCTGCCGATCGGCGCGGCGACGGTGCTGGGGTTGTGGATGCGGTTGGCCATGGGCGGTCCTCCGGGCTGTTGGCTTGAAAGGAAGAAGGTATTGTATCGGCCGATCGCGGGCCCGCCAGTCACCCCCCAAGGAGCGCCATGATCGACCGCAAGAAGCTTTTTCCCGAGCCTGCCCTGCCCGACGCGGCCGACTTGATCGCCGCCGGCAAGATGCTGGCGAAGACGCACCGCGTGGGCTCGTGTCCGTTCCTCAAGGAATACGGCGTCGCCTGCGAGGCCGATTTCAAGCGTCGCGCCGCGGCCGAGAAGCTGGTGATGCTGCACGCCCAGATCGGCTTCCGCGACGTCGCCAAAAGCCGGCGCGCCTGGGCCGAGGTCGCCGAGCGCGTGGCCAAGGCGGGCCACCGGGTCCACCGCTACGGCATCTGCCTGGACCAGAACATGGGCTACCCGGCCGCGCGCCGGAAGGGCATGCCCAGGGGCACCGGCATGATCCTCGGCGGGGTCGAGGACTTCGTCGCGCTGACGCAGGAGGCGCCGGTGGCGCCGCACTACGGCGACTTCATGCTGGGTCTGCCGGCGGCGGTCGAGAACGTCTGCGCGGCGCTGGCCGCCGGTTCGACGTCGATCGGCAATCTGGGTCAGTACTTCACCTACCGTCTGCCGCTGTGGGACGACGAGGTGGCGACCACCGCCGCCACCGTCACGGCGCTGGCGCTGATTGCGGCGCAGCCGGTCGAGATCCTGGTCCATTCGAACCTCGACGACGGGTTCGTGGCGCTGTTCACCGACATGGCCTGCGCCCTGGGCGCGGTGCTGCTGGAGCGCGACATCGTCGAAGGGCTGCTGGGCGCCAGGGTAACGCATTGCTATGGCCATACCTTCTCCGACCCCTTGACCCGTCTGGCCTTCCAGCGCGCGCTGGCCGAGGCCAACCCGACCCCCGGCAGCATGGTCTACGGCAACACCGTCAGCTATCGCGACGAGGAAAGCGTCAGCTACGCCGGGCTTGCCAGCTACCTGATGGCCGACATCGTGGCCCAGCGCACGCGGCCGACCGGCCACGCGATCAACCCGGTGCCGGTGACCGAGACCAAGCGCATCCCCGACATCGACGAGATCGTCGACGCCCAGCTTTTCGCCAACCGCCTGGTCGAGCGCAGCCAGGGATGGATGGCGATGTTCGACCTGGCCGAGGCGGACCGCATCGGCGGGGAGATCGTGGCCGGCGGGCGGCGGTTCCACGCCCGCGTGCTTGCCGGCCTGGCGGAGATCGGCGTCGATCTCCGCAACCCGTTCGAGTTCCTGCTGGCGCTCCGGCGCATCGGACCGAAGCGGCTGGAGGAGTGGTGGGGGCCGGGCACCGAGGAGCACGACCGCCCGCGCGGCCGCCGCCCGGTGGTGCCCGCCACCACCCTGGTCGAGCTCGAAAGCCAGGGCCGCGCGATCGCCGCGGGCATAGAGCCGGAGCGGCGGCAGGCGATCCGGGGCGCGAAGCTGAAGGCCTGCGTCGCCACCAGCGATGTGCACGAGTACGGCAAGATCTTGCTGGAATCGGCCCTGAAACCGATCGGCGTCGAGGTGGTGGATGCCGGCGTGAACGCCGATCCCGCCGCCGTGGTCGCCGCCGCCAGGCAAGGGGCGGCCGACTGCATCGCGGTCAGCACCTTTAACGGCTTCGCGCTGGAATACGTCACCATGCTGCAGAAGGAAATGAATCGGGCTGGCCTCGAGATCCCGGTCTTCGTCGGCGGCCGGCTCAACCAGGTGCCGGACGGCAGCAACACCAGCCTGCCGGTCGATGTGGACGTGGAATTGGCGGCGCGCGGCGCCGTGGTCTGCCGGCGGATCGAGGATATGCTGGAGGGGCTCGGGCGATTGACCGTAGGGAAACAGGCTTCGCCAATTGGTGATTTGTAACCGAAAGACTGCAATTCTACGGATTTTTAACCGATCATTATCGGCTACGGGCAAAGTATCGCATTGCGCCTCAACCGCAGCCTTTCGCGCGAAAGACGCACCGTTCATGCAGACCACTGGCGCAGGCAGCGCCGATATCGCGCAAGCGGCAGGTGGCGCGGCCGGGGCTCCGGCGGCGGCCTCACGCGCCGAGGCGAAGCGCCGCGCGCGCCGGCAGGAATTGATCATGCTTGCCTTGGTCGGCCTCATGGGCCTGGCCGTCGTCGCCGATCTGTCCGGCGAACTGGATATCAAGCTGCGCCTCGGCTGGCCCGTCTTCGAATGCGCCGCCCTGGCGCTGGCGGGAGCCGCACTGTGGCACTGGCGCGAGCAGGTGCGCTACCAGCACCGGGTGGAGCGCGCGCTCGAAGCCCAGATCGCCGCGGTCGAGAAGCGCGAGCGCCGCTACCGCGACTTCGCCGAGGCCGCCTCGCACTATGTCTGGGAGATCGGGCCCGACATGCGGTTCACCTATGTTTCCGACAGCATCGAGCGGATCGTCGGCGACCGACCGCAGGACATCATCGGCAAGGTCCGCGAGGAGATCCGGCCGGACGACCCCAACTGCGCGGACAATGCGTTGAAGCTGCGCCAGCAGATCGCCGCCGGCGTGCCGTTCGCCGACATCCCGGTGACGCGGTTGGCGCGCGACGGCCGCACGGTCCACCTGATGACCAGCGGCAAGCCGTTCTACGACGAGGCGGGAAACTACCTGGGATACCGCTGCTTCTCGCGCGATATCACCGCCCAGGTGAACGCCGAGCGGGCTCTGCGCGCCAGCGAACAGCGCTTCCGCGACTTCGCCGAGGTCGGCGCCCATTGGCTGTGGGAGCATGGGCCCGACGGCCGCCTCAGCTGGGTCTCGCAGAGCGTCGGCCGGATGGTCGGCGAGCCGTCGGACTACATGATCGGGAAAACCCGCGCCGAGTTGGTCGGCGCCGACCCCGAACACAACCGGATGTTGCGGGCAATCAACGAGAAAGTGGAGCGGCGCGAAGCGTTCGCCGACATGCGCCTCGCCCGCCTGACCGCCGACGGGCGCACGATTCACCTGGCGATCAACGGCAAGCCGTTTTTCGACGAGCAGGGCAACTACCAGGGTTATCGCGGCACCACGCGCGACATCACGGCCGAGGTCGCGGCGCGTCAGCAGCTTGCCGACAGCAATGCGGCGCTCAAGCGCGCCGGCGACGCGCTCGCCGAGAGCGAGCGACGCTTCCGCGACTTCGCCAACGCGGCGTCGGACTGGTTCTGGGAGACCGGGCCCGACCACCGCTTCACGTTCCTCCTGCTTTCCGACGCGTTGCGGATCGATAGCCGCAACCCCAGCAGCATTGGGCTGACGCGTCGCGAAGCGAATCCGGACGGCGCCAGTCCCGAGGAATGGGAGCGCCACGAGGCCGATCTCGCCGCGCACCGGCCCTTTCGCGACTTCCGCTTCGTGCGCGGCCGCGGCACCGACAACGAACGCCATCTGTCCGTCAACGGCATCCCCGTATTCGACCAGGAGAGCCGCTTTCAAGGCTACCGCGGCACCGGGCGCGACATGACCCTGCAGGTGCTGGCCGAGCAGGCGGCAAGCGAGGCCACCCGCGCCCGCGACCGGGCCGAGGCCGCCAGCCGCGCCAAGTCGCAGTTCCTTGCCCATACCAGCCACGAGCTGCGCACGCCGCTCAACGCCATCATCGGCTTTTCCGAGGTGATGGCGGGTGAACTGCTGGGCCCGATCGGCCATCCCCGATACCGCGAGTACGCAGGCGACATCCGCGCCAGCGCGCGCCACCTGCTGGACCTGATCAACGACATGCTGGACATGGCGCGAATCGAGGTCGGCAAGTACCGGATCGAGCCGGAAGAGGCCGACGCCGCCGGTCTCGTCGAGCAGGTGCTGGCGATGACGCGCGGGCTGGCCGAGACGGGCGGCATCAAGCTGGCGCGCCACGGCACCGAGCCCGGCGTCCGCGTCCACGTGGACAGCCGCGCCATCAAGCAGGTCCTGGTCAACCTGATCTCGAACAGCATCAAGTTCACACCCAGCGGCGGTCGGATCGAGGTCCGGATGGCGCGTACCGCCGACGGCGGCCTGACCGTCGCGGTGACCGACACCGGCCGGGGCATCCCCGCAGCGGTGCTGCCGACCCTGTTCGAACCGTTCCAGCAGGCCAACGCCGCGCAGGCCCGCGCCGGCGGCGGCGCCGGGCTGGGCCTGTGGATCAGCCGCAACCTGATGCGCATGCACGACGGCGAGCTGACCATCGAAAGCAAGGAAGGCGAGGGCACGACGGCTACCCTGATCCTGCCGCCCCACCGCCTGCTGGGCACGGCCGGCGCCGCGGCGAAAGCAGTCGCGTAGGGTGGGGAGTCCGAAGGACAGGCCCGGGACGGACTTCAGACCGGCGCCTTCGCCCTGTGTCAGGTCGAAGGATGCGGGTCGCTCGCTCAGCGATAGCTGATCTTCTCGATCTCCAGGTCCAGGTCCCCGGCCGGGCGCTTCCAGACGACGCTGTCGCCGACCTTGGCGCCGAGCAGGCTCTTGGCAAGCGGCGACAGCCACGAGATGCGGCCCTTGGCGGCGTCGGCCTCGTCTTCGCCGACGATGGTGAACTTGTGGCGCTTGTCGTGCTCGTCCACGGCTTCGACGGTCGCGCCGAACTGCACCTCGTCGGCCTTCTGCTTGCGCGGGTCGAGCACGATCGCCTTGGCGATGCGGCTCTCGAGCCAGGGAATGTCGCGCTCGAGCTCCGGCCTCAGCGCGGCGGCATCCTCGCCCAGCACCTGCTTTTCCTTGACCAGTGCGGCCAGGCGCTCTTTGAGCGCCTCCAGCCCCTTGGCCGTTATGTAGTTCGGCTGGCCGCTGTCCGGGCGATCCGGCAGCTGCTCGGCATAGGCGTCGTCCTGATCCTTGACGAAAGCGCGGCTCATGTTCTTCGCCTCCTCCCGGCGGCCACCCCGCCGGAAGGGCGAAGCGGCCTTGGTCGCCTCAGGCGACCTTCTTCAGCACGGCGCGGACGGTGTCCACCATCTGGTCGATATGGGCCTTCTCGACGATCAGCGGGGGCGACAGCGCGATGATGTCGCCGGTGACGCGGATCAGGACTCCCTTCTCGAACGCGTGGACGAAGGCCTCGAAAGCCCTGGCCCCCGGCTTGGACGGGCGGGGCTCGAGCTCGATCCCCGCCATCAGGCCGATATTGCGCAGGTCGATCACGTGCGGCGCGCCCCTCAGCGAATGGATCGCGTCCTCCCAGTAGGACGCGAGCCCGGCCGCGCGCTCGAACAGCCCCTCTTCCCTGTAGACGTCGAGCGTCGCCAGCGCCGCCGCGGCGGCCACCGGATGGCCGGAATAGGTGTAGCCGTGGAACAGCTCGATCGCCCCGTCCGGCGCGTCCATGAAGGCATCGTAGATGCCCTTGCGCGCGAACACTGCGCCCATCGGGACGGTACCGTTGGTAATGCCCTTGGCGGTGGTGATCAGGTCGGGCCTGACGCCGAAATAGTCGGTCGCAAAGGGCCTGCCCAGGCGACCGAAGCCGGTGATCACCTCGTCGAAGATCAGCAAAATCCCGTGCCGGTCGCAGATCGCACGCAGGCGCTTCAGGTAGCCCTTGGGGGGGACCAGCACGCCGGTCGACCCCGCCACCGGCTCCACGATGACGGCGGCGATGGTCGAGGCATCGTGCAAAGCCACCAGCCGCTCCAACTTGTCGGCCAGATGAGCGCCCCATTCGGGCTCGCCCTTCGTGAAGGCGTTCTTCTCCAGATCATGGGTGTGGGGCAGGTGGTCGATGCCGTTGAGCAGGCTACCGAAATACATCCGGTTCTTGACGATGCCGCCGACCGAGATGCCGCCGAAGCCGACCCCGTGATAGCCGCGCTCGCGCC
>CAYMTM010000238.1:0-6686 GCA_964393375.1 uncultured Rhodospirillaceae bacterium
TGTAGAGCGTCTTGGCGGCCGAGTTGATGATCTGGTCGATCGCCTGCATGGCGAAATTGAAGGTCATGAACTCCACGATGGGACGCAGGCCGTTGAACGCCGCACCGACCGCCAGGCCCGTAAAGCCGTGCTCGGTGATCGGCGTGTCGATGACGCGCTTGGGTCCGAATTCCTGCAGCAGGCCCTGGCTGACCTTGTAGGCGCCCTGGTATTCGGCGACCTCCTCGCCCATCAGGTAGACCGTGCCGTCGCGGCGCATCTCCTCGGCCATGGCGTCGCGCAGCGCTTCGCGCACGGTCAAGGTTACGGTTGGGCCGGTCCATTCCTTTTCGGCGGGGACCGCTCTTGCGGCCGGCGCTGCTGCCGCCCCTGCTGCCGGCGCGGGGGCCGGGCGCGCGGCCGCCGCGGTGGCCGGGGCTGCAGCCGGCGCCGGGGCTGCGGCTGCTGCCCCGCCGTTGATGGTGCGCGCGTCCTCGCCCTCCCCGGCGAGCATGGCGATCGGCGTGTTGACCTTGACGCCCTCGGTGCCGGCGGCGACCAGGATCTTGGCCAGCACGCCCTCGTCGACCGCCTCCACTTCCATCGTCGCCTTGTCGGTCTCGATCTCCGCCAGCACGTCGCCGGCCTTGACGTTGTCGCCCTCCTGCTTGCGCCACGTCGCCAGCTTGCCCTCGGTCATCGTCGGCGACAGGGCGGGCATCAGAACCTGGATCGGCATTGGCGTGTCCCCCGTCGGCGCTCAGGCTTCGACCAGCACGTCGGTGTAGAGCTCCGCCACGTCGGGCTCGGGGCTGTTCTGCGCGAACTCCGCGGCGGCGGTGACGATGTCCTTCACGTCCTTGTCGATCGCCTTCAGCGCGTTCTCGTCGGCCGTGCCCCACTCCAGCAGCGCGGCGCGAAGCTGGTCGATCGGGTCGTGCTCCTCGCGCATCCGCGTGACCTCGTCCTTCGGGCGATATTTCGCCGGGTCGGACATCGAGTGGCCGCGATAGCGGTAGGTCAACATCTCCAGGATGTACGGGCCCTTGCCGCCGCGCGCGTGGCCAACCGCCTTCTCCGCCGCCTCCTTGACCGACAGCACGTCCATGCCGTCGACCTGCTCGCCGGGGATGCCGTAGGCCTGGCCGCGCAGGTGCAGGTCGGTGCGCGCCGAGGCGCGCTCGACGCTGGTACCCATGCCGTACTTGTTGTTCTCGATCACGTAGACGACCGGCAGCTTCCACAGCGCCGCCATGTTGAAGGCCTCGTAGACTTGGCCCTGGTTGACCGCGCCGTCGCCGAGATAGGTCGCCGACACGCCGCCGTCGTTCTTGTACTTGTGCGCGAAGGCCAGGCCGGTGCCGAGCGGCACCTGCGCGCCGACGATGCCGTGGCCGCCGTAGAAGCCCTTCTCGCGGCTGAACATGTGCATCGAGCCGCCCTTGCCCTTGGAGTAGCCGCCGGCGCGGCCGGTAAGCTCGGCCATAACGCCTTTGGGGTCCATGTCGCAGGCCAGCATGTGGCCGTGGTCGCGGTAGGAGGTGATGACGCTGTCGCCCGGCTTAAGCGCGGCCTGCATGCCCACGACCACCGCTTCCTGGCCGATGTAGAGATGGCAGAAGCCGCCGATGAGGCCCATGCCGTACATCTGGCCCGCCTTCTCCTCGAAGCGGCGGATCAGCAGCATATGGCGGTAGTAGCCGAGCAATTCCTCGGCAGGCGCGGGCGCGGCCTTGGTCGCCGTGCGCGCGACCTTCTTGGGGGTCGCCATGGATCGGAGCTCCCTGCAAGCTGCGTGGCGGTTGCCTTCGGCCGCTAGGGCCGAGCATATTAACTATTTAAGCCCGGCGCGCGGAACAGGCAAGACGCAAGCGCTATAATACTTTGTTTTGCCTTGCAAAACCGTCAGTTAGCCTGATTCGAGTTAACCGGCGGAATCAATGGATTCTTTTTCAGAACTTAGCCATTCGCACCTGCGATAGGCGCGTGGAATCAACCGGCGAATTTCCACAGTCGAGCGCCAGGCAGCGATCTTGTCGGAGTGCGGGCCGGCCCCTGATACGATCGCCTCGATCCTGTCGCCGACCGCGAGCTGGCGGCGGATGTCCTCGCCGATGCTGCCGGGCAATTCGGGGAGCGGCGACGCGAAGGCCCGGCGCTTTCCGCCGCGCCCCGCGCGGTCAGCGCAGCGGCGGCAGCGGCACGCCGACCGGCGTGCCGACCGTGGCTTTCTGGCGCTTGGTGAAAATGACGATCTCGTCGGGCTGGGCCAGGTTCAGCATCATGCGCGCCCGCTCGTCCAGCATGTCCGGGTCGGTATGCTCGGGCCGAAGCAGGGATACGCGGTGATCCAGTTCGGCGCGGATCGCCGCGATCTCGCGCTGCATCTGCTCGGCCTCGGCGACCTGCTCCTTCAGCCGCATGAAGGCGAACAGGCCACGGTCGCCCTCGATCGCGTGATAGGCGAAGTAGCCGAAAATCCCGATCCCTAGGACCGGGGCGACGGCATGGCGCGCGCGCCGCTTGAGCTCCTGCAAGACCTGCATGGCAAAGCATGGAATCATGGGCCGGGAGCCTCGTCAACCATTTCTTTTTTGAATCAGGTAATTGCAATGCTTTCCTGGGAGCAGACTCGGGCAGAGCGTGGTAATCGCACATATTTTTTTATTCGACATTCTGCAATTACGTTGAAAAGATCGTACTCTCGAATTGCTATCAGCTTTAGCGATTATCGGGGAAGTGCGATGGACGCTGGCGATCTCCGGGTTTTCGAAGCCGTGGCGCGGCTGGGTGGCATGAACCGCGCGGCCGCCGAACTCAACACCGTCCAGTCCAATGTCACGGCGCGGGTGAAGGCCTTGGAGGAGGAACTCGAGCAGAAGTTGTTCGAGCGCCACAGCCGCGGCGTCACCCCGACCGCGGCCGGCCGGCGCCTGCTGCCCTATGCGCAGCGCGTGGCGCAACTGCTCGACGAGGCCAAACGCGCGACGATGGACGACGGCAAGCCGAAGGGGACGCTGGCGATCGGCTCGCTCGAGACGACGGCGGCGCTGCGACTGTCGCCGCTGCTCACGCAATTTGCCGAGGCCTATCCCGCCGTCGACCTGATGCTGCGCACCGGCACAACCGCCGAACTGATCGAGGCGGTGCTGCAACGCCAGGTCGAAGGCGCCTTCGTCTGCGGCCCGGTCGACCATCCCGACCTGCAGGAAACCACGATTTTCCGGGAAGAACTCGTGGTGCTGAGCTCGCCCGCCTTCCGCACGCTCGAGGAGGTGCTGGCGCGGCGCGATCTGAAGATCGTCGTGCTCCGGCTCGGCTGCTCCTACCGCCAGCGCCTGGAGGAGGTGCTGACCCGGCGTGGCGTCGTCGGTCTACGGAAGATGGAGTTCGGCACGCTGGAATCGATCGTCGCCTGCGTCGCCGCCGGCCTTGGCATCACCTTGTTGCCGCGGAGCCTGATCGGCCCGGTCTGGCGCGACGGGCGGATGGCGATCCACGCCCTCCCCGCCGCGGAATCGAGGGTGGAGACCCAGTTCATCCGCCGCCGCGACGCGCTGGCGGCAAGCGCGCTGACGGCGTTCCTCGACCTCACCAAGCGCTCGCGCTGGCAGATCGAAGTGGCGGCGTAGACCGTCCAATGGATATCGCAAAACAAGATCGGCCTGTTCGGAATTTATCGTTTTTCACGGCGATCCTGTCCCGCTAGGGTTTCTTCCAGCACGGCACCGTCGCGCCGGGGCTTCGCCACGCGCCCGGGCCTGCCGTTGGAGGGCTTTCAATGGCATTTGCCAACCGCGTGACGCGGATTCTCGACATCAAGCATCCGGTCCTGCTGGCGCCAATGGATTTGGTGTCGGGCGGCAAGCTGGCGGCCGCCGTGAGTCATGCCGGCGGCCTCGGGCTCATCGGCGGCGGCTATGGCGACGGGCCCTGGTTGGAGCGGGAATGGGCCCTTGCGGGCAATGCGCGGATCGGCTGCGGTTTCATCACCTGGAGCCTGGCCAAGCAGCCGGGGCTGCTCGCCCGCGCGCTCGGGCGCCGACCCGCCGCCGTGATGCTGTCCTTCGGCGACCCCCGCCCCTTCGTGCCCGCCATCAAGGATGCTGGCGCCAGGCTGATCTGCCAGGTGCAGACCGTCGACCAGGCAAGAGACGCCGTGGCGGCCGGCGCCGACGTGATCGTGGCGCAGGGCACCGAAGCCGGCGGTCATGGTCAGTCGCGCCCGCTGTTCACGCTTCTGCCCGAGGTGGTGGATGCTTGCCCCGGCACGCCCGTGGTGGCGGCCGGTGGCATCGCCGACGGGCGCGGCTTCGCCGCCGCCCTCGCACTGGGCGCGGAGGGCGTGCTGATGGGCACGCGCTTTTACGCCTCGCAGGAAGCGATCGGCCATCCGCGCGCCAAGCAGCGGATCGTCGAAGCGAGCGGCGGCGACACCGTGCGGTCGATCATGTTCGACATCACGCGCCGCAACGTATGGCCCTCCCCGTATACGGGCCGCGTCCTGCGCAATCGCTTCGCCGAGCGCTGGCTCGGCCGCGAGGCGGAGCTGCAGAAGAACGCCGAGCAAGCCGCGCACGAGTACAACGCGGCCCGCGAGCGGGGCGATTTCGATACGGCGGCCGTCATCGCCGGCGAGGCCTGCGGGATGATCCACGACATCCCGCCCGCGGCCGAGATCGTGGATCGCATCGTGGCGGAGGCGGCACGCCTCGCCCCGGCGCGGCCGGAGGACCCGGCGTGATTCTCTACTTCAACCAGACCTCGCCTTACGCCCGCAAGGCACGGGTGACCGCACACGAGAAAGACCTGATCGCACGAATGGATCTCCGCGAGGTCGATCCCTGGGCCGATCCGGCGGCGCTGCACGATGCCACCCCGATCGGCAAGGTGCCGGCCTTGGTGACGGACGACGGCGTGCTGGTCACGGAAAGCATGACGATCGCCGAGTATTTGGACGCGGCGGGCGACGGACCCGCCCTGATGCCGGGCGACCGCCTCGCGGTCATGGCACACGCGGCCCTTGCGCAAGGGCTCATCGACGCGGCCTTCGGCATCGTGATGGAACAGCGCCGGCCGGTGGAACGCCAGTGGGCGGTTTGGACCCATCGCCAGCGCCGCGCCATCGACCGCACACTGCTGCGGGTCGCCGTGCCGCCCGCCGGTCGCTTCGACCTTGGCGACATCGCGCTGGCCTGCGGCCTTGCCTATGTCGATTTCCGCCTGCCCGAGACTCCGTGGCGCAAGGCGCGGCCAGAGCTGGCCGCCTGGCTCGACCGCGTCAGCGCCCGGCCGTCGATGCAGGCGACCCGGCCCTAACGCTTCAGCGCCCCGCGGCCCGGATACTGCGCGGCCAAGCCCAGATCTTCGGCGATGCGGATGAGCTGGTTGTACTTTGCCGTGCGGTCGGAACGCGACAGCGAGCCGGTCTTAATCTGCCCGCAATTCGTGGCGACGGCCAAGTCGGCGATGGTCGCGTCCTCCGTCTCGCCCGAGCGGTGCGACATCACCGCGCGGTAGCCGGCCTTGTGCGCGGTTTCAACCGCCTCCAAGGTCTCGCTCAGCGTGCCGATCTGGTTGACCTTCACCAGGATCGCATTGGCGATCCCCTTCTCGATGCCCTGGCGCAGGCGGGCGGGGTTGGTGACGAAAACGTCGTCGCCCACGAGCTGCACCTTCTTGCCGACGGCGAGGGTGAGCGCCTTCCAGCCCTGCCAGTCGTCCTCGGCCATGCCGTCTTCGATCGAGACGATCGGAAACTTGCCGATCAGCCCTTCGTAGAACTTGACCATGCCGGAGGCGTCAAGCGTTTTCCCTTCCCCTTCCAGATGGTAACTTCCGTCTTTGAAGAACTCGGTTGAAGCGGCGTCGAGGGCCAGGACGACGTCCTGGCCAGGCTTGTAGCCGGCCGCCTCGATCGCCTTCATGATGAAATCCAGCGCCTCGGTGGTGCTCGACAGATTGGGCGCGAAGCCGCCCTCGTCGCCCACGTTGGTGCTGTGGCCGGCATCCTTCAGCTTCTTGCGCAGGTCGTGGAAGACCTCGGACCCCATGCGCACGGCATCGGCAATGGAACCGGCGCCCACCGGCATGATCATGAATTCCTGCACGTCGATCGGATTGTCGGCATGGGCGCCGCCGTTGACGATGTTCATCATCGGCACCGGCAGGCTGCGCGCATAGGCGCCGCCGACATAGCGGTAAAGCGGCAGGCCCGAGGCGGCAGCGGCCGCCTTGGCCGTGGCGAGGCTGACCCCCAGGATCGCGTTGGCGCCCAGCCGCGCCTTGTTGGGCGTACCGTCGAGCTCGATCATCGTGCGGTCGATCTTGACCTGGTCGCGCGCGTCGAGCCCCGAGAGAGCGTCGAATATCTCGCCCGTCGCCGCCTTGACCGCCGCCAGCACGCCTTTGCCGCCATAGCGCTTGGTGTCGCCGTCGCGCAGCTCGATCGTCTCGTGCGCGCCGGTGGATGCGCCCGACGGCACGGCCGCGCGGCCCATCGCCCCGCACTCCAGCCGAACATCCACCTCGACGGTCGGATTGCCGCGACTGTCCAGGATCTCGCGCGCGCGGATGTCGACGATGGCGGTGCTCATGGCGGCTTTCCCGGCTGGCTGGAAGGAGCGGCAGGGATAGCGAAGCGGACCGCCCGGCGCAAGCCGCGGTTATCGCAGCGCGTCCAGGTTCAGCGGCAGCAGCTCGCCCAT
>CAYMTM010000239.1:0-6588 GCA_964393375.1 uncultured Rhodospirillaceae bacterium
GACCCTCACTTCCACTTCCTGTCCCACGGACAGCTTGGCCGCCAGTTTCTCGACAACCTCGGCGGCCGCCATGCCGTTCAGGCCGACCGTGAACTCGTTGAAGAAGGTGTCGCTGACGATCTTCACGCCGACCTCCGGCCCCAGCCGCTCGGCAAGCCGCACCGCCTTGGCATGGTTGAGCGCGGCCAGCTTCGTGAAGCCCGCCTCGCCCAGAAGGGTCAGGTGAATGGTGAAGGCCAGGCTGCACAGGCCGGAATTCGTGCAGATGTTGCTGGTCGCCTTCTCGCGCCTGATGTGCTGCTCGCGCGTGGAGAGCGTCAGCACGAAGCCGCGCCGCCCGTCGGCGTCCACCGTCTGGCCGCAGAGCCGTCCGGGCATCTGGCGCACAAATTTCTCGCGCGTCGCGAACAGCCCGACATAAGGCCCGCCGAAGCCTAGCGGATTGCCCAGCGACTGGCCCTCGCCCGCCACGATGTCCACGCCCATCTCGCCCGGCGGCTTGACCGCGCCCAGCGAGACGATCTCGTTAACCACGACGATCAGCAGCGCGCCCTTGGCGTGGCACGCCTCGCCGAGCTTCGTGAAGTCGCGCACCTGGCCGAAGAAGCCGGGGTTCTGCACCACCACGCAGGACGTCTTGTCGTCGATCTTCGCTGCCAGGTCTTCGGCGGCGCGCGGGTCGGGCGGCAGGAGATCGACCGTAAAGCCGAGATTTCTCGCGTGGGTCGCCACCACCTCGCGGTAATGCGGATGCAGGTTGCCCGATACCACCGCGCGCGTCCGCTTGGTCACGCGATTGGCCATCATGACCGCCTCGGCCGTGGCCGAGGCGCCGTCGTACATCGAGGCGTTGGCGACCTCCATGCCCGTCAGCAGCGCGACCTGGGTCTGGAACTCGAACAGGTATTGCAGCGTGCCCTGCGACACCTCGGGCTGGTAGGGCGTGTAGCTGGTCAGGAACTCGCCGCGCTGGATCAGGTGGTCGACCGCGGCGGGAACGTGATGGCGATAGGCGCCGGCGCCGAGGAAGCTCGGCGCCGACGAGGTGCCGATGTTGCGCGCGGCGAAGCCCGCGATGGCACGCTCGACCTCCAGCTCGCCCTGGTGCGAGGGCAGGTCGACGCCCTGCTTCAGCCGTACCGCCTCGGGCACGTCGCGGAACAGGCTGTCGACCGAGGGCACGCCGATCGCCTGCAGCATCGCGCGGCGGTCGGCGTCGGTATGGGGCAGGTAGCGCATCGCCGGCGGACTCCCTAGAGCGTCTTCACGAACGCGTCATAAGCCGCGCGATCCATCAGTCCGCCAAGCTCGCCCGCGTCGCTGAGCTTCAATTTGAAGAACCAGGCGCCGCCCTCGGCCTCCGCATTGACCTTCGCCGGATCGTCGATGATCGCTTGGTTCACGGCCGTCACCTCGCCCGAGACCGGCGTGTAGACCTCGCTCGCCGCCTTCACCGATTCCACGACGGCCGCGTCGTCGCCCTTGGCAACCTTCTTGCCCACCGCCGGCAGTTCGACGAACACCACGTCGCCGAGCTGGCCCTGGGCATAGTCGGTGATCCCCACGGTGCCGATGCCGCCGTCGACCTCGATCCACTCATGGTCCTTGCTGAATTTCCGTTCGGGCATTTCGCTGTCCTTCCTGCATTATCCTAGGTCGTCACGGCCGGGCTTGAGCCGGGCATGACGATGGTGGACGGGGTGGGCACTTGGTCATCCCCGGTGATAGCGATGCGGTGCGAAGGGCATGGCGGCGACGCGCGCCGGCAGCTTCTGGCCTCGCACCAAGGCCTGCACCTGGGTGCCCACCGCGGCGTTGGCGGTCGTGACGTAGCCCATCGCGACCGGGCCGTTGACCGTGGGGCCGAAGCCGCCGCTGGTGATCTTGCCGATCACGGCGCCGGCGGCATCGGCGATCTCCGTGCCCTCGCGCGCGGGCGCGCGGCCCTCGGGCCTGATGCCGACGCGCAGCCTCGCCGTGCCCTCCGCGAGCTGCTGCTGGACGACAGCGGCGCCGGGGAAACCGCCCTCGGCACGGCGGCGCTTCGAGATCGCCCAGACGAGCGCCGCCTCCACCGGCGTGGTGGTGGTGTCGATGTCGTGGCCGTAAAGGCAAAGACCGGCTTCCAGTCGAAGGCTGTCGCGGGCGCCCAAGCCGATCGCCTGAACCCCCGGCTCCGCCAGAAGCTTGCGCGCCAAACTTTCCGCTGCATCGTCAGCGACGGAAACCTCGTAGCCGTCCTCGCCGGTATAGCCGGACCGCGTGACGAACGCCGCGATACCCGCCACCTTCATGTACGCGCCCGACATGAACGCCATCGACGCCGCCTCGGGCGCGTGGCGCGCCATCACCTGAGCGGCGGTCGGCCCCTGCAGCGCGATCAGCGCGCGGTCGGCCAGCGGCTCGACTGCGGCGCCCAGATGCTTCTGCAGATGTGCCGTGTCGGCTTCCTTGCAGGCCGCGTTCACCACCACGAACAGGTGATCGTCGAAGCGCGTCACCATCAGGTCGTCGAGGATTCCCCCGCGCTCGTCGGTGAACATGGTGTAGCGCATGCGGCCGGGCTTCAGCGCGAGGAGGTCGCCGGGCACCAGGGCCTCCAGGCGCTCGGCGGCATCGGCGCCGCGGATGCGGAGCTGGCCCATATGCGAGACGTCGAACACGCCCGCGGCGGCGCGGGTATGCAGGTGCTCCTTCAGGATGCCGAGCGGGTACTGCACCGGCATGTCGTAGCCTGCGAACGGCACCATCTTCGCGCCCAGCTCGCGATGCAGCGCGTTGAGCGGCGTCTGCTTGAGGACCTTTTCCGGATGATGATCGGCCGGCACCGGCACTCCCCCGAACGGACATCGTTCTAAGACGGCCGATCGCCGCCCGGTCATGTGCCGGTCGCGATGGCCGCCCCACTCTGTCCTTCGGACCTGAGAGATTCGTCCTTGCGGACTTACTCCGTCGGTGGGATGGCCGGACGCCATCCGCTTTCCAGAGCGCCTGGTCGGTTCCCGCGGTCCTTTTGCCTGAGAGTTTCGGGGCCGTTGCTCCTTCGGCGCCGCCCTGGCCGCACTAAGGCCGGGCGATCTCTCCCGCGGGCACTCCTGAGGCGCGGCTACCGTACGCCGCTATGGGCGAATGTCAACCGAGCGGCGGGCTATTTCTTGAATCCCATCCCGCCGACGGGCAGGCCGGAGAAGCGCTTCATGGCGCTTCCTTCGCAGGTGCGAGGCGCGCCGCCCGGCTCGGTCCCGTCGAACAGGACGGCGTAGACTCCCTTCGGATCCAACAAGGTGACGACGCTGCCCGGCGCCGGTACGCCGTTTGCCGCAACGCCGCATTCGATGCGGTCGCCGGAATGGAAGATGCCGAAGGCGGCCGGCGGCCCCTTGAGGAAGGCGTCGCGCGGCACCGCGCGCAGCCTGTTGGCCGGGCAGACGAACAAGTCACCGGTGGGCGTATAGTCGTCCAAATCGACCTTGTAACCCTGCCCTGCCGGCAGGACCTCCTTCACGATCCCCGACCGGTAGTTCCCGACGCCGACCGGATCGCATTCCACGCTGGCGCCGACCGCGATGGCCTGGGCATGGGCCGGGCTGCCGGCCCATGGGGCGCCCAGCAGCGCGATCGCCATTGCTGCGATGAAACCTTTCGCCATAAGCATTGGCCATCCCCCCGGAAACGCCCGGCAATACTACCCGCCGATTCTCGGATTCGTCGACCCCGGCAAGCGAACGGCCCGCCACGCCGTTGCCGGCGGGCGGGCCAAGGTGCTAGCCGCTTGCGGCTAGAGGGGTATGAACGGGCTTACCGTCCGCGCGGCCCATGGCCGTTGCCATGGCCGCCGCCTGGGCCGTGGCCGAACAGCTCGTCGGCGGTCTTCTGCTGTTCAGGCGACAGCGCGGCATAGAGCGGCTTGAAGGCGTCCAGCAGCTTCTCCTGGCTCTCCAGGCGCGCCTTCATGAACTTCTGCTGGCGCTCCATGCGTTCGACCGCCGTCAGATGCGGTCGCGCCGGCTGCGGAATCGGCTGGCCCTTGGCCTTGGCCTCCTCGGCGGCCTTCTGGAACTCGGCGCGCCGGGCCTGCATTTCGGCCCGCATCTTCTCGCCGGCAAGCCTGCGCTCCGCCGCCTGCTCGCGCAGCACCTTCTCGAAGTCCTTCCACTTCGATTCCTGGGCCGGGGTGATCTTGAGCTCGGCCTTCAAGAAGGCGACGCGGCCGTCGATGCGGTCGGCGCGGGGACCGTGGAAGCCGGCGTGGCGGCCATGATGGCCTTGGCCGTCCGGGCCCATCATCTGGGCGAGGCCGGGGCCGGCCGCGCCGGCGGCAAGGCCAAGGCCAAGCACGGCGGCTAGCGCGGCCATCCCTAGTTTCGACTTGGTATTCATGAATTCCTCCTGGGGAGAATGTCAGCGAACCTGTCCCCGATGCTCCTTTCCACGCGCTCCGGCCGCGATTCCTGCGGCCCGGTTCCGGGGCGAAAGGTTAATTCGCCGTAACCCGCCCGGGGTCGGGGTGGCAGTGCGCGTCGCCCGCCAGTTCTTCCAGGATCGGGCAATCCGGCCGGTCGTCCCCATGACAGCGTTCGACCAAATGTACCAACGTATTGCGCATGGTTCGCAATTCCTCCATGCGCTGGTCGATTTCCGCGATATGGCCTTCGGCTAGGCGCTTTACGTCCGCACTGGCGCGGCGCCGGTCGCGCCACAGGGTCAGCAGGCTGGAGACATCCTTGACCGAAAAGCCCAGGCGCCGGGCGCGCTGGATGAAGCGCAGGGTCTGTAGGTCGTTGTCGTCGTAGTCGCGGTAGTTGCCGCCGGTGCGCGCCGCGCGCGGGATCAGGCCGATGCTCTCGTAGTAGCGGATGGTTTTGGCGGGCACGCCCGATCGGGCGGCGGCGGTGCCGATGTTCATGGCGTCCTCCTATTACCGCCGGGCGAGCCGCAGCGCGTTGGCTACCACGCTGACCGAGCTCATCGCCATGGCGGCGCCGGCAAATACCGGGTTGAGCAGGCCCAGCGCCGCCAGCGGCAGGCCGAGCACGTTGTAGACGAAGGCGAAGAACAGGTTCTGGCGCAGCACCGCGGTGGTGGCGCGGCTCGCCTCGAGCGCCGCGGCGACCAGGCGCGGGTCGGGCCGCATCAAGGTGATGCCGGCCGTCTCCATCGCCACGTCGGCGCCGCCGCCCACCGCAATACCGACATCCGCCGCAGCCAGCGCCGGCGCGTCGTTGACCCCGTCGCCCACCATGGCCACGATATGACCCTCGCGGCGCAACTCGCCCACGATCCGCGCCTTGTCCTCGGGCAGCACCTCGGCGATCGCGCGCCGAATGCCAAGCCGTTGCGCCACGGCGTCCGTAGCAGGCTGCGCATCGCCGCTCAAAAGCACCGTGGCTATCCCCCGGCGATGCAGGGCAGCCACCGCCTCGGCCGCCTCCGGGCGGATCGCGTCAGCGAACCGGAGCGTCCCCAGCAGCGCAAACCGGGCCTTGCCGGTCGCCTTGGCGGCCCAGACTTGGGTTTCGCCTGGCCCAACAGGCTCGGCATCCGCGACGTGAAGCCCGATCTCCTCCATCAGGCGACGGTTGCCGACGCGCAGTTCCTCGCCTTCCACCACCGCCGCCAGGCCGCGTCCGGCCAGGCGCGCGAAGGAACCGACGGGTGCGAGCGCGATCCCTCGCTGCTGGGCGGCGGCGAGCGCCGCCTGGGCGAGCGGGTGCTCGCTGCCCTGCTGCGCCGAGGCGATCAGGCGCAACAGCCGCTCGTCTTTGCCGTCGGTGCTGGTAATGGATTGCAGGCGGGGGCGACCCTCGGTGAGCGTCCCGGTCTTGTCGAACACCACCAGGTCGACGTCGAGCGAGCGCTCGAGCGCCGCCGCATCGCGGATCAGGATGCCCTTGCGCGCGGCCGCACCGATCCCGGCGATCAGCGCCACCGGCGTGGCGAGTCCCAGCGCGCAGGGGCAGGCGATCACCAGGACCGAGACGGCATTGATGATCGCGACGTCGGCGGGTGCCCCGGCGAGCAGCCAGCCGGCCAGCGCCGCGAGCGCGATCGCCATCACCGCGGGAACGAAGATCGCCGCCACCCGGTCGACCAGGCGCTGTACCGGCGGCTTCGATGCCTGGGCGCCCTCGACCAGCGCGATGACGCGGGAAAGGAACGTGTCGCGCCCGGTCGCCTCGACCCTTATCCGCAGCATGCCGTCGCCGTTGAGCGCACCGCCCGCCACGCGGGCGCCCGGCGCCTTGTGGACCGGCAGCGGCTCGCCGGTCAGCAGCGACTCGTCGAGATCGCTCTCGCCCGCCACGACGACGCCGTCCACCGGCACGCGCTCGCCGGGCCGCACGACGGCGATATCGCCGCGGCGCACCTTGCCGAGCGGCACCTCCTGCGGCTCGCCGGCGCGCATGATGCGGGCGGTTTGCGGTCGGAGCTTCGCCAAGGCGCGGATCGCCGAGGAGGTGCTGCGCCGCGCCCGCGCCTCGAGCCACTTGCCGAGCAGCACGAAGGCGACCACCGCCGCGCCCGCCTCGAAATAGAGCGGGCCTTGGCCGGTCCAGACATGCCATGCGCTGAGGCCGAAGGCGGCCG
>CAYMTM010000240.1:0-6570 GCA_964393375.1 uncultured Rhodospirillaceae bacterium
GGCAAGCACACCAACCTGGTTTCGCGGAGCCGCGGCTCGTGGCTCTTCCTGGGCGTGCTGTTCACGACGCTCGACCTTCCGCCCGATCCGCCGGGAGACGATCACTGCGGAACGTGCCAAGCCTGTCTGGATGTCTGCCCGAGCAAGGCTTTTCCGGCGCCCCGCGTGCTGGATGCGCGGCGCTGTATCTCCTACCTGACGATCGAGCACAAGGGGCATATCGACCGCAATCTGCGGCCGCTGATCGGCAACCGCATCTTCGGCTGCGACGACTGCCTGGCCGTCTGCCCATGGAACAAGTTCGCGCAGGCCGGCGGCGAGGCCGCATTCCACGCGCGCGACGGGCTGGACGCCCCGCTGCTGGCCGACTTGGCGCAACTCGACGACGCCGCGTTCCGCCTGAAGTTCGCGAAATCGCCGGTAAAGCGCATCCGCCGCGAGCGGTTTTTGCGTAACGTCCTTGTCGCGATCGGCAACAGCGGCCGGCCGGAGCTCGCCGCAAGCGCCCGGCGCCTGCTCGGCGACGCTTCGCCCCTGGTGCGCGCGATGGCGGTCTGGGCCTTGTCGCGACTGGTTCCGGCCGAAGCGTTCGCGGCCCTGAGAGCCGAACTCCTGCCGGGCGAGAGCGACGAAAAGGTAAGGATCGAATGGCAGACAGACGGTTGCTGAAGCTTTTCGTCCATCTCCTTGCCCTTGCCCTTGCGTGGCCGGCTTCGGCCGCCGATCCGGTCCTGCTGCTTTCCTACGAGGTCCTGCCCTCCGCCCAGTACGTGCCGCCGAAGGCCAAGGACGCGCCCTACGACAAGAAGCTGCCGCTCAGCCGCATGGTCGCCGGCAAGCTGGTGCCCGAGATCGTCGTGGCGGCAGGTCTGGATCCGGCCAAGGCGCGCACGCGGGTCGAGCCGGGCGGTTATGCGCTCGAGACCAACCCTTCCTTGCAAACGCAACTATCGGCGAAACCCGAGGCCGGCGAACGGCTTGCGGCGGCCTTGGGCTACGTGCTGCGGCAGGAAAGCGTGCTGGTCTCGGACCTGCGCGCGGCCGATGGCGACACCTACCAGGTCACGATCCGCTTCCAGCCCGGCAAGCTGACGCCGACGGCGGCGCACGCGTTTTTCCGCCGTGCCGCCGAGATCGAGCGCGGCCTTGGGGGCGGTTACTCCGCCCTCGGCAACGACCTGATCTTCATCAACCTGCGCGGCGGCGACGGAAGGCCTTTCAGCGGGCTCGACGATCCGGCTTTCCTCGGCGGCCTCACCACGACGGCCAACCTGTTCCCCGCGGCCAAGATCCACCGCAGCGGCAAAGCGCGCGCACGGCTGGTCGAGAACGACTGGAAGGCGGCGCCGAACGGCGAGGACTATGCCCGGATGGTCGAGCGCGCCATCGAGGCGCTCGACCGCCTGCGCGCGCGCCACACCGCGATGGTGCGCGCACAGGCCAGATTGCAGGGCTGGGAGTAGCGAGGCGCCGCCACGGCGGCGGTGCCCCCTACTCGTCGCGGTGCGTGCGCTCCATGCGCTCGTGCCGCTCCTGGGCCTCGACGCTCAAGGTCGCGATCGGACGGGCATCCAGCCGGCGCACGCCGATCGGCTCGGCGGTCTCCTCGCAATAGCCATAGGTCCCGTCGTCGATCCGGCGCAGCGCGGCGTCGATCTTCGAGATCAGCTTGCGCTCGCGGTCGCGGGTGCGCAGCTCGATCGAGCGGTCGGTCTCCAGCGAGGCGCGGTCGGTCATGTCGGCCTCTTGCAGGCTCTCCTCCTGGAGATGCTGCAGGGTCTCGCTCGATTCCTTCAGGAGTTCCTCGCGCCAGCGCAGCAGCTTCTGCCGGAAGTACTCGCGCTGCCGCGGATTCATGAACGGCTCGTCTTCGCTCGGCCGATAATTCGAAGGCAACGTCGTGCGCGCCATTGCTTACCTGCCCACCCCCAAGCTTTCAAACGGGCGCGGAGTATAGGGAGGGTCTTAACGCCTCGCAAGGCCCACCGGAAATGTCTTTTTTTCCTTGTTAATCAACAAATTGTGAAGCTTTCTTAGGGTGTGCGGCCGAGCTTGGCGAGCTCCACCCGGGCACGCAAATCGATGTCGTCGAGAATGGATTGCAGGCGCGGATCGTGGACCTTTTCGCGCCGCTCGGCGACCAGCTTCACCAGCGCTTCGATGCGGTCGGGCGCGAGCCTCCCTTCGATCAGGCCGAGGCGCAGCTCGTCCAGGCGGTCGAGCATCTCCTCGCCGCGCCTTCGCGCCGCAGCGCTGTTCTCGGCGTCGGGGTCCACCTCCTGCACCGCGACGATGGCGCTTACGGACGCCAGGGATGCCGTCGCGCCGGCGGCAGCGCCCGCTTCGACCTGCTTCAGCGTGTCGGCGAAGGACGCGCCCGCGCGGCCCCGTTCGGCGCGCTTGGCGCCCGGGGCGGCGGCGCCGGCCGGTCCGGTCCGCTCGATCTTCATGGCAGGTCCGCGCAGAGCATCGCGCGGCAGCCTATTCCAAAGCCCCGCTGCGCGAAAGCAAGACGCCCGCGGCGCACCCGGCAATTCCTGCCGCCCGACCTCGGCAGGGGCTGCCATGGCGGTGCAGAATCGTTTCGGTCTGCGGCAAGATAATACTGCGATATCAGCAGGTTAACATGTAGGAGGTGGTGGCACAGCATTCGCTAGACAGGGGCAGGACATCAGGGATCGATCCGTCATGCCGCTTGCCGTGCGCGTCTTCCGATTCGCAGTACCGGCCTTCCTGGCGCTGGCGCTTTGCGCCGTCCAGGCCGGCCAGGCCGTCGCCCAGTCCCGCATCAAGGACGTGGCCGAGTTCGAGAGCGTGCGCGCCAACATGCTGATCGGCTATGGCCTGGTCGTCGGCCTCAACGGCACGGGCGACAAGCTGGAGAACTCGATCTTCACCCGCGAGAGCCTGATCGGCATGCTGGAGCGGCTGGGCGTGAACGCCCGCAGCGAAGCCTTGAAGACCAAGAACGTGGCCGCCGTCATGGTGACCGCCACGCTGCCGGCCTTCACGCGCCAGGGCAACCGGATCGACGTCACCGTCTCCACAATGGGCGACGCCACCAGCCTTCTGGGCGGCACGCTGCTGGTCACGCCCATGCTCGGCGCCGACGCCGAGGTCTACGCGGTGGCCCAGGGGCCGGTGGCCGTGGCGGGCTTCTCCGCCGGCGGCGCCGCGCAGACCGTGGTCAAAGGCGTGCCGACGACGGGACGCATCGCCAACGGCGCGATCGTCGAGAAGGAGCTCAGATTCGACCTGTCGCAGTTCGCGGCCCTGCGCCTGACCCTGCGCAACCCGGACTTCACGACGGCGCGCCGCATCGCACAGTCGATCAACGGCTTCATCGGCCAGCCGGTCGCCCGGCCGCTGGACAACGGAACCGTCCAGATCAACGTGCCGCAGAACTATCCGGGGTCGACCGTGGCGCTCTTGACCGACATCGAGCAGCTTCCGGTCACCACCGACCAGGTGGCCAAGGTGGTGATCGACGAGACTACCGGCGTCATCGTCATGGGCGAGAACGTGCGCATCAGCACGGTGGCGATCGCCCAGGGCAACCTGACCATCCGCATCACCGAGACGCCGCAGGTCTCGCAGCCCGAGCCGTTCTCGAACACGGGGCGGACCGTCGTGGTGCCGCGCACCGACATCCAGGTCGACGAGAACTCCGACCGCAAGCTGACCGTGCTGCCCGGCAGCGTGACGCTGCAGGAGTTGGTCAACGGCCTGAACGCCATGGGCATCGGCCCGCGCGACCTGATCGCGATCCTGCAGGCGATCAAGGCCGCCGGCGCGATGCAGGCCGAAATCGTGGCGATGTAGCGAGGACACGGTCATGCCCGGCCCGACCCAGATCGCAACACCTTCGTTCCCCGCAAGCCCGGTCGGCCGCGGGCCATCGGGCCTTTCCGCGCACGGCGACCCGAAGGCCGCGCGCAAGGCGGCGGAAGAGTTCGAGGCGATGTTCCTGTCGCAGATGTTCGGCCACATGTTCGAGGGCATCAAGACCGACGGGCCCTTCGGCGGCGGCCATGCCGAGCGCATGTACCGATCGCTGCTGGTCGACGAGTACGGCAAGGCCATGGCGCATGCCGGCGGCATCGGCATCGCCGACCAGGTGATGAAGGAAATCCTGCGCAACCAGGAGGCAATGAAGCCATGAACCAGACGATGATCCTGCAGCCCCCGACGCCCAAGGCGCTGCCGCAGGCGCCGCTTTCGCCCGAGGGCGCCCAGGGCGCGATCGACGAGCTGATCAAGATGGCCGGGCGCCTGGTCGGCATGATGGACCAGGAGACCGCGCTGCTCGACCAGATGAAGGTCGCCGCCATCGTGGACGGCCAGGCCGAGAAGGACCGGCTGGCGCGGACCTTCGAGACCAAGCTGCGCGCGCTGGCGGGCGACAAGGCCGCCGTCAAGGCGCTGGCCCCGGCGCTACGCGCGGAGTTCGAGGCGGCGATGGCGCGGTTCCGTGCATCTATGGCCAACAACGAGCGCGCCTTGCGCGCGGCGCGCGACGCCAACGAGCGGGTGGTCAAGGCGATCGTCGACGCCGCCCAGGCCCAGGCGGCCCCGCGCCACGCCTACTCCGCCGCCGGCACGCTCGGCGGCGCCAATGGCCGTGGCCGCGCGGCGCCGCCGCCGATCGCGCTCGACCAGCGGCTCTAGGACGCCGGAATCCGGCCAGGGAACGCCGCCATGTCGCTAACCGTCGCGCTCCGCACCGCGCTGTCCTCGCTGCAGACCACCCAGTCGCAGCTCCAGGTCACGTCGAACAACATCGCCAACGTCAACACGGCGGGCTACACGCGCAAGACGCAGGACACCAGCTCGGTCGTGCTGGACGGTGCCGGCGCAGGCGTCCGCGCCGACACGATCAAGCGCACGGTCGACGCGTTCCTCGCGCGCCAGGTCCGCGACCAAGCCAGCACCGCCAGCATGTGGACGGTGGCCAACCACTATCTGCAGAGCGTGCAGGACCAGTTCGGAACGCCGGCCGACGACACCTCGCTGACCGCCTCGATCTCCACCCTGGCGGCCACGCTGGCGGCGCTGGCGACCCAGCCGGAGAGTCCGGCGCAGGGGTCGAAGGCGATCGCCCAGGCTCAGTTGCTGGCGCAGCAGATCAACGCGCACTCCTCCAGCCTGCAGCAGATGCGCGCGGATGCCGATATCCAGATCGGCAATGCGGTCAACGAGATCAACGCCGCGCTGGACAAGATCGCCGACCTCAACAACCAGATCGTGCGGGCCAAGGCGCTTAACCAGCCGCTGGGCGAGCTGCAGGACCAGCGCGACCTGCTGGTGCGTCAGGTCTCGGAGTTCGTCGACGTGCGCAGCTACGAGCGCGACAGCGGCGAGCTGGTGCTGATGACCGGTTCGGGGCGCCGGATGGTCGACGGCAACCAGGTCGAGCACCTCTCGCATGTCTCGAACGCCTCGCTGGGCGCAAGTTCGACCTATATCGATCCGTCGGTGACGGGCTTCTACAACACCGGCGGCGTCGCCGGCATCTACATCGGCACGCCGCCCGACACGGTCAACGGCACCAACGACATCACCGGCGAGATTGCCAACGGCAAGCTGAAGGCCCTGATCGGGCTGCGCGACGACACGCTGCCCGGCCTGCAGTCCTCGCTCGACGAACTGGCCGCCCGGTTGCGCGACGCGCTCAACGCGGCGCACAACAACGGCGCGGCCTTCCCGCCGCCCACGACCCTGACCGGCACCCAGAGCGTGGCGGCCACCGACCCGTTTTCCGGTACCGGCACCTTCCGCATCGCGCTGGTCAATACCGCCACCGGCGCGGTCTCCAGCGTCGCCGACATCAACCTGGCCGGCCTGACGACGGTCGCGCAGGTGATCAACGCCATCAACACCGCGCCCGGACTCGGCGGCAACCTGACCGCCTCGATCGTCGGCGGCAAGCTGCAGCTAGCGACCGGCAACGGCACGGGCATCGTCATCAACGAGAACGACAGCGCGGTTCCCGTCGGCAACGACATGCGCGGCCTGTCGCAGTATTTCGGGCTCAACGACCTCTACGTGGCCGGCGCCAACTACGCGAGCTACGACACCAACGTCCAGGCGAGCGCCACCGCCGCTGCCGGCATCACGGGCCCGCTGACCTTCAGCTTCAGCGGCTCGACCGTCAACGTCGCCATCGCCGCGACCGACAGCCTGGCCGACATCGCCACCGCCATCAACGGGACCGCCGCACTGACGGCGGCCGGCATCCAGGCCTCGCTGGTCGCCGACGCCGCGGGGTTCCGCCTGCGGGTCGCCGACGCGGGCGGCGACAACTTCCTTCTGACCAGCGCCGGCACGGCGGTCAGCGGGCTGGGCTTCACCGCCCAGCGCGTCGGTTCGGCCGCCCAGATCGCGGTGCGCACGACGCTGGTCAGCAACCCGAACCTGGTCACCCGCGGCGACGTGTCGATGACCGCGGCGGTGGGCGACATCGACATCGGCACCGGCGATGCCGACGCCGTGCGGCGCCTGGCCGACGTCTTCTCGACCGCGCTCGCCTTCCCGGCCAGCGGCAACAACTTGCCGGCGCTAAACGCCACG
>CAYMTM010000241.1:0-6565 GCA_964393375.1 uncultured Rhodospirillaceae bacterium
TCTCCCCTCGCCCCGGATAATAGGAAAGGCCGGCGGTCCCGCGAAGCCGTATTCGCATCCGCCCCGCGCCGGGCGACCGCGATCCGGCGATTGGATTTCGGCGCAGGCAGGGCGCATGATCGGCCATACGACGTCAAGCCACCCGACCAACGACCGTTCGATCCGCAATGTCCCAGGCCACCGCCGGCCCCCGTTTCGGGGCGCTGGGTTACCGCGAGTTCCGCCTGCTGTGGGTTGCCCAGCTTACGGCGGACTTCGCAGCCAACATGCAGATCTTCGCCATCAACTGGCACGTCTTCGAATTGCTGCACGGCAGCACGCTGCGCCTGTCGCTGCCGGGTTATGCCATCGACCTCAGCGGCGCCGCCGTGGGGCTGGGCGGCATCGGATTGGCGCGGCTGGTGCCGACCCTGATTTTCGGGCTGTGGGGCGGGCTGCTGGCCGATGCCCTGGACCGCCGCCGGCTGATGATGTGGACACGGCTGGCCGTGGCCGCCACTGCCGCCCTGCTGTTCCTCGCGACCCTGGCCGACGCGACCGGGATCGCCCTGCTCTACGCCGTATCGGCCGGCACCGCCGCCCTCGCGGGTTTCGACACGCCCGCGCGCCAGTCGCTGCTCCCCGCCACCGTGCCGCCGGCCTATCTGTCGCACGCGGTCAGCCTGTTCTCGCTCGCCTTTCGCATCTCTGCGGTGCTGGCGCCGATCGCCGGCGCGGCCCTGATTGCCAAGCTCTCGCTCGCCGCCGCCTATGGTGCGATCGCGGCGTCCTTTGCCGTCCCCGGCCTATGCCTGAAGCTGATGCGCGTGACCCGGCCGGAGGATGCGCCGCGCGCCCGGCCAAGCGTCGAGGCCTTCGTCGAGGGCCTGCGCTTCGTGCGCGGCAGGCCCATTCTCTGGAGCTCGTTCCTGCTCGACTTCCTGTGCGCCAGCTTCACCAGCCTGGGCGTCCTGCTGCCGCTGCTGGCGGAGGTCGTGTTCGATTCCGGGGTCGAGGGCTACGGGCTGCTGGCGGCGGGCCAGCCGATCGGCGCGGTGACGACAGGCCTGGCGCTGGCCTATTGGCACCGGCTGCGCTGGCAAGGGCCACTGATGGTCGCCTCGGCGGTCGCCTTCGGCCTGGCCGCGGCGATGGTCGGCGTGTCGAGGTCGATCTGGCTGAGCTTCTTCCTGCTGACCCTGGTCGGCGCGGTCGACACGGTCGGCACGGTAATCCGCGGAATTTGGCGCCAGGCGATGACGCCCGAACACCTGCGCGGCCGGGTGTTCAGCATTGCCCTGATGTTCTTTCGCGGCGGTCCCAGGGTGGGCGAGTTGCAGGCCGGCCTGTCGGCGGCGCTGCTGGGGGCCCCGCTGGCGATTGTCGTCGGCGGCACGGCCACAGTGATCGCGGCCGCCGCCATGGTCTGGCGCCACCCGGCGCTGCTACGGTTCGACCGGCACGACCCCGCCCAGCCGCCGGGAACCTAGGTGCCCTGGCCCAGGCCTGGCTGCGGACTGGCCCAACGGCCGGCTTTGCGCTAATGATGCCGCCGGCCGCCCGCCGGGGGGAGACCGGGGGCCGGCCGTTCGATGGAGAGGGGATGGCCAAAGAGGACCTGATCGAGTTTCCGGGCACTGTGGTAGAGATCCTGCCCAACGCCATGTTCCGCGTGAAACTGGACAACGAGCACCTGGTGCTCGCCCACACCTCGGGCAAGATGCGCAAGAACCGCATCCGCGTCCTGCAGGGCGACCGGGTGAACGTCGAAATGACCCCCTACGACCTGACCAAGGGTCGCATCACCTTCCGCTTCAAGTGACCGGACGGCCGATGGGCCCGGATCAGCCCCCGGATCCGCGCCTGAGGCCGCCCCTGCTGGTGCTGGCTTCGGCGTCGCCGCGCCGGCTGGAACTGCTGCGCCAGGTAGGCCTGGTGCCGGATCTGGTCGATCCCGCCGCGATCGACGAGCACCCGCGTCGTGGCGAGCTTCCGCCGGCCCTGGCCAAGCGCCTGGCGGCGGAAAAGGCACGCTCGGTCGCCCGCCGCCATCCGGGTGCCTTTATCCTGGCGGCCGACACGGTGGTGGCCTGCGGACGGCGCATTTTGCCCAAGGCCGAAGATCGCCGGCAGGCGGCGGAGTGCCTGGCGTTGCTGTCCGGCCGCCGCCATCGCGTCCTGGGCGGCGTGGCGGTCGTGGCGCCGGACGGGCGCGTGCTGGAGCGGCTGGTGACGACGTCGGTCGCCTTCAAGCGCCTGGAGGAGGCCGAGCGCGATTCGTACCTGGCGAGCGGGGAATGGCGGGGCAAGGCCGGCGGTTACGCCATCCAGGGCCGTGCGGCCTTGTTCGTGCGCCAGATCACCGGGTCCTATTCCAATGTCGTCGGTCTGCCGCTTTTCGAAACCGCGCAAATGCTGCGCGGGCTGGGCTATCCGGTCGACCGGGTCGCGGAGCACCGGGGATGATCGACGAGATCCTGGTCGACCACCTGCCGGGCGAAACGCGCGCGGCGCTGCTGGCTGGCGGTCGGCTGGTGGAATTGCGGATCGTCCGGCCGGAACAGCAAAGCCTGGTCGGTGCCATCATCCGCGGCCGTGTGACGGCGGTCAGGCGCGAGCAGGGTGCGGCCTTCGTCGAGATCGGCCAGGCCAAGGCCGGCTACCTGTCGCTGCGCAAAGGAGCCAAGCCGCCGCCCGAAGGCGCCGCGATCGTGGTCCAGGTGACCAAGGATGCTATCGACGACAAAGGCCCGGGTCTCACCGATCGGCCGGCGATCGTTGGCCAGCGCCTGACTTTGCGGGTCGGCCAGCCGGGTGTGGAGCGCGCACGCCGCCTGGACCCCGAGGTGTTCGCGCGGCATCGCGAAGCGCTGGCGGCGCTGGACACCGCGCACGACGGATTTCTGCTGCATCCTGCGGCCGCGGATGCCGACAGCGAAGCCTTGCTGGCGGAAGCGCGAACGCTGGCCGATTCCTGGCGCCAGGCGCGCGCGAAGTCGGGCGGCGTGCCCGCAGCGATCCGCCCCGCCCCGGACCCGATCGTGCGCGCCGTGCTCGACCATGCCGCGACCCTGGAAGCGGTGCGCTTCGACGATGCCGAGCTCATGAATCGCGTCAGGGCCGAGGCGCCGACTTTGGCGCCGCTGCTGTCGCACCACCACGGGACGGCCCTGTTCCAGCGCCATGACGTAGAAGAGCAGATCGCCGATGCGCTGCTGCGGCGCGTACGCTTGTCAGGCGGCGGCGCGATCGCGATCGACGAGCTGGAATCGCTGACGGCGATCGACGTCGACATGGCGGCGCAGACCGGCGCCGGTCCGCAGGCGGACAACGCCTTTCGCGTCAATATCGAGGCCGCGAGCGAGATCGCGCGCCAGCTGCGTCTGCGCGACATCGGCGGCATTGCCGTGGTCGATTTCCTGCGCATGGCGAATCCCAACCACCGCCGCCGCGTGGTCGAGGCGCTGCGCAAGGCCGGGGCCCGGGATCCGCAGCAGGTCGACGTGCTGGGCATGACGCCGGCGGGGCTGGTCGAGCTGACCCGCAAGCGCCTGCGCCCGTCGCTTCGCCATCTGCTCTGCGAGGCGGGCGAGCTTGTTCCGAGGCTCTCGCAGGCGACCCAGGGCTTCGCCCTGGCGCGCGCCATCCTTGCCGCCGCCAGCGCCGCGCCGGGCAGGGCCTTGCGCGCACGGGCGAGCCCTGCCTCCATCGCCGCGCTGGAAGCGGCGGCGCAAACACTGGCGCGCGTGCGCCAGCGCGTCGGCGTACAATTGGCGCTGGTTCCCGACCCGGGACTGCAGCCCGGCCGCTTCGACGTGGCGGCGGAGTGAGGCGATGGCGGACGATCCCGACGCGAAGGTGACGATCCTGAAGACGCGCTGCCCGATCTGCCGCAAGCCGGCGGTGCTGCGGTTCCGCCCGTTCTGCTCCAAGCGCTGCGCCGATGTGGACCTGGCGCGCTGGATCGGCGGCGAATACCGCATCCCGGGCGAGGAAAAGCCGGGGAGCGGCGAGGAAAAGGACTGAGCCCGCTCCCGCTCAGCGGGAGAGACTCCGTGCGATCTTCCCGAGCCTGCCGAAAGGCGGCTCGCCGGGCGCTAGGTCCAATGCGCCCGCGCGGCGCAATCCTTCCCGGCCGAAGCGTTCGCGCACCGCCAGTTCCAGCCAATGCCGCGCCTGGGCCGCGCGGCGTGCGGCGAGCCGATCACCGCCGTCGAGCCAGGCCGCGTGACGGTCGATCTCCGCGACCAGGGCCTCGATGCCGCGCCCGCGCGCGGCCGAGACGATCTCGATCGCCGGCGACCAGTCGCCCTGCGCCGCGTGCCCCAGCCCGGCGCGCACGTCGGCGGCGGCGCGGGCGGCCGGACCGCCCAGATCGCCCTTGGTGACGGCGACGATGTCCGGCGTCTCGGCTATGCCGGCCTTCATGTATTGCAGGCTGTCGCCCGACCCGGGCTGGACGCAGAGCACGACCGTGTCGGCCAGCTCGGCGATCTCGGTTTCCGACTGGCCGACCCCGACCGTTTCGACCACCACGACGTCGTAGAGCGCGCGCAGCAGGATCGTCGCGGGCATCGCGAGGTCGGCAAGTCCGCCCAGCCGGTCGCGCGCGGCCAGCGAACGCACGAACGCGCCTTCGTCGGCCGGGTCGGAAGCGATGCGGGCGCGGTCGCCCAGCAGCGCTCCGCCGCTCTTGCGGCTGGAAGGGTCGACGGCCAGCACGCCCACCGTTCTGCCGCGCCGCCGCCAGGCGGCGACCAGGGCACCGATCAGGGTCGACTTGCCGACACCGGGCGAGCAGCGCTAGCGTCGCCGGCGCGTCGGGATCGCGCTCGATCTCCGCCAGCGCCCGCGCCAGCGCGGGCTTGCCCCCCGCCGCCAGCGCGTCGAGCGCGCTCACTTGTCGCGCGTGACCTGGCTGAGCTCGGCCTGGGCGGCCGCGAGCCGCGCGATGGGCACGCGGAAAGGCGAGCAGGAGACGTAGTCGAGTCCTGCCTCGCGGAAGAAGCGCACCGAGGCGGGATCGCCGCCATGCTCGCCACAGATGCCGAGCTTCAGGTTCTTGCGCGTCTTGCGGCCGCGCGCGACGCCGAGCTTGACCAGCTCGCCGACGCCTTCGACGTCGATCGACATGAACGGATCGGTCGGGAAGATGCCCTGGCGCGTATAGCTGTCGAGAAAGCTGGCCGAATCGTCGCGCGACAGGCCGAGGCAGGTCTGCGTCAGGTCGTTGGTGCCGAAGCTGAAGAACTCGGCCGTCTTCGCGATCTCGTCGGCCTTCAAGGCCGCGCGCGGCAGTTCGATCATCGTGCCGACATAGTATTCGACCTTGGTGCCTTTCTCGCGCGCGACCTGCTCGGCCGCCTGGTCGATCACCGCCTTGAGGATGTCGAGCTCGCGCTTGGTTGCCGCCAGCGGGATCATGACCTCGGGCACCACGCTGCGGCCGCCCTCGGCCGCCTCGATCGCCGCCTCGAAGATGGCGCGGGCCTGCATCTCGCAGATCTCGGGATAGGAGATGGCGAGCCGGCAGCCGCGATGGCCCAGCATCGGGTTGGACTCGGCGAGCTGCGCCGCGCGGTGGCGCACGACCGTGGGGTCCACGCCGGCGGCCTTCGCCACTTCGGCGATCTCGGCGTCGCTGTGCGGCAGGAACTCGTGCAGCGGCGGATCGAGCAGCCGAATCGTGACCGGCAGGCCCTTCATGATGCGGAACAGCTCGACGAAGTCGTTGCGCTGCATCGGCAGAATCTTGGCGAGCGCCGCACGCCTTCCCTTGGCGTCCTCCGCCAGGATCATCTGGCGCATCGCCACGATGCGCTCGCCCTCGAAGAACATGTGCTCGGTGCGGCAAAGCCCGATGCCCTCCGCGCCGAAATCGCGCGCGGTGCGGGCGTCGGCCGGCGTATCGGCGTTGGCGCGCACGCCCAATTTGCGCACCTCGTCCACCCAGCCCATCAGGGCGGCGAAGTCGCCCGACAGCTCGGGCTTGACGGTCGGCACTTCGCCCTGCATCACCTCGCCGGTGCCGCCGTCGATGGTGATCGTGTCGCCGTCCTTGAGCGTCACCTTGCCGACCGAGAGCGTGCGGGCATTGGCGTCGATCCTGAGCTCGCCCGCGCCCGTCACGCAGGGCCGCCCCATGCCGCGCGCCACCACCGCGGCGTGGCTGGTCATGCCGCCGCGCGCGGTCAGGATGCCCTGGGCGGCGTGCATGCCGTGGATGTCCTCGGGGCTTGTCTCGGCCCGGACCAGGATCACCTTCTCGCCTTTCGACGCGCGGTCCTCGGCCTCGTCGGCGTGAAAGGCGATGCGGCCCGAGGCGGCGCCGGGCGAGGCCGGCAGGCCGCGCGCCAGCACGTGGCGCGGCGCCCTGGGATCGAGCGTGGGGTGCAGAAGCTGCTCCAAGGAGGCGGGATCGACACGCTGGATCGCCTGCTTCTTGGTGATCAGCCCTTCGCGCACCATGTCCACCGCGATGCGCAGCGCCGCGTTGGCCGTGCGCTTGCCGCCGCGGGTCTGCAGCATGTAGAGCTTGTCCTGCTGCACCGTGAACTCGATGTCCTGCATGTCGCGGTAGTGCCGC
>CAYMTM010000242.1:0-6565 GCA_964393375.1 uncultured Rhodospirillaceae bacterium
TGCACAAGAGGAACATCAGCGCGAACAGCACCGTCGCGAAGGGCACGCCCGCGATCGCCAGGCCCACGCCGCCCACCGCGGACTGCACCAGCGCCGTCACCACCACGCCCAGCGCCACGCCGCGGATCGCCTGGGCCGCCAGCACCACCGATTCGCGGCCCCGGTCGCCCGCCAGACGCTCGCCAAAGCGCAGCACCATGGCCGCCGCCGTCTCGCCCCGCGCGTAGAGGATCACCGCCACCGCGATCGTGAGCAGGAGCTGCACCAGCATCATGCCCACGCTGCCGGCGGCCGAGACGAACCACGACGTGGCCTGGCCGGCATAGGGCTTGGCGCGCTGGAGGATGTCCTGCCAGCCGGCCTTGCCGATGTTCTGCCAGAACTCGGCGGCGCTCTCGCCCACCAGCGGCAATCCGGCGAGCCACGCGGGCGGCGGCGGAAAATCCATGGTCAGCGCGTATTCGCCCCAGCGCACGATCAAGGGCGCGTTCTTCACCACCACGTCCACCGCCAGCCACAGCGGCAGGACCAGCAGCACCAGCAGGCCCAGCGTCATCGCCGCCACGGCCAGGCCGCGGCGGCGCCACAGCACGCGCTCGAGCCGGTCGAGCACCGGCCAGGTGGCGATCACCAGGGTCGCCGCCCACAGGATCGAGGGCAGGAACGGCAGCACGATCCATACCGACACGCCGATCAAGGCGCTTAGGAACAGGATCGCCAGGATCAGGCGGGTGAGGTCCTGGGTGCTGCCGGCGGCCTGGTTCGCGTGAGGTGCGTCGGGCGGCGCAGGATCGGGTGGGGCGGGCGGCATGGGCGCCCTTATAGCATGCGGCTGGCGGCCTCCACCCTAACCCTCCCCCGCAGGGCGGGAGGGTTGGGGGTGCTTCCGCGCCGGAGCGACCTGCCGCTACGCCAGGTGCTTCTTGAACCAGGCCACCGTGCGGTCCCAGGCGAGCTTCGCGGCGGCTTCCTGGTAGCGCGGGGTGGAGTTGTTGTGGAAGCCGTGCTGGGTGCCGGGGTAGGTGTGCATCTCGTAGGGCACCCTGGCTTCCTTCAGCGCCTTCTCGAATTCGGGGATCTGGCCGTTGATGTTGGGGTCGGTCTCGGCGTAGTGGCACAAGAGCGGCGCCTTGATCTGCGGCACCGTGGCGGCGGCGGCGGCCGCGCCGTAGAAGGGCGCGCCGGCCTGCGTGTCGGCGCCCATCGTCGCGGCCAGCCAGTTGGTCGTGCCGCCGCCCCAGCAGAAGCCGGTGACGCCCAGCTTGCCGGTCGAGAGCTGGTGCGCCTTCACGTATTTCGCCGAGTTCAGCATGTCGGTGCGCAGCTTGGCCTGGTCGAGCGTCGCCTGCATGCTGCGCCCGTCGTCGTCGTTGCCGGGATAACCGCCGATGGGGCTCAAGCCGTCGGGCGCCAGCGCCAGGAAGCCCTCGACCGCCGCCCGGCGCGCCACGTCCTCGATATAGGGGTTCAAGCCCCGGTTCTCGTGCACCACCAGGACGGCGGGAAACGGGCCGTTGCCGGCGGGCTGCACCAGGTAGCCGCGCATGTCGCCCGAGCTGCCGCTCGGCGACTTATAGGCGACGTATCTCGCCTTGATGCGCTGGTCGGTGAAGGAGATGGTCTGCGCGCGCGCGTAGTTGGGCAGCAGGGCCTGCGCCATCGCCAGCCCGCCCGCCACCAGGGACGCGCGGGCCAGGAAGGCGCGCCGGTCGATGCGGCCGTGGCAATACTCGTCGTACAGGTCGAAGACGCGCTGGTCGATCCAGTCCTGCGTAAGCGTGGCGGGCAATGCGTGGTCGGGCATGGCCGGGCTCCCCCCCTTTGAGGTGTTACCGCAGCCTAGCACGGTGCGCGCGGGCCCGCGTCTACACGTTTCGGTCAGCTTGGGCTCAGTTGCACCAGCTTCGCCGCGCGCCGTCCCAGCGCCTTGCCAGACCCTCGGCCGCCAGGATTTCCCCCAGGGATTTTCCCCCACGCTTCACCACGCGCAGCTTGCGGCCGTACTGGTCCTCGTCGCGGCCGCCATGGGGACCGTCGGCCGGCCCGGGCGCGATCACGATCACGCCGCCGTTGAGCAGTTCCTGCAGCCGCCGCGCGGCGCGCTCGCCCAGCTGCTTTTCGGCCGCGCATTGCGGATGGAAGATCTCGGGCGTGTCGATGTCGGCCAGACGGATGCTGCGCGGCCCGTCGCGGAACGTGTCGCCGTCCACCACGCAGTCCTGCTGGCGCGGATGGGTGCACAAGCCGTAGCGCCCGCCGGCGTTCGCGGCGCCGCCGCCGCCGCCGCGAAGGGCCGCAGGCGGCGCCGGCGCCTCGGCCACAGCGACCGCAGGCGCGGGCGCCATGCCGGCAACGGCGCGGATCAGGCGGTCGACCTGCAGCGTCCAGTCGAAGCTCAGCGCGGTGCCGACCGCCGCCACCATCGCCAGCGCGGCGGCCAGCGCCAGGCGCGGCGACGGCGGCTGGCCGGCGCGCGGCAAGCGCGGCAAGCCGCCCCGCCACTGGCGGCGCAATTCCCTGATATCGGCCATCAGCCTTCCCATGCCCGCGTCAGGAAAGGCGTCGTCGGCAGCCGATCGCCACGGCCGCCCCGGGCCAAAAGGGGCGGCGCGCGCCAGTTAGAGCCCGTATCCCGTTAATGTTCCGTTAAGGCGTTAAGGAGTTTGCTCCGCCGGGCCGGCATATTCGTAGAGTTATTCGAGGAGGCTGCCGCCGATGGCGCGATCCGCCGCCCTTGCCGCGTTTACCTTGTTGCTCGCCGCCGGGGCTCCGGCGGGCGCCCAGGACCTTGCGCGCAACGTGACCGGGGCCGACGCGGCGGTGTTCGCGCGGCTGAGGTGCCTGGGCAGCTACGACCTGACGCCCAATCGCCTGGCCGCCGAGCGGGTGCGCCAGGGCCAGGGGGCGATGCGGCTTTCCTTCGCGCTCGAGGGCGGGTCGCTGACCGCGCAGATCGAGCGCCAGCCCGGCATCGGCGCCTGGCGCGAGCCCGACCAGGTGCGCCAGTTCGAGCCGGCCAGCCGCGCCAGCGAGCTGTTCATCGTCAAGAACCGCCTGATCTTCAAGGGGCCGGGCGGGGCGGCCTACGACCTCACCTGGGGGAGGCGGCGCTTTACCGGCACGCTCGATCCCCAGGACATGCCGCAGTTCCGCCACCAGGGCCGGGCCAGCGTGCGGCTGGACTGCAAGGACCGCGACCTGCCCTAGCCGACCGCCTTCGCCCGGCGCAGCGCGGCGATGCGCGCGGGGTCGTAGCCGAGCTCGGACAGGATCGCGTCGGTGTGCTGGCCCAGGAGCGGCGGCGGGCGGTCGATGTCGGGACGCGCGCCCGAATAGCGGAAGCCGCTGCGCAGGACGCGCAGGCCAGGGCCAGATGCCGCGTCGGGCAGCGACGGGAACTCGTGCAGCAGGTCCTGGGTCTGCGCCTGGGCCAGCGCGATCGCCTCGGGGACCGACAGAACCGGGCCGGCCGGCACGCCGACCTTGTTGAACTTCGCCACCCATTCGTCGGCAGAGGCGGTCCGCAGCACCCGCTCGATCTCGTCGGTCAGCGCCGCGCGGTTCGCCTTGCGCGCCTCGCGCTCGGCGAAGCGTTCGTCCTGCTTGAGTTCGGGCCGCGCGATCGCATCGCACAGCGCCTCGAACTGCTCCTGCTTATTGGCGGCGATGTTGATCGGCTTGTCCCGGCAGCGGAACGTGCCGGAAGGCGCGGCCGTCATGTTGTCGTTGCCCATGGCCTCGGGCAGCACGCCGGCGGTCAGGTAGTTCGACACCGGCCAGCCCAGCGTGATCAGGGTCGCGGTCAGCATCGACACGTCGATGAACCTGCCGCCGCCGCCCCGCGCGCGGTCGTAGAGCGCCGCCGCGATGGCCAGGGCGGCGGTCAGCCCACCGGTGGTGTCGGCCACCGGATAGCCCGCGCGCAACGGCGCGGTTTTGGGCGTGCCGGTCACGCTCATCACCCCCGCCATGCCCTGGATGATCTGGTCGTAGGCCGGGTTGTCCTTCAGCACGCCTTCCTGGCCGAAGCCGGAGATGGCGCAATAGACCAGGTCGGGCCGAACGGCGCGCAACGCGTCCCAGCCGAGCTTCAGCCTGTCCATCACGCCGGGGCGGAAATTTTCGACCAGCGCGTCGGCGCCTTTCACCAGATCGAGAAAGACCGCACGTCCCTCCGCGTGTTTCAGGTCGATCGCGATCGACCGCTTGCCCGCGTTCTGCGCCAGGAACGAGGCGCCGATGCGCCTTCGGTTGAGGTCGGGATCGGCGCCGAGCTGGCGCGCCAGATCGCCGCTCTGGGGCGTTTCGACCTTGATCACGTCGGCGCCGAGCAGCGCCAGCTGGTAGGCCGCGAACGGCCCGGCCAGCACGTTGGTCAGGTCGAGGACGCGGACGTTCTTGAGCGGGGCAGTGGCGGCAGATACGGTCACGGATGCAGTATCGTCGCGGCTTCCGGCCTCTCGCAAGCGGACTCACCCTTCGACAGGCCGGGGGTGAGGGCGTTCTTTCCGGTTCCTCGTCCTGGGTTTGTCGAAGGACGAGTCTCTCGACGGTTGCGTCGGGCGCCTCCTACCGCCGCGCCATCTTGCGCGCCAGGCTCTGAAGAAAGGTCCACTGCACCATGCCCGCCAGGAACGCGGTGGTGCCGGCCGAATCGTGCGGGGGGCTGACCGTGTTGACGTCAAGCACGCGCACGTCGAGCGGCGCCAGCATCTCGAGGAACGCCAGGCCCTCGTCGGAAGTGGCGCCGCCCCAGGTGGGCGTGCACACGCCGGGCGCGGTGGCGGGATCGAAGAAATCCATGTCGAAGCAAAGATAGACCGGACGGCGGCCGACCGTGCGCAGCACCTCGGCCGCCACCTGCTTGTAGCCGCGCTTGCGCAAATCGGGCATGGTGACGAGGCGGTAGCCCAGCTTGCGCGCGTATTCGAACACGCCCGGCACCATGGTCGGCCCGCGCGCGCCGATATGGAACGAGCGCTTCAGGTCGACCAGCCCCTCCTCCGCCACGTGACGGAAGGTCGTGGCGGTGTTGTAACCTTCGATCGGATAGGCGTCGGTATGCGCGTCGATATGCACCACGCAGATCTCGCGCGCATGGCGCTTGAGCGCGCGGACCTGCGGCAGCGTGACCGCGCCGTCGCCGCCCATCGTCACCGCCACCGCCCCGCGCGAGAGGATCGCGTCGACCGCCGCCTCGATGCGGGCAAACGACTGCTCGATGAGGCTGGGGGTGAGCGCCACGTCGCCGGCATCGACCAGGCCGAGAGCCGCCACCAAGTCGATATTGGTGCGCGGGTCGATCCGGCGCAGATTTGACGACTGCTCGCGGATCGCTGCGGGTCCCAGGCGCGAGCCGATGCGCGTGGAATGCGTGCCGCAGTCGAACGGCACGCCCAGGACCGCCGCGCGCGAGCGGCGCTGCGGCAGGCCCTGGGGAATCCCCATCCAGCTCGGCGGATTGGCGAACATGGGGGGCTGCAGCGGCTTCTGGGCGATCGGCATCGTTCTACCTCTTGCGGCGCTTGCGCCTGGCTTGCTTGACGTCGTGGCGGATGGCGGCGGCGATCCATTCGGCGATCGCCGCGTAGGCCTTCTCGCCGGTCTCTGCGGTGGCGAGCTGGGGATCGCCGGTGATGTCGCGGAAGCCCCTGAACTCGTCGCCATCGAAGCGGTAGCGCCCGATCGCGCCGCCGAGATAGGGCAGGAGATCGCCATAGACGTCGGGACTGGTCCTGATCTTCGGGTGATAGGGCCGCGCCTCTTTCATGCGCACGAGATGCGGGACGGTGGCGAGCAGCCGCGCCGTCTCGCCCTCCCCGCCATGGCCTTGGAGCTTGGTGGATTTCAGGAGTCCCTTGTATTTCGGCCTTATGCCGATCAGCCAGTTTAGCGTGACGATGTTGGCCGCGGTGCGTTCGCTGAGCTCCTTGGCCACGATGTGCATGGCGTATTCGCTCTCGACATTCGCCAGCAGCAGGTAGAGCCGGCGGAAGCCCGCGTCGATCAGCGACCGGCAGACGTCGTGGGTCAGCGCGCGCAGCGTGTCGTTGCTGACCGCGATGGTGCCGGGCCGGCCGATCGGCGATTCGCTGAGGAACGGCGGCGGTCCGAACGGGATGGCCGGCCCGACCACCAGCGGGATCCCCTCCGCGCGCAGGATGGCGGCGGCGCGCCGGCTCATGTCGATGCCCTGGTAGGTGTCGGCGCCGAGCGGCAGGTGCGGCCCGTGCTGCTCGGTCGCGCCCAGGGGCACGATCACCGGCGCGTCGGCGCGCGCAGCCTTCGCGACGTCGGGCCAGGTCATCTCCTCGTACAGCGGGATCCCGCGGTGGTCGGTCCCCTTGGCTCGCGGCATGCGCTTCCCCCTCTGCAAGGACGCATTTGAGCCGGCGGCGCGCGCGCTTGCAAGCGCGCCCGCGTGCCTTGTACAGGAAAGCCATGACCGCGTTGCGCCTGGGCTTCGTGGGACTGGGCTGGTGGGGCTGCGAGCTGGCGGCCGCGGCGGCGCGCTGCGGCGGGGCGATCGCCGTCGCCGCCGGGTATTCACCCGATCCGATCGAGG
>CAYMTM010000243.1:0-6554 GCA_964393375.1 uncultured Rhodospirillaceae bacterium
GAGCTGCGCGAGCGCCTGGAGCCGATGCTGCTTGAACGCTCCGCCCCGCATCTCACCGAGGACGACTTCCGCGCGATCGACGCCGTGTTGAGCGAATATTCCGCGGAGCTGCGCGACCAGAACGTCAAGCGCTGGGGCGAGTTGAATACGCGGCTACATGCGATGCTCTACGCGCGCGCCGGCCGGCCGCAGACCCAGGCGATCGTCGACAAGCTCCTGGTCGCCTCCGACCGCTTCACGCGGCTGCAGCTTCTGCTCACCGACGGGCTGGAGCGCGCGGAGCGCGAGCACGCCGAGATCGTGGCGCTGTGCCGGCACGGCGACTACAAGGCGGCCTCGGTGGCGCTGGCGCGGCATATCCGGGCGGTCAAGGACGCCCTGGTCGGCTACGTGTCCGCGCGTTAGGTGTTGGGCCGCCGCGACAATTCCGATTGAAGCCGCCGGACTTGCGGCGTAAGACCGCCGTCCGCACGAGCCAACCCCGGGGACAGGCCGCCGCCATGCCGCAACGATCCGTCGTCGTGTTCGACCTGGGCGGCGTGCTCATCGACTGGAACCCGCGCTACCTCTACCGCAAGCTGTTCGACGGCGACGCGGCGGCGATGGAGGCGTTCCTGACGGAGATCTGCTCGCCGGCCTGGAACGAGCGCCAGGACGCCGGACGCAGCTTCGCCGCAGCGGAGGACGAGCTGATCCGCCTGCATCCCGACAAGGCGCCGCTGATCCGCGCCTGGCGCGCGCGCTTCGAGGAGATGATCGCGGGCGCATTCGACGAGACGGTCGGCGTGCTCGAAGAGCTGAAGGCGCGCGGGGCGCCGCTCTACGCGCTCACCAACTGGTCGGCCGAAACCTTCGCGCCGCAGCGCGGTCGGTTCCCCTTCCTCGGGCATTTCCGCGGCATCCTGGTGTCGGGCGAGGAAGGCGTGATCAAGCCCGACCCGCGCATCTTCCGCTTGCTGCTGGAGCGATTCGATCTCAGGGCCGAGGATGCCGTGTTCATCGACGACAATCCCGCCAATGCCCGCGCGGCGAGCGGGCTCGGCATCCACGGCATCCACTTCCGCTCCGCCGCGGCGCTGCGCGAGGAGCTCGCCGCGCTGGGCCTGTTATGACCGCTGGGAGCTACGCATGAGCGTCCGCATCGGCATCAACCCGATCACCTGGAGCAACGACGACATGCCGGCGCTCGGCGGCGACACGCCGCTGGAGGTCTGTCTTGCCGAAGCCAGGCAGGCCGGCTATGCCGGCATCGAGATGGGCGGCAAGTTCCCCAAGTCGGCGGCCGCGCTGCGCCCCCTGCTGGGTCGTCACCAGCTCGATTTCATCTCGGGCTGGTACGGCGCGCGGCTGCTGGAACGCGACGCCGCCGCCGAGATCGCCGCCATGGAGAGCCATCTCGACCTGATGGCGGACATGGGCTGCGCGGTCATGGTGTTCGCCGAAGTCAGCGGCGGCACGCATGGCGACCGCACCAAGCCGGCGGGCACGCGCCGCCCGGTGACGGACGCGGAGTGGCCGGCATACGCCAAGCGCGTGTCGCAGGTTGCCGAGCACATGGCCAGGCGCGGCGTGCGCCTGGCGTTCCACCACCACATGGGCACGGCGATCCAGACCGGGGCCGAAATCGACCGGCTGATGCAGGCGACCGGGCCGGCGGTAGGACTGCTGCTGGATACCGGCCATGCCAGCTATGCCGGCGCCGATCCGCTGGCCCTGGCGCGCAGACACGCGGGGCGCATCGTCCATGTGCACTGCAAGGACGTGCGCCGCCCGGTGCTCGACCGCGCCCTCAAGGAAAACAAGAGCTTCCTCGACGCGGTGGTGGACGGCGTGTTCACGGTGCCGGGCGACGGCGCGGTCGACTTCGCCCCGATCCTCCGCCACCTGGCCGGCCAAGGCTATGCCGGCTGGCTGGTCGTGGAGGCCGAGCAGGACCCGGCCAAGGCCCATCCCCTGACCTACGCCACGATGGGCTACCGCAATCTCCGCAGGCTGGCGCAGGAGGCCGGCTTCGCCCTGGCGGCCTGAGCGGGCGCGCCGGGGCGGCATGGCTGGTCGGAGCGATCGACACTGGCGCCCGCGCGCGGATCGCGCTTTGATTTTTCTGCCGTTCCGCAACGCGGAGCGGACCCGCGCCTTGACTTCGCGGAGGACATACATGACCGGACGGTATTTCCTGCGGGTATTGGCGATGCTGGCGCTTCTCGGGGTCGCTCCGGCGGCCGTTGCGCAACAGACGAGCGCCACGGCCGGTACGCGCATCACGAGGCCGGACGGCGTCACGATCAGCTATCCCGGCCCCGCCAGCGGCTTGCCGCATGGCGTGACGCCGACCGGGCAGCCCCCGGATGCGCCGCCCCCTGCCGCCAACGAGCTCGGCACGCTTGCCGGTGTCGCCCCGCCGTCCGCGGCATTGCCCGGCATCGCCTTGCTCCAAGCCAGCCCGTTGCAGCCGAACGGTGCGCTGCTGCCGAGCAATCCTGGGCCGGTGCAGGCCTTCGCCGCCTCCGTCCCGAACTCCGGCGCGGCCACCGCGCCTTGGGTCGTCTATCCGCCTCACGCCGTCGCCTTGCCGAACTGGTCCTCGCCGGTGCGCCAGACGGCGCCGTGCCATTGGACCGTCCGCCGCCGTATCGGGTGCTGACGGCGCACCGGGCGGCGGCGCCGATTTCGGGGAATGGGGCGAGCAACGGGACTCGAACCCGTGACATCCAGGACCACAACCTGGCGCTCTACCAACTGAGCTAAGCCCGCCATCCGATGGAGAGGCCAGGGATGTAGCCTTCCGCGTCCCCAGGGTCAAGGGAGGCGCACGGCGCCAATTCCGCTTGTTCCGACAGCGACTTCCGCTTAGCCATCGACGATCGCGACAGCCCTCGTCCAGCCGGCGGATGCGCCTTTGATCTTAACCGGAAAGCAGACGACGGCGAAGCCGTGGGGCGGCAAGACCTCGAGGTTGTGCAGCTTCTCCAGGTGGCAGTAGCCGATTTCGCGGCCCGCCTTGTGCCCCTCCCAGATCAGGCCCGCATTGCCGGTCGCCCAGTACTTCTCCTTGGTGTGGACGAAGGGCGCGTCCCAGCTCCAGGCGTCGGTGCCGGTCAGACGCACGCCGCGTTCGAGCAGATAGAGCGTCGCCTCGCGCCCCATGCCGCAGCCCGCCGCCACATAGTCGGGCTTGCCGTAGGCCGCGCCGGCCCGCGTGTTCACCACCACGATGTCGAGCGGCTTGAGTTCGTGCCCGATGCGCTTCAGCTCCGCCTCGACGTCGGCCGCTGTTACGACGTAGCCGTCCGGCCGGGCGCGGAAATCCAGCTTCACCCCGGGCTGGAAGCACCAGTCCAGCGGCACCTCGTCGATGGCGATGGCGCGCTCCCCGCCGTTCATCGTCGAATGGAAGTGGTAGGGCGCGTCGAGATGCGTGCCGTTATGGGTCATCAGCCGGATCCACTCGATCGCCCAGCCCTCGCCCTCCGGCAGGTCCTCCTCCTTCAAGCCGGGGAAGAACTTCACGACGTCCTTTGCGGTCTTCTTGTGGGTCAGGTACTCGATGCGCGGTCCGTAGCCCGGCGGGTCCGAGACCACGTCGTTCTCCAGCGGCATGGAAATGTCGATGAGTTGGCGGGGCATGCCGTCCGGTCTAGTCCCCCCTTCCCCCTGGGGTCAATAACCCGCTAGAACTCCGCCCGCGCATGATGAGGGGCGGGAAATGATCCATCTGGCCGAGGGCATGGGCCGTCTGGGTACCGAGACGGCGTTCGAGGTGCTGGCGCGCGCCGAGGCGCTGAAGCAGCAGGGCAAAGACGTCATCAACCTGGGCATCGGCCAGCCCGATTTCCGCACCCCCGACCACATCGTCGAGGCCGCCGCCAAGGCCCTGCGCGACGGGCATCACGGCTACACCCCGGCCAACGGCATCCTGCCCTTGCGCGAGGCGATCGCGGCCGAATGGGCCAGGCGCTACAGGGTGGCGATGGACCCCGGCCGCGTCCTGGTGGTGCCGGGCGGCAAGGTCACGATGTTCTTCGCCATCGCCATGCTGGGCGAGAAGGGCGCGGAGATCGTCTATCCGAACCCGGGCTTCCCGATCTACGAGTCGGTAATCCGCTGGACCGGGGCCACGCCGGTAGCGTTGCCGCTCTTGGAGAAGAACGGCTTCGCATTCCGCGCGGAGGACGTGCTGGAGCGCATCACGCCCCGCACGCGCCTGATCGTCATCAACAGCCCAGCCAACCCCACCGGCGGCGTCACGCCGCGCCAGGAGATCGACAAGCTGGCCAAGGGGCTGGAGAAGCACCCCGACGTCGTGGTGATGAGCGACGAGATCTATGGCCGCATCGTCTACGACAGGAACGAGCACGTATCCCTGCTGGAATACGAGAGCCTGCGCGACCGCCTGATCCTGCTCGACGGCTTCTCCAAGACCTACGCAATGACCGGCTGGCGCGTGGGCTACGCGCTGTGGCCCAAGGCGATGATCGAGGGCGCAACGCGGCTCGCGGTCAATTGCCATTCCTGCGTCAACGCGGCGTCGCAATGGGCGGGGATCGCCGCGTTGCAGGGTCCGCAAGATGCGGTGGACCGCATGGTCAAGGCCTTCGACGAGCGCCGGCGCTACATCGTAGGTGCGCTGAACCAGACCCCGGGCCTGCGCTGCGTCGAGCCGGGCGGCGCGTTCTACGCTTTCCCGAGCATCGAGGGCACCGGCATGACCGCCAAGGCGGCCCAGACCAGGCTGCTGGAGGAGGCGGGCGTGGCCACCGTCGCCGGCACAAGCTTCGGTGCGCACGGCGAGGGTTACATCCGGTTTTCCTATGCAAACAGCCTGGACAACATCAAGGAAGCCATCCGCCGGATCGGGGCCTGCCTAAATGGGCGGTAGCGAAACAGCCTGCGGCTTGGGCAAAACCTGATCGAATGGCTAATAAATAGGCGATTTTCTGCACAATACTTGATCTTAAGTCCCGTAAACATACGCCCGCCGCCGGTCCGCTCTTGGCACGGGCCGTGCGTACCCCGGATCGTCCGCGGAAACGGGGGCGGTAGAACTGCGCCTGCGCTGCGGACGGCGGGTTTAGGGTCGGCCAGGTCGGCGGACCCGGGATGCTGAAGCGGAAGCAACGATGAAAAAAATCGAAGCCGTCATCAAGCCGTTCAAGCTCGACGAGGTCAAAGAGGCCCTGCACGAGGTCGGGGTCAAAGGAATCACCGTGACCGAGGCCAAGGGCTTCGGCCGGCAGAAGGGCCACACGGAGCTCTATCGCGGCGCCGAATACGTGGTCGACTTCCTGCCCAAGGTGAAGCTGGAGATCATCATCGACGACAGCCAGGTCGAGCGCGCGGTCGAGGCGATCATGACCGCGGCCAAGACCGGCCGGATCGGCGACGGCAAGATCTTCGTTTCGCCGGTCGAGGAGGTCATCCGCATCCGCACCGGCGAGCGCGGGGCGGAGGCGGTCTAGCCCCCCTCTCCCGCACCACCTGTCCACGCGGTTCAAGACAACGTGAAAGGATCGAGGAACGATGAGCAGCGCCGAGATGACCAAAGTGATGAAGTTGCTGAAGGACAACGACGTCAAGTACGTCGACTTCCGCTTCACCGACCCGCGGGGCAAGTGGCAGCATCTGTCGCATCACATCGCCACCGTCACGGAGGACTTCCTGACCGACGGCATCATGTTCGACGGCTCGTCGATCGCCGGGTGGAAGGCGATCAACGAATCCGACATGGTGCTGATGCCGGACCTGAAAACGGCGGTGATGGACCCGTTCGCGGCCCAGCCCACCTGCATCATCGTCTGCGACACCTACGAGCCCGGCACCGGCCAGGCCTATTCGCGCTGCCCGCGCTCGATCGCCAAGAAGGCCGAGGCGTACCTGAAAAGCTCGGGCCTCGGCGACACCGCCTATTTCGGGCCCGAGGCCGAGTTCTTCGTCTTCGACGACGTGCGCTACACCGTGGGCATGAACAAGGGAATGTACGAGATCGACTCGGACGAGGGCCCCTATGTCAGCGCCAAGAAGTTCCCGGACGGCAACACGGGCCACCGGCCGCCGATCAAAGGCGGCTATTTCCCGGTGCCGCCGGTGGACGGTTACCAGGACCTGCGCTCGGAAATGCTGACGACCATGCAGCAGATGGGGCTGAAGGTCGAAAAGCACCACCACGAGGTGGCGCCTTCGCAGCACGAGCTTGGCATCGCCTTCGACGAGCTGGTGCGCTGCGCCGACAACATGCAGATCTACAAGTACGTGGTGCAGATGGTGGCGCACAACTACGGCAAGACCGCCACCTTCATGCCGAAGCCGATCAAGGGCGACAACGGCTCGGGCATGCACGTGCACCAGTCGATCTGGAAGAAGGGCAAGCCGCTGTTCGCCGGGTCGGGCTACGCCGACCTGTCGGAGACCGCGCTCTACTACATCGGCGGCATCATCAAGCACGCCAAGGCGATCAACGCCTTCACCAATCCGGGCACCAACAGCTACAAGCGCCTCATCCCGGGCTTCGAGGCGCCGGTGCTGCTCGCCTACTCCTCGCGCAACCGCTCGGCCTC
>CAYMTM010000244.1:0-6516 GCA_964393375.1 uncultured Rhodospirillaceae bacterium
TCGCCACGCCGGCCGGCAGCACCGCCTACAACCTTTCGGCGCACGGGCCGATCCTGCCGCTCAACGCCGGCATCCTGGCGCTGACGCCGATCAGCGCCTTCCGCCCGCGCCGCTGGCGCGGCGCGCTGCTCGACCGCACGGCCAAGGTCGAGATCGAAATCCTGGAAAGCGACAAGCGCCCGGTAAGCGCGGTTGCCGACATGACCGAGGTGCGTGACGTGGCGAAGGTGAAAATCCGCAGTGACCGCAAGATGGCCATGACCCTGCTGTTCGACCCGGACCAGCACCTGAGCGAGCGCATCTTGAAGGAACAGTTCATGGTCGACTGAGCGCGCGCCGTGACCACGCTCGAAACCGCGCGCCTCTTGCTCCGCCCCTTCGCGATGGACGACGTGCCGGCCTACGCCGCCGTCCGGGCCAATCCGCGGGTGATGCACTTCTTTCCGCCCACGGGCGAGACGCCGGAACAGGCCGCCACGCGGCTGATCGCGCATTTCATGGGCCATTGGCGCGATCGCGGCTACGGGCCCTGGGCCGCGGTCGAGAAAAGCGCGGGTCGATTCCTCGGCCATCTCGGGCTGCGCTTCCTGCCCGAATTCGGCGAGACAGAGATCCTCTACATGCTCGACGACGCCGTTTGGGGGCGGGGCTACGCAACCGAAGGCGCCGCCGCCGCACGAGACTACGCCTTCGGCCGGCTGGATCTCGGGCGCGTCATGGCGATCGCGCTGCCTGAGAACAGGGCTTCGACCCGCGTGATGGAAAAGATCGGCCTGCGGTACGAGCGCATGGCCGAGTTCCGCGGCCTTCAGCACGCCTACTACGCGCTGAACCGCCCCGTGCACTCCCTTCGCCCGGCGCGCTGACGCGCGCCACCCGCTTGCGACCGGAGAGGGTACCGCCTACTTGGCCGGCTTGACCTCGTGGGCGAGCGTGTACTCGTCGGTTCGTGCCGCGTAGGTCAGCCCCTTCTTCATCGCCCAGGAGTTGATCTGGTAATGAAGCGGGATGATGCCCAGATCGCCGATGCCGATCTCGCTGGCCTCGGCCAGGAGCTTCTCGCGCGCCGCATCGTCAACGGTGGCGAGCGCTTTTTCCAGGACCGCGTCCATCTTCGGGTTCGAGTAGCGGCCGCGGTTGGACGGGCCGAAGCCCTTGTCCTTGTCGAAGGTGGCGAGCAGCGACTTGAGCGGCGAGGAGGTCTCGCCGGTGCCCGAGCCCCACCCCACCAGCATCAGGCTGAATTCCAGCTTCGACCCGCGGCTGAAGAACACGTTGCTCGGCATCGTGTCGACCTTGGCATCGATGCCCACGCGCGTCAGCATCTGCGCCACGGTCTGCACGATCTTGGCGTCGTTGATGTAGCGGTTGTTGGGCCCGTGGATCGTCAGGCCGAACCCGTCGGGATAGCCGGCCTCGGCCAGCAGCTTTTTCGCGCGCTCGGGATCGTAGGGGTCGGGCTTCAGATTCTTCGAGGTGCCGAAGAAGGTTTCTGGCAGGAGCTGCCCTGCCGGCACCGCCTCGCCCTCCATCAATCGCTCCACGATCGCCTGACGGTTGATCGCCAGCGAGATCGCCCGGCGCACCCGCAGGTCCCTGAGCGGGTTCTTGTCCAGCGCCTTGCCCGCCTTGTCGGTGACGAACGGGCTCTGGTCGCGCGCCGTGTCGATATGCAGATAGATGACCCGGTTGCCGACGACGCTCGATACCGTCAGATCCTTGTTGGCCTTGATCTTGGCCATGTCCTGGGTCGGGATGATCTCGATCATCTGCACGTCGCCGGCGAGCAGCGCGGCCACGCGCGATGCCTCGTTGGTCAGCAAGCGCAGCGTGACCTTGTCCCACGCAGGCTTCGGACCCCAATAGGTGTCGTTGCGGGCCAGCACGATGCGGTCGCCCTTCTTGTTTTCGACCAGCTTGAACGGGCCTGTGCCGATCGCGGCCTTGCCGCTGTCGTAGTCCGCGGTGGTCGCATTGGCGCCGATCTTGTGCGAGACGATCAGGATGTTCGAGATGTCGGTCGGCAACAGCGGGTACGGCCCCTTGGTCTTGAAGCGGACCGTGTAGGGATCGACGATGATCGTCTCGGCGATCGAGGCCAGGTAGATGCCGTAGGACGACGGGCTGTTCGGCACGTTGGGTGCGCGCTTGACGGTGAAGGCCACATCTTCGGCTGTGAAGTCCGAGCCGTCGTGGAACTTCACGCCCTGGCGCAGCTTGAATTCCCAGGTGGCATCCTCCAGCGCCTTCCATGATACCGCCAAGCCGGGCGTCAGCCGCTGCTGCTCGTCCTGGTGCACCAGGGCGTCGAAGATGTGCTTGCCCACGTTGCTGTTGGGCGAGAGATTGTGGAAATGGGGGTCGATCGAGGTGACCTCGGCGCCGAGACCGATCGACAGGTCGGCCGCCTGCGCCCCCGCGCCGCCCAACGCCAGAATGCCGCCCGCCAATGCGCCCGCGATCACCGTCGTGCTGAAGCCGCGGCGCGAAATCAAGCTCCCAGTCATGCCCGCCCCTCCACTTTGCCGTGGGCGCAAAACCGCCCTTGGGTTTCAATTATGACGCGGGTCGACGGCCCCCGCCAGTAGGGAAACCCCTATCCCAAAGACGACCGTCCGAACGCAGATGTACCATGCGCCGCAACGGCTTCCACCCCGACGCGGAACCGGGCATACTGCGCGGCCTTCAGGGAGAAAGGCCCGAAATCGGGACCGACTGCAGCATGACCCAGCCGAGCGCCGCCAGCCGCGCCATGATCGAGCGGCTGATCGCCTTCGACACCACCAGCCGCGACTCCAACCTGGCCCTGATCGATTACGTGCGCGACTATCTGTCCCGGCACGGCGTCGTGAGCGAGATCGTGCCGAGCGCGGACGGCCGCAAAGCCAACCTGTTTGCGACGATCGGCGACGGCGGCAGCGCCGGGATCATCCTGTCCGGCCATACGGATGTCGTGCCGGTCGACGGCCAGCCCTGGGACACCGAGCCGTTCACGGTGGTCGAACGCGGCGGCCTGCTCTTCGGACGCGGCACCAGCGACATGAAGAGCTTCGTGGCGGTCTGCCTGGCCCTGGTCCCCGACATGGTCGCGGCCAAGCCGTGCCAGCCGATCCACCTTGCCTTCTCCTATGACGAGGAGGTCGGCTGCCTGGGCGTGCGCCGGCTGATCGACGTGCTGGTCAAGCGCGGCCTCAAGGCGCAGGCTTGCATCGTCGGCGAGCCGACCGAGATGCGCGTCGTGGTCGGGCACAAGGGCAAGAAGAGCTGGCGCTGCACCGTACACGGCCACGAGGCGCATTCCTCGCTGACCCATCTGGGGGTCAATGCGGTCGAAGCCGCAGCCGAGGTGGTCGCCAAGCTCAAGTCGATCGCGCGACGGTTCCGCGACCAGGGTCCGCACGACCCCGCCTACGAGCCGCCATATACGTCGGTTCATACCGGCGTGATCCGCGGCGGGACCGCGCTCAACATAGTGCCGCTGCGCTGCAGCTTCGACTTCGAGATCCGCCATCTGCCGGGCGACGATCCCAACGCCTTCTTCGCCGAGATCAAGGATTTCGCCGATCGCCAGTTGCTGCCTGAGATGCGCGCGGTACAGCCGAAGACCGGGTTCGAGTGGGAGGAGCTCAGCAGCATCCCCGGGCTCGACACCGCCGAATCCGACGCTGTCGTGGAGCTCGCCAAGGCCTTGACCGGCGCCAATGCGACCGGACGGGTGGCGTTCGGCACCGAGGCCGGGTTGTTCCAGCAAGCGGGAATGCCGACTGTCGTGTGCGGCCCGGGAAGCATCGAGCAGGCCCACAAGCCGAACGAATTCATCGCGCTGGACCAGGTAGCGCAGTGCGAAGCGATGCTGCGCCGGCTGATCCGGCGCATGGCAGCGCCATGACCCAGCAGCAGCCCGTCGAGATCGCGGCCCCCGACATCGCGGCTTTTCGCGAAGGCGGCACCGGCATTCCCTTCACCGCATCCTGGGAAAGCGGCCGTCCGGGCCCCCACGTGCTGGTCACGGCGTTGGTCCACGGCAACGAGCTGTGCGGCGCCTATGCTGCGAATTTCCTTAACGAGCGCGGGATCCGGCCGCGCCGCGGCCGGCTGTCGGTCGCGCTCTGCAATATCGAGGCGTTTCGACGCTTCGACCCGCAGAATCCGACCGCGTCGCGCTACGTCGAGGAGGATTTCAACCGGGTCTGGGACGTCGCCACGCTCGACGGACCGCGCACCTCGGTCGAACTGCGGCGCGCCCGCGAATTGCGGCCGCTGATCGACACGGCGGATTTTCTGCTGGACGTCCACTCGATGCAGACGACCACCCATCCGCTGATGCTGGCCGGGCCGTTGCCCAAGGGGCTGGCGCTGGCCCGCGAGGTCGGCGCGCCCGAGCTCATCGTCGTCGACAGCGGCCATGCAGCCGGCCGCCGCATGCGCGACTATGGCGGCTTCGGCGATGCGGCAAGTTCCCGCAACGCCCTGCTGGTGGAATGCGGCCAGCACTGGACGCAGCTTGCCGTGGACGTGGCGATCGACACGACGCTGCGCTTCCTGGTCGTCGTCGGGTCGATCGACCGGGAAGACGCCGTGCCGCACCTTCCCGCCACGCGACCGCCGCCGCAGCGCGTGATCGAGGTCACCGACGCCGTCACCGTGACCACGCCGGAATTCGCCTTCGTCGGCGAATTCGTCGGACTAGAGGTGATCCAGCAGGCCGGAACGACGATCGCGCGCGACGGGGCCGCCGAGATCCGCACGCCCTACGACGACTGCGTGCTGATCATGCCTTCGAAGCGATTGGCGCCAGGCCAGACCGCGGTGCGGCTGGGCCGCTACATCGTTTGAACGCGCTGCGCATCGCGCTGACCCTGCTGGTCGGGTCGGCCGGCGGTTTCGCGTGCTGGTGGCTGCAGACCCCGCTGCCCTGGATGATCGGGGCGATGAGCGTGATCACCGCAGCCGCTCTTGCCGGGCTGCCGGTGCGCAGCCTGCATCCGCTGCGCATGGGCATGGTGACGATCCTCGGAGTGATGCTGGGCAGTGCTTTCACCCCCAGGCTGCTGTCGCAAGTCGCCGCCTGGCCGCTGCCGCTGGCAGGGCTGTTGGCGTATTGCACCGTTACGCTCGCCGCCGGCGTCGTCTATTTCAGGCGCGTGGCGCGGATGGACACGACGACCTCGTTCTTCGCGGCCGCGCCCGGCGGTCTCAACGAGATGACCATCGTCGGCGCGCAGATGGGCGGCGACGAGCGTGTGATCTCGCTGACCCATGGCGTGCGCATTCTGCTGGTCGTCTTCACCATCCCGATCTGGTTCCGCGTCTTCTTGGACTACTCGCCAGCCGCACGCGCGGCGGCGAGCGTCGGAATCCTGGACGTGCCGATGGCGGAACTGGCGAAGCTGGGCGCCTGCGCCGTGGTCGGCGGGTATCTCGGTCATCGCCTGCGCCTGCCGGCCTGGCAGGTGCTGGGGCCGATGATCGCCAGCGCCGCGGCGCACATGACGGGGCTGACATCCGCCACGCCGCCGGTCGAACTGGTCTCGGCCGCGCAGGTGGTGATGGGGGTGGGCATCGGCTGCCGCTTCGCCGGCACCCGGTTCGGCGAGGTGCGCATCGCCATCCTGCATGCCGCGGTGTTCAGCGTCATCATGCTCGCGATCGCCGTGGGCTTCGCCGTGGCGCTGCACCACTTGACAGGGCTGTCGACAGCCGCGCTGGTGCTCGCCTATGCGCCGGGCGGCCTTGCCGAGATGAGCCTGGTGGCGTTGGCGCTGGCGATCGACATCGCTTTCGTCGCGACGCACCACGCCGTGCGGCTGCTGATCGTGCTGGCCATCACGCCGCCGACCTTCCGGGCGCTGCGGCGGCCGCGCGGCTGAGGCCGACCGCCGCGTCCCTTGATCCCTACGGCAGCTCGCGCACCACGCGGAAACCGTTGTCGGGATCGCGGTCGGTGATCGGGTCCTTGTTGCGATAGGCCGCGCGCGCCTTGTTGGCGCTGTCCTTGTAGCCGCCGCCGCGCAGCGACCGCCGCGAACAGTCGCCCGCCAGCCAGGGCGATCCATCCGGCGGGGCGCCGCGATAGTTGTCGTTGCGGCAGTCCAGCGTCCACTCCCACACGTTGCCCAGCATGTCGTGCAGCCCGAAGCCGTTGGGCGCGAAGCGGCCGACCGGCGCGGGGCGCTTGCCGTCCCACGGGCTGCCGCAGCCCTCGCAGTTCGCCTGGCCGGCCCCGTAGACGTCTTCCGCCTGGCTGCCGCCGCGCGCGGCGAACTCCCATTCGGCTTCCGAAGGCAGGCGGTAGCGCTTGCCGGTGATCGCGCTGAGCCAGCGCGTATAGTCCATCGCATCGTTCCAGGTCACGTGAATGACGGGCTGCGGCCCCCTGCCCCAACCGCGGTCGCTCACGTTGCTGCGGCATCCGCCGGCGGCCACGCAGGCGTCGTACTCGGCGAACGTCACCTCGAACCGTCCCATCGCGATCGGCCGTCCGATGGTGACAAGGTGCACCGGCCGCTCGTCGTC
>CAYMTM010000245.1:0-6497 GCA_964393375.1 uncultured Rhodospirillaceae bacterium
ACCAGCGCCGCCACCTTCTGCTCCTCGACCACCTTCCAGTCGATGAACTGCTCGATGTCCGGGTGGTCGACGTCCACCGCCACCATCTTGGCCGCGCGGCGCGTGGTGCCGCCCGACTTGATGGCGCCGGCGGCGCGGTCGCCGACCTTGAGGAAACTCATCAGCCCCGATGACTTGCCGCCGCCGCTCAACGGCTCGTTCTCGCCGCGCAGGCGCGAGAAGTTGCTGCCGGTGCCCGAGCCGTACTTGAACAGCCGCGCCTCGCGCACCCACAGGTCCATGATCCCGCCGTCGTTCACCAGGTCGTCGGCGACGCCCTGGATGAAGCAGGCATGGGGCTGCGGGCGCTCGTAGGCCGAGGTCGAGGCGCGCACCTCGCCGGTGCGGTAGTCGACATAGAAGTGGCCCTGGCCCGGCCCGTCGATGCCGTAGGCCCAATAAAGCCCGGTGTTGAACCATTGCGGCGAGTTGGGCGCGCCCATCTGCCGGCACATCATGCAGCGCATCTCGTCGTAATAGGCGCGTGCGTCCTGCTCGGAATCGAAATACCCGGCCTTCCAGCCCCAGTAGGTCCAGGCGCCCGCCATGCGGTCGAACACCTGCCGGGCGGAAGTTTCGCCGCCCAGCGCGGCGCCCGCCTCGGGCATGCGCCGGGACAGCCATTCCGGCACGTCGGGTTCCAGCACCGGCCGGGTGCGCGAGGGCACGCCGGCGCGGCGGAAATACTTCTGGGCCAGCACGTCCGAAGCCACCTGGCTCCAACTCGCCGGCACTTCGATATCGGCCTGGGAGAAGACGACCGAACCGTCCGGGTTCCGGATTTCGCTCGCCACCGTCCGGAACTCGATGCCGTCATAGGGCGACCCGCCCGCGGTCGTGAAGCGCCGCTCGAACCGCATGCTCCCCTATTCCCCCTCTTCCACCGGGTTCCCGCCGGCGGCGCGGACGCCAAAGCATTGACGGACGCCAATTTTTTGCGTCGGCCTTGCGATTCCCACGCCACGATTCGTATGCAGGCTGAACCGTGCCACAAGCGCTTGCGACTTGTCCACAGGTAGTTGGTTGCGGAACAAATGTTACAAAATCTTGTGGTTTCTATGCCACGCGAGCCACGCCTACTCCCCCTGGCGGGTATCCCCCAGCTGCATCCACAGGATGGCGCCGATCACCAGCGCGATGCCCGCGAGCTGGATCGGGCCGGGGGCCTCGCCCAGGATCAGGAACGCCATGACGGTGGCCACCGCCGGCTCCAGGTTGCACACCATGGCGGTGCGGATGCTGCCGATCATGCTGATGGCGGTGTAAAAGCAGGTCATGGCGCACGCGAACAGCAGCGTCGCCATCGCCAGGCCGAACCAGCCGAGGCCGGTGGACGGCAGGCTGTAGCCCACCACCGGCGCCAGCACCGCCAGGGTCGCGGCCGAGGTGCCGGTCATCATCAGCATTGCCGCCTGGGGGTTGGACCGGCGCATGACGCGCGCGCTGATCGTCATGTTGGCCGCCACCCCCAGCGCCGCAACGCCCGCCAGGCCGACGCCCAGCGGGTCGACCTGGCCGAAGGACGCGCCGACCGCCAGCATCACCCCCAGGAATCCGGCCAGCAGGCACGCGACGCGGTGGCGGGACAGGCGCTCGCCTTCCAGCACGCGGGTGATCACCGCCACGATCAGCGGGAACAGGTAGAAGATGGTGACCGCGAGCCCGATCGGGATGCGTTTGAACGATCCCAGGTAGGCCCAGGCGCCAGTCAGCCACACGAAGCCGATCGTGGCGGCCGACCACCGCATGTCGCGCGGCGGCAGCAAGGTGCGACCGGCGGCCAGCGCCATCGCCGCCACCGCGAGCGCCGCGAAGACCGAGCGCATGAACATCACGCCCAGCGCGTCGGCGCCGCCGGCATAGGCCAGGCGCACGAAGCTGGGGATCGAGCCGTAGCACAGCGAGCACAGCGCGGTCAGCGCGAGGCCCAGCCGCAGCCGGGCGGCCGGAATGTCGTTGGCCACCGCTACGCCCTGGGCGCGAGCGGCAGGTTGACCAGCAGGTTCTGCGGCTTCAGGCGCAGGACCTTGCCCTCGGTCATCGCCACTGCCAGGTAGACCGGGCGGCCGGCGATGTCCGCGCGCATCACGCTGGGGTCGGCGAACTCCAGGCGGAACAGCGACAGCAGCCGGGCCATGCGCCCCTCGTCGACCTCCCGCCCGGCATAGAGATCGTTCAGCAGCGCGCTCGACTCGACGTCGAGCCCGGTGTGCCAGACCCAGCGCTGGTCGTCGATGCGCTGCACCGGCTGGATCGACGCCACGACGTCCAGCATGTGTTCGACCCAGGCCTCGAGCACGCGGCATAGCGCGTCGAGCCCGGGCCGCGCGAAAGTGAGATCGAGCACGGTGTCGTAGCGCTCGTCGCGCCCGAAATAGGCGGCGTGGTTCGCCTCGGTCAGTACGTCGAGCTCGACCGTCCGCAGCTTGGTCTGCGCTTCGACGACCAGGCGCCCCAGCGAGCCGAAGCCGCCGGTAGCGGCGTACATCTCGACGGTCTCCTGGTCGGCCGCGAGGATCTGCCCGTCCTCGACCGTCACGGTCTGCGGCCGGAACAGCAATTCGCCGGCGCGCGCCTTGATGCCGTCCGCGCAGCCCTCCAGCACCTGGCGCGCCAGCACATGGGCGAGCTGGTCGACGAACAAGTGCGGGACGTTGCGCGGCTGGTCGAGGAACAGGCCCAGATAGGCGTCCTCGATCGTCCCCGCCTGGACAAGCCGGTCGCGGAAGCCGAGCCAGACCCGGTAGTTGTCGCGGGCGTCCGGATCGGCGAGGCGATCGAGCTTGTCGAGGTCGACGATCAGGCGCGGCTGCGCCATCAAGGTGGCATGCAGGTCGCGCTCGGCGGCGCAGGATTCCTCCACCGGCGCGATTTCCGGCCGGCGCAGATAGGCGCGCAGGAAGTCGTCGCTCACGCCGAGCCGGCGCGGGTCGGCGCGATGCTCGAGCAGGTGATAGCCGGAGGACCGCCAGAAATCGGGCATGGGCGAGGTTATGGGGCGGCGGCGGCGCGTTTGTCCAGAAGAGCGCCTTCGCGGCGCGGACGGGGTCCGACGGCGCCCGGGCGCCCGCCGTTCAGGGCGGCGCGGCGGCCGCGCCCAGCGTCCCGACGGCGATCCAGTCCCAGGGCCGCGTCTTGCGCATCGACGTGGGCGGGACGACGGCTTCGCTTCGCCAGGAATAGCGCACCCGGCGGACGCGGATCGCGCCCACGCCGATCGCCGCAAGGGCGTCGGCGAGCTCGCGCCGCCGGAAGTGCTTGGTGCGCACGCCGTCGATCCGCACGATCCCGCGGCGGCGATCGGTCAGGCTCGCCGTCGCGCCGTTGCCGGCCTTGCCGCTTGCCTTCAGGCGGCGCTGCGCCGCCGCCACCAGTTCGGCCGATTCCAGCGCCGGAACGACCACCAGCAGCCGCCCGCGCGGCTTCAGGAGCGCGCAGGCCGAGCGCAGCACGCCGCTCCAGACCCGCTTGTGCGGATGGATCGCCGCGTTGATGCAGATCACCACGTCGAACCGCCCGCGGCTCTGCCGCGGTGCGCGGTCGGTGGCATGCACGGTGACGCCGGCTCGTGAGCGCATCCGCCGGCGCGCATGGGCGGCGCAGACCGCGGATTGCTCGAACCCGTGCACCTCTGCGAACAGGCGCGCCAGGGCGGGCAGATAGATGCCGATGCCGCAGCCGAAATCCGCCGCGCTCGTCATCCCGCGGGCGGCCTTGCGGAGTTCCGAAACGATAACCTTGTCGCGGTCCGCGGCCAGCGAATTGAAGATCTCCTCGTCCCATTTCGGGGCGAGCCGATCCCAATAACGGCCGTCCATGTTCATGTACGGTTCACCGCTATTGCGACCCACACCGCCAGAAACCCGACACCGAGAAGCGTCTGGATTGCCGCAATCGATTCGGTAAGCCAGTGCGAAGGCCTTGCCCGCGTGTAACCGCAAGTCGTTTGCGCGCCGAGGCTGATCGGCAGGTACTGGATTTCCGCCTCATACTCGGTCGCGACGACGCCGTCGAGCTTGCCGGGAGCGTGCCATTCAATCAGTCCGTACAGAAAAGCGAACAAAAAAAGGAAAAACACGTAGAACTCGACCAGCGCCGCAAGCGTGAGCGCGTTAGTCGCCGCATGGGAGGCGAGGCTCCAGATCAGCAGGACCGCAAAGACGATCCAGAACGCCGACGTCAGCTTGTCGACCCAACTGCCCCGGGCAAGCGCCGGCCATGGGACGCCTACCTTGCCCGCCCAAATGTAGGTGATCGAAACCACGTAATAGAAAACAATGAATATCCATGCAAAAACACGAAGTCCTTCAAGCGACGAAAACAGATCGCCAAGGGCCCGAAAGATATCGCTTGGGGTCACGAGCCGTTTCGCAACTGGGAACCTTGCACCTTGTAACGCTAGATTGATTCTCCCGTGATTCGCAATACAACGACCGCGAATCACACCATCCCCAGGAACACAATAACCGCACGACTCAATTGCGCCATTTCGGTATCCGTTAGCCGGCCGATCCTTTGTCCCAGTCTGCTTCGCCTTGCCGTCGTAATCTTGTCTGCCATGAGCCGACATCGGTTGCGCAAGCCGTTTCCTTCCGAAGGCTCGATCGCAACGCGAAGCAGCGGAAGATCGCTAGGGTCTGATGTGATCGGGCAAAGCGTCACGGAATCCGTGGCGTCGAACAGGTCGTCCTGAAGAATGACCGCGGGGCGGGGCTTTCCGGCGTAGGCTGGGCCGCCCGCGACCGTCCAGATCTCGCCGCGCCTCACCTTGCCGACCAGTCGGCGATCGCTTCGACGAAGTCCATGTCCCGCTTGGCGTGCCTGCTCGCAGCGGCCGCGAGCGACTGGCGACGGGCTTCGGCGGCAAAGCGCGGCGTGCGCGTATCCGGAACCCAGAGCTGCACGGGCCGCAGGCCCTGTCGGCGTAGGCGCGCCCGGTGGCGTGCAACCTTGGCGGCATTCGAGCTTGCGGTGGCGAACTTTGCCATGGTCACCGTCAATTTGGGTTACATGTAACCTATCATGCCAAGAACCTTGGTGCAACTTGGCGCAGACGGCGGTTGCTCGGGCCACCTCCCCATTCGTCGCCGCCGCCCCTATGATCCGACCGTGCCGCTTCCGCGATCGGACCCATGACCCTATCCGGCCAGGCGAAGCCCAAGTCCGCACGCCAGCCTTTTGCGCTTTACGCCGCGACGCTCGTCGTGTTCGCGGCGGCGGGGTTCGTCATCACGCAGGGCGCGCGCGGCGAGCCGGTCACCGGCTGGATGCGGATGTTCGCGCCGGCCGATTTCGTGGCGCCCGGGGCGCTGTGGGACTTCCTGGTCGGGCTGCAGGTGCCCATTTCGCCCTGGCTGTCGGCCCTGGAGATACTGGAACAGCGCTTCACCGGGTCCACCGAGGCGACGACGGCTTGGCTCTATCGCTTCTGCATGGTCGGCGCCTATGTCCTGGCGATGGCGCTGGCCTGGCCGTCGATCGGGCGGCTGCTGGCGGCCTTTGCGCTGTCGCTGCTGTTCCTTTGGGCGACGGTGCTGGCCCATCCGCCCGGCGCGACGACCGATGGCGCCGTGTTTGCCTTCCTTCTGGTCGCCTATTTCGGATTGCTGCGCCTTGGCGCCGCCGCGCGGGACGAAGGCTGGGCGGCGGCGGCGCTGGTCCCGGGCGGCTTCGCGCTGGCGCTCGCCGAGCTGACGCGTCCCGACATGATCCTGTTCCTGGCGCCGCTGCTGCTCGGCGCTTGGTTCACGCTCCGGCGCGCCAGGCGCTTCGTTGCGCTGATCGCGCCGGTCATCCTGCTGTCCGGCCCCTGGCATCTGCACCAGGCGGTCAACCATGGCCAGCTTGCCTGGAGCAATCATGCGGGGTTCAACCTCGCCGGCGCCTGGCCCATGGTGCCGCATCCCGAACTGATGGCCGAGCCGGACAACGCGCCCGTGGCGCCGGCGCGCCGCCCGAATCTCAACACGCGGGAGCACGGCGAAAACGACCGCCGGATGCGGCGCGCGGTGGTCGACTACGTCCTGGCGCATCCCGGCGAAAGCGCCTTGCATGCGATCGAGCGCGTGGCGGCCTTTGTCGGCGCCGGCCACCGGCGCGGCGGGCATGCGCCCGATGATGCTTTCCTGGCGGTCTACGATTTCCTGATCAAGTACGCCGATCTGGCGGTCCTGGCCTCGGCGGTCGCGATGCTGGTCGCGCTCGCGATGGCGCCGCGCCGCGCCGGCGCGCTGCTGGGCGACACCGGCAACCAGATACTGGCTTTCGCCGCCCTGTCGATGGGGCTGGTGGCCGTGACCGCGGGCGGCGAGGAGGAGCGCTTCCAGCTCGCCGTCCTGCCGCTGCTGGCGGCGATGCCGGTGCCCTATCTGCCGCGCCGCGAACGCTCACCGGATTACGTGCGCGATCGGCGCCGGCGGCGGCGCGGCTGGGCCGCGGCGCTGACGGCGACGGTTCTC
>CAYMTM010000246.1:0-6497 GCA_964393375.1 uncultured Rhodospirillaceae bacterium
CCTCCCGCCCGCCACCAATAATCCCAAATCCAGCCCTATCTGGACGGGCTCCTAGCCGGTCGCCTTGCGTCCCATCGCAAGGAAGCGTTCACGCCGGCGGCGCCGCAGCATGCCGCCGTCAACCCCGGCCAGTTCGCGCAGGGCGCGGTCGACCGCCTCGCCGACGGCTTCGACCATCGCCGCCTTGTCTCGGTGCGCGCCGCCCAGCGGCTCGTCGACGATGCCGTCGATCACGCCCAGGCGCAGCAGGTCCTGGGCGGTGAGCTTGAGCGCTTCGGCCGCATCCTTCGCCTTGTCGGCGCTGCGCCAGAGGATCGAGGCGCACCCCTCGGGCGAGATGACCGAGTAGATCGCATGCTCGAGCATCAGCACGCGGTCCCCGGCGGCGAGCGCGATGGCGCCACCCGATCCGCCCTCGCCGATCACCACGCCGACGATCGGCACCCGCACGTCGAGGCATGCCTCGATCGACCGCGCGATCGCCTCGGCCTGGCCGCGCGCCTCGGCATCCACCCCCGGATAGGCGCCGGGGGTGTCGACCAGGGTCAGGAGCGGCAGCTTGAAGCGCTCGGCCAACTGCATCAGCCGGCGCGCCTTGCGGTAGCCCTCGGGCCGCGCCATGCCGAAGTTGCGTTTCACGCGCTCCTCGGTGGTGGCGCCCTTCTCGTGGCCCAGCACCATCACGCTGCGCCCGCGGAACCGGCCGATGCCGCCGATGATCGCCAGGTCCTCGGCAAAGGCGCGGTCGCCCGCGAGCGGCGTGAACTCCTCGATCAGCCCGGCGACATAGTCGACCGCGTGCGGACGCTCGGGATGGCGGGCGACCTGGACCTTCTGCCATGGCGTCAGCCGCGCATAGGTCTGGCGGAGCTGGCGCGTGACCTTGGCCTGCAGCTTGGCCACTTCGTCGGCGATCGACAGGTCGCCCGACTTGGAGAGGTGCCGCAGTTCCTCGATCTTGCCCTCGAGCTCGGCAACGGGCTTCTCGAAATCGAGGAAATGGCGGCTCGGCCGCCTGCCGTTGCCGCCGTTCGGCTGGGCCTGGACGTCAGCCGGCATGGTCGCCTATCTGCTCGGCCTTGCGCACCAGCACCTCGGCCTGGCGGATCGAGGCGATGTCAATCAGCTTGCCGTCCAGCGCGACGGCGCCCTTGCCCTCCTTCTGCGCCGTTTCCATGGCGGCGAGGATGCGCCGTGCCTTCTCCACTTCGGCGGCCGACGGGCTGAACACCTCGTTGGCAAGCGCCACCTGGCTGGGATGGATCGCCCACTTGCCCTCGCACCCCAGGACCGCCGACCGCCGCGCATGGGCGCGAAACCCTTCGGGATCGGAGAAATCGCCGAACGGACCGTCGATCGCGCGCAGGCCATGGGCGCGCGCCGCCACGATCATGCGCGCGGTGGCATAGTGGTACATGTCGCCCCAGTGGGTCTGGCGCGCGCCGGAGGCGTCCTTGTCGGTCAGAATCACGTAGTCGGGGTTGGCGCCGCCGATCGAGGTTGTCCGCGCCTTGGTCGATGCCGCGTAGTCCGCGGAGCCGAAATGCAGCGACTCGTTTCGCTTGCTGGCCGCGGCGATGGCGTCGACATTGGCCATGCCCAGCGCCGTCTCGATGATCAGCTCGAAGCCAATGCGCCTTGTCCAGCCCTTGGCCTGCTCGATCTGCGTCACCAGCATGTCCAGGGCGTAGACGTCGGCGGCCGTGCCGACCTTGGGGATCATGATCAGATCCAGCCGCCCCCCGCCGCCCTCCACCACCTCGATCACGTCGCGGTACATGTAGGGCGTGTCCAGCCCGTTGATACGGACCGAGACGGTCTTGGTCCCCCAGTCGACCTCGTTCAGCGCCTGCACGATGTTGCGGCGCGCCTGGGGCTTGTCGTGCGGGGCGACCGCGTCCTCGAGGTCCAGGAAGACCACGTCGGCAGCCGACTTGGCGGCCTTGGCGAACAGCTCGGTGCGGCTGCCCGGTACCGCCAATTCGCTGCGGTTCAGCCGCTCGCGCGCCGGTGCGGCGTTGGTGAAGCTCATCCCCGACCCGTTAACGGTTGTTGCACTGCAAAATACGGGGCGACACTAGCCGGAAGGACGGGGAAGTCAACCGCTCCGCCCGCCACCCCGCCTGGCCAGCGGATGGTGCTCGGCAACCGTGCGAACCAGCCGCTCCTTGACCACCTGGGTATAGATCTGGGTGGTGGCGATGTCGGCGTGGCCAAGCATTTTCTGCACGCTGCGCAGGTCGGCGCCGTGGTCGAGCAGATGGGTGGCGAAGGCGTGGCGCAGCACGTGCGGGCTGACCTTGGCGGGGTCGATCCCGGCCCTCACCGCCAGGTCCTTCAGCAACTGGCCCAGGCGATGGCGCGTCAGGTGTCCTTCTCTCCCGCGGGAGGGAAACAGGAACGGCGAGGCTTTGGGCCTGCCGCCCTTGCCCTTGGAGAGAAAAGCTTCGCGCGCCTCGCCATAGGCCGCAAGCGCGCGGCGGGCGGGCTCGCCCAGGGGCACCAGTCGCTCCTTCCCACCCTTGCCGCGCACCAGGATCGCCGGCCGGTCGCCTGCGACCGCGGCCAGCTTCAGCCCCACCAGCTCCGACACCCGCATGCCCGTGGCGTAGAGCAGCTCCAACGCCGCGGTCAGCCGCAAGCCCTCCGGTCCGGGGATCCGGGCGGCGGCGTCGATCAGGGACGTTACCTGGACCTCGCCCAGTGGCTTCGGCAGGGGGCGGCCCAACTTGGGTCCATCGAGCGCGGCGGTCGGATCGTCCGGACGCCGCCCTTCGCTGAGACGGAAGCGGTAGAACTGGCGCAGCGCGGACAGGCGCCGTGCCTGGGTTCGGGCCGTCATGCCCTGGCCGCTTAGGTGCTTCAGATAGGCCCGCAGGTCGTCGCTCGCCGCGTCGCCCAACGCGACGCGCCGGCGTTTCAGGAAAGCGGCAGCATCGGAGAGGTCGCGGCGATAGGCGGCAAGCGTGTTGTCGGCGGCGCCGCGCTCGGCCGCCATCATTTCCAGGAACGCCTCCGCCTCCGGCGGCAAGATCGGGGGCGCGGACGGTCGGCCGCGCACGGTTTCAGTGCGGCCGGCTGTCGGTGGAAAGGATCGCGAACAGCACGTGGTCCATCCAGCGACCGTTGATCTTCAGGTACTCCCGCGCCACGCCTTCCTCGCGGAACCCGCATTTTGCCAGAAGCCGGCGGCTGGCGGTGTTGCTGGGCACGCAGGCCGCCTCGACCCGGCGCAACCCCAGTCGGTCGAAGGCGAAGTCGAGCACGCAATTGACGCCTTCGGTCATGAAACCCTGCCGCGCATAGGGTTCGCCCAGCCAGTAACCGAGGGTCGCCGACTGCGAAACGCCGCGGCGCACCGATCCCAGGGTGATCCCGCCGAGCAGGGCGTCGTCGCTGATACGGACCAGGAAGAACCCGTAGCCGGTCTCCTCGCGCCACTCCTGCGCGGCCCGGCGCACGCGCCGCCGGAACGAATCGCGCGTCAAGGCGTCGCGCGGCCAAGTCGGCTCCCAGGGCGCGAGAAACGCGCGGCTGCGGGTGCGCAACGCCGCCCATTGGTCGTAGTCGCCGAGGCGCGGCCGACGCAGGTAGAGACGGGTGCCGACCGCCAGGGCCTCGGCTGGCGGATCGCCGAACGCCCGTTCCCACAGCGAAGAAAAAACGAGGGAGCCGCTCAAGGCCTGCCTCCCCGTCAGTTAAGCCGGGCCGCAATGGCGGCGTAGTCGTCGATCCGACCGATCGGCCCCAGCGCGGCCAGGGTCAGCGGCGCGGCAAGCACCCGGCGCATGACGCGGCTAGCGGCCTGGGCATCGACTGCCTCGATCTTCGCCACGATCTCCGACGTCGGGATCGGGCGGCCGAACACAAGCATCTGCTGCGCCAACTGCTCGCAGCGCGCGGATGTGCTTTCCAGCGCCATCAGGATGCCGGCCTTAAGCTGGGCGCGGGCGCGCGCAACCTCCTCCTCCATAACCTTGGCCGCGACCTTGCCGATCTCGTCGGCGACGACCGGCAGCAGGTCAAGCACTTGCTTCTCGCCGGTGCCGGCATAGATTCCGAACAGGCCCCCGTCGCGCAACGGGCTGGAAAAACTGTAGATCGAGTAGACCAGCCCGCGCTTCTCGCGTACTTCCTGGAACAGGCGCGAGGACATGCCGCCGCCCAGGACCGTCGACATGACCTGAAGCGGGTAGAAGTCAGGATCGTGATGGCCAGGCCCCTCGAAGCCAAGCACGAGGTGGATCTGGTCGAGCTTTCGCTTCTCGCGATACTCGCCGCCGCGGTACTTGGCCTCCTCCCGCGCGCGGTTCGATGCGGCAGGCAACTGGTCGAACTTCTCTGCCGCCAGCGCGACGAGCCGGTCGTGATCGACATTGCCCGCCGCAGCCAGCACCAGGTTCTGCGGCGCGTAGTGCCCGGACAGGAACCCCGTGACCGTTTCGCGCTTCAGCCGCTTTACCACTGAGGCGCGGCCCAGCACCGGGCGCCCCACCCCCTGGCGGGGAAAAGCGGCCGCCTGGAAATGATCGAAGATGATGTCGTCGGGCGTGTCGTTGGCCTGGCCGATCTCCTGCAGCACCACTGCGCGCTCGCGCCGCAATTCGTCGGGGTCGAACAGCGAGTGCTGCAGTATGTCGGCGATGAGGTCGACCGCCAGCGCCAAGTCGCCCTTCAGCACGCGGGCGTAATAAGCGGTCTGCTCGCGCGCCGTGTAGGCGTTCATGTGGCCGCCGACATTCTCGATTTCCTCGGCGATGGCGCTGGCGCTGCGCCGGCGCGTGCCCTTGAAAACCATGTGTTCGAGCAGGTGCGCCACACCGTTGACCGGCGCCGGCTCGTCGCGCGTACCGACGTCGCACCACACACCGACCGTCGCGGATTCCACCGTGCCGATCCGATCGGTCGCCACGCGCAAGCCGTTGCCGAGCGTCGTCACGCGCAGCGTCATGCCGCGCTCCGCTTCCCGTCGCGCGCGCCTGCCCTGGCCAGGATGAACTCGCGCAGCGCGCCCAGGTCGTTGGGCAGGCGCGTGCAGCGCTCTTCCCGCGTGTAAAGATCCCGCATGCGCTCCGGAAGCGCGGGGCGCCTGCCGATGGCCTGCTCGACCGCGTCGGGAAATTTCGCGGGATGCGCGGTTGCCAGCGCCACCACCGGCACGTCGCGCGGAAGCGCGGCCGCCTGGGCCGCCGCCACGCCGATCGCGCTGTGCGGGTCCAGCACCTCGCCGGTGGCCTTGAACTCGCGCGCGATGATCTGCCTGGTCTCGGCATCATCGAAGCGGGCAGCCGCGAACAGCGCCCGGGCGCGGTCGAGCCGCGCTGCGCCGACATCGAGACGGCCCTCGCCGCGGAAGGTCTGCATGGCCTTGGCGATCGCCGCGCCATCGCGGTCGAAAAGGTCGAACAGCAGGCGCTCGAGGTTGCTTGACACTTGGATGTCCATGCTGGGGCTCAGCGTGGGATGCACCGTGTCGATCTTCAATTCGCCCGAACCGAAGAAGCGGGGCAGGATGTCGTTGCGGTTCGAACCGACGATCAAGCGGGCGACCGGTAGGCCCATCGCGCGCGCGGCATAGGCCGAATAGACGTTGCCGAAATTGCCGGAGGGCACGGCAAACGCGACCTTGCGCTCCGGGGCGCCGAGCGCCAGCGCCGCGTGCGCGTAGTAGACGATCTGCGCGACGATCCGCGCCCAGTTGATCGAATTGACCGCCGACAGCCCGACCCGGTCGCGGAAATCGAGGTCGTTGAACAGGCCCTTCAGCAGGTCCTGGCAGTCATCGAAGCTGCCGTCGATGGCGATGTTGTGCACATTGGGCGACAGCACGGTCGTCATCTGGCGGCGCTGCACCTCGGACACGCGGCCGAACGGATGCAGCATGAAGACGTCCAGGTTCGCCCGGTCGCGGCAAGCCTCGATCGCGGCGGAGCCCGTGTCGCCGGACGTCGCGCCCACGATCGTGCAGCGGCTGCCGCGCTGGGCCAGCACATGGTCGAACAGCCGGCCCAGAAGCTGGAGGGCGAAATCCTTGAACGCCAGGGTGGGGCCGTGGAACATCTCCATCAGCCACAGACCCTGGTCCAGCTGCTTCAGTGGCGCCACCGCGCGATGCTCGAAGCCGGCATAGGATTCGCGCGTCAGACGCGACAGCGTGGCGTCGTCGATCCGGCCGCCGACAAACGGCTGGATCACCCGCCACGCCAACTCCGGGTACGACAAGCCGCGCAACGCCCGCCAAGCGTCCGGGCCGAAAACGGGCCAGGAATCAGTGACATAGAGTCCGCCGTCGCGGGCGAGCCCGGCGAGCAGAACATCGTCGAATTCAAGGACCGGGGCGGCGCCCCGCGTGCTGATGTAACGCAACGACAAACAGCCCTTCCTGCGGCAGGTTGCGTCTACAGTAGCGGCGCGGCGCGCCCCCCCGCAACAAGGCCGATCAGGGGGGCGAAGTGCAGGAAAATCATGCCTCTGGCCCCGCGTTCGCCGGCGGCCTG